>CAZGKP010000237.1:0-6035 GCA_964526215.1 uncultured Candidatus Sumerlaeota bacterium
GCCATCCTTGAGTGTAATTGATTCGGTTGGACTTTGGGAGGTGGGTTGTTTTTCCATAAATGCTGGTGGATTTGTTGCCGCCCACCGATGGCGCGCCTTCGGTATCAAGGAGATGACGACTACATCACCGAGCCGACGAGGATGCCTAAAACTGTGCGCACAACACTCTGTTCCTCGGTTTCCTCAAACGTTGCCCTTATCTGATTCACGGCACTTCGCGTATTATCAAATAATGACGGGTCATTCACCATCTTGCCGAGAGTGCCCTGACCACTATTTATCTTGTCTGATACTTCCGCAAGATTATCCATAGTCTCACGAATTCTGGGGGTCAGTCTCTCAAGAGAGGCAACAAGGCTCGTGATGCGGTCTCGGTTTTCAGTTACAGTCTCGGTCACGGAATCTGCCGCCTGGCGCACCCTTGCAAAAGTCTCCTCGGCGGAGGCGCTTAATTCGTCTGTATAAATGAGTCTGGAAAGGGTGCCATTGCCGGTGCGGATGTCGGCGGTGAGAGACGTAAGGGTGTCGGCGGCACTGGAAATCCGCCAGTATAGGGAGTCATCGGCGAAGAGTTTACCAATGGTGCCCTTGCCACGCTTTACGTTTGTTATCACATCATTGAATGTGTCAATGGCGGCATCTATCCTGGGAGCGATGCTTGCAAAGGATTCAGTGGTCTTTTTTATGTTTTCACGATTCTCCTCGATGAGGCTCGTAATCTGATGTGAGACCTTTTCCACATTCTGGTTCAATTTACTGGCGAGTTCTTTCACATCCTTACCCATATCACTTACAGTTGCCAGAACCTTATTGATATCCGTCGCCTCAACGGAAGCAACGGTGCCGCCATAGGGGAGGTCGGGGGATGCGGGGTTGCCGAATTCCACATTCATATAGTATTGCCCCAGTAAACTCTTTAGACAGATTGATGCCTTTGAATCCTGCTTCAGGCGATACGGGTCGCGTATAAACATTGTAACTTCGACCTGTGCCTTTTGAGGGTCAAATTTGAGAGCGGTCACACTGCCGACCTCCAGCCCTGCCAGCAATACAGGCGCGCCAATCTCCAATCCCTTTATATCTTTGAAGAGTGCATATGCATATACACCCGTTGGCTTGCGAAAAAGGTATCTTTGCACCCGTAACGAAAGCCCCAGAAGCAGCAATACCCCGACCACTATAAATATTCCGACCCGCACAGCCAATTTTGGTGTGGTTTCCATTTTTTTCCCTCCCCTGCAAAAGTCAAATATGGTGGTTAAATAAGAAGCCCAAAATCGAAGAAGCCGCAGATTTCGCAGGTTAGCGTAGATTACTGAATGTACTTATCTTAAATCTGTGAAATCCTCCACCGGCGGACGAGTCTGCGCAATTCACCATGGGTGAATGTTCCATCTGTGGCTTTATGTCACTTCTTTATTTTCTTCTTATGAAATTCTGCACAATCTCATTTTCGGATGCCTTGAATTCCTCCGGCGGAGCAGACTCTATGATGCGCCCATCATGGAGCATATTCACTGTGTCGGCAAGTTTGAAAATGCTCAACAAATCATGCGTCACCACGACAGACGTAACTTTGAGATGATGCGCCAGCTCCAGAATCAGGTCATCTATTGCCTCTGCCATAGGCGGGTCAAGCCCTGCGGTCGGCTCATCATAAAGGATGAGTTCGGGGCTTAAGGTGAGTGCACGTGCAATGCTGACGCGTTTACGCATCCCGCCGGAGAGATTTGCCGGCATCTCATTCTCTTTTCCCTCAAGGCGCACAACTGCGAGTTTCTCCGCAACGATTCCGGGGATTTCCGGGCGCGGGGCAAGCCGATGTTCCACAAGCCCCAGTCCAACATTTTCGCCGACAGTGAGTGATGCAAGCAGACCACCCGACTGAAATATCATCGCTATACGCTGACGTAGGGAAAACAGAACCGATTCGGGCAAATGGGTGATGTCGCGCCCATCAATCAGGATTTCACCGGTATCGGGGCGCATAAGCCCCGTGAGATGCTTGAGCAGCACACTCTTTCCGCTCCCGCTACCCCCCACAATTACGGTGACTTCCCCCTCGGGTATAGTGAGATTCAGTCCACGCAATACGTGATTTTCACCAAAACTCTTATAGAGATTTCTGACCCCAATCTCCATAATAGTCCCCTGATTGTTCTGCAATCAGACGTTATCAGTTTTCTTACTCTTGGTCTGCTCGGTCTTTGGGCACCAAGACCAACACTCCAACAGCCAATGATAAATTGTGAATTATGAACTGTGAATTATGAATGAGACGGAACCTCCGAATGAGACGTAATCTCATGGGGAATCTCAATCCTCAATTCACCATTCACTATTCTTCATTCACATAATCCAACACCCTATCCCACAAACCTATCCATAAAGTAATCGGCAATGAGTATTAGTGAGAGCGATACCACAACGGCACGTGTGGTGGAGCGTCCAACGCCTTTGGCGCCATTATGGGTCGTTAGCCCCGTGTAACAGCTCACAATGGAAAATATTGCCCCGAAGAGGACAGCCTTCCATAGCCCCAGGGTGATGTCGTGCATTTCAAGAGAACGGAACATTTTCCTAAAAAATATGTGGCTATGCACACCGAGGTAATTTGCCGAGACGACTGCGCCGCCCCACATCCCTACCACGATGGAGTATATGGTCAGCAGGGGTTGCATTATAACAGCGGCGACAAAGCGCGGCATCGCCAAAAATCGCACAGGGCGTATCCCAAGGGAGCGCAGTGCATCTATCTCTTCCGATACGCTCATTGTGCCGAGTTCTGCCGCCCAGGCTGCACCCACACGTGCCGAAATTATGAACGCCGTGAAGACCGGACCCATCTCACGCACAAGCGACAGCCCCACAATTGTCCCGATTTGTTGTTGAAGCCCGAGGTTTTTCAATTCCACGCCGGTCTGGAGGGCGACTATCATTCCCGTGAACACACCAATCATCGTGGCGAGCGGCAGTGTATTCCAGCCGACTTCCACAAGCTGGCGCAGCAGGCGCCGCATATTCGAGAAGAGATAGCGCGTCTCAAGCAGGCACTGCCCCAGCAATAGCAGCATCCCGCCTGCCGTTCCGAACAGGTCGACAAAAAATAATTCAATGCGAGTAAGGATAACCATTTAAAATTTAGACGGGATTGACAAGATTAACGCGGTTTTGTATAATTACTATTATCTTGTAAATCATCATGAGCCCCTTCAAAAATAATTTGTTCTAAGGAAATTGTTGCTGAACTGCTATTGTTCTATCTACCTTATTCCCAGAAGGAATCCTTTTTGATTACTGTATTTTCGCGGTCGGGACTAACTGATACCATCGCTACGCGGGCATCCAGCAGAACCTCTATCCTTTCAAGATACGCCCTTGCGGCATCGGGGAGGTCATCATAATTTCTCGCCTCTTCCGTTTTTTTCTGCCAGCCGGACACCGTCTCATATATCGGCTCCACCTCCGATGTATCCTCAATACCGAAGGGAAAAATTTCCACCCTCTTTCCCTTATATCTGTAAGCGGTGCATATCTTTAGCGTCTCAAAAGAATCAAGCACATCCAGCTTGGTTATTGCAATATCTTTTATGCCGGAGAGCTGGAGTGAGCGTCTGACGGCGACGGCATCAAACCATCCACAGCGCCGGGGGCGACCCGTTGTTGCGCCGAACTCCACCCCCTCCCTGCGCAATTTCTCACCCGTTCCGTCCAGGAGCTCCGTTGGGAGCGGTCCACTGCCCACGCGCGTTGTATATGCCTTTACAACACCCAGTATCCCCGTGATTTTTTGCGGTCCAACGCCCAGACCCGTGCAGACCCCACCCGGAGATGGGTTTGATGACGTTACGTAGGGATACGTCCCGAAATCAATGTCCAGCAAAATCCCCTGTGCGCCCTCTGCAAGCACACGACTGCCATTATCTATGTATCTATTCACAACCGATACGCCATCCACAACAAATTCCCTGATGAAACCGGCGAGTGGGTATATCTCTTTGATGACATCATCAGCGGATGGGCATTCCTCTCCCAGCACCTTCTCAAATATGGGTGTGTAATAGGCAAGTGCGGCGTGGACTTTTTTTGTGAAACGGCTCTCATCGAGCAAATCAAGCACGCGCACTCCCTGACGCATAACCTTATCGGCATAGGCGCACCCGATGCCGCGACCCGTTGTGCCGATTTTACCCTTCCCTCGCAGCTTCTCCAGCGCCTTATCTAAAAGGCGATGATACGGCAAAATCAGGTGGGCATTTTCGGAAATTAAAAGACGTCCACGCACATTGATACCGCCATTCTCAAGAGTCTCAATTTCTTCTTTAAGGACTTCGGGGTCAATCACGACACCATTACCAATAAGACAGGTAACGTCCTCGTGGAGGATGCCCGAAGGTAACAGGTGCTGGATGTATTGTTTCCCCGCAATAACGACAGTATGACCAGCGTTATTCCCGCCCTGATAGCGCACAACGAGGTCAACCTTATCCGACAGGACATCAACGATTTTCCCTTTACCTTCATCCCCCCACTGACAACCGAGCAAAACAAGCAGAGGCATAGTTTCTCCTTTTCCCGAGAAAATTTCGCACCGACGATATGGAGATTTATGAAAGGTTAAAGCGAGTTGCAATAAAAAAGGAAGGAAACAACGAGGAGATGGACACCAATTTGCCGCGATATTGCTATTGGGGTAAAGGGCTATAATTGTCCGTTGTCCATTGGATGTTCAGCGTTCGATGTTCGACGTTAGTTCGTTGTCCATTGTTAGTTGAAACCTGCAGAGGCATATGAGAAAGACGATGTCGAGGAAACCCTGATAAATACTGGTTTTCCCCGTAATAGCTTAGTATTATAACCGCCTGAATGTGATGTGTAAATATGTGCTCAAGGCGCAAACGTCTACAACATTTTGTAGATGTTGAGTTTCTATCAAGTTAGAATCTAAAACTGACAACTGACGTGTATGTAAAAAGTCTAACATTGAGGGAGCCGCAGATTTCACAGATGACACAGATTACTGATATTAAACACGTTATAAATCTGTGTCTTCCTTTCGAGCCACTGAAAGTGGTCGAACATTCTGCGCAATCTGCGGCTTTAACACTCCTTACCGATGCATCAGTTTTTAATTTTAAATTCTTTTTTTAAGCCAAGTCTTGAAAAAAGCTTAGGCTCTTAATTTGAGGGTCTCTCGGAAGGGGGTATCGGGGTTGTCCGCCTCCTCAAATACCATATAACCAGACCGAGATATACAATGAGCGAGATGAGTGATACCCATTTCCCAATCTGAAATGCCCTGGGTAGATATTCAAGGCGGAACCGGTGATGTCCTTTCGTTAAAGGTATGGCACGAAGAATGTAGTTTGCAGGCATAACTTCGTATTTTTTTTGAACACTTCCTGGCAGAGTGCATACTCGCCAGCCCTTGCTATATCCATCCGTTATCAATAAAATTGCCGGGGAGGGCACGTCTGCCTCGATAATGACATAATCTATCGAGGAGTTAACAATCTTCGCCACTCCTTTTTTGTCCGATTCAACGGGTTTTGGAAGGGGCTCCGATTCAAGAATCACCAGGTTTCGGGGGTCAAATGCATCATCGGACATTTTTGCGAAAATCTGTTTACGCCCCGGAATCACCTCATAATCTTGAATAAGGTTCAGTCTGGGCATCACACTCCCGGCATCAATGATGCGCATCCCATCTCTGGCGGGCTTGAACCAGCCTCTGGCGGGCATAAAGAGGTAGCGGCAACGAAGCATTTTATATAACCGGTTATCGTGTGAGAATGTGATATATTGGGTTGCCTTGTCGGGATCGCCTCCCTGTGTAAATGTCATAAACCGGGCATATCGTAGGGTCAGGAGCGGCGCCTCCCCCCAGATATCCTCCGCGCTCAATGACATTGCGCTATTGGGATTTCGAGTATCTAAGATTCGATAATCACCGGGATGCTCCGATAAAAATTCCTCCACTTCGGGACGTTGCGTAGATTCAAGGTCAAAGGTGGCACGCCCCCCCCTTGCAAAAA
>CAZGKP010000238.1:0-6003 GCA_964526215.1 uncultured Candidatus Sumerlaeota bacterium
TTCATATTCTATGAGAGGTTTAGCTAGAATGTATAATGTAGATAAAAAAACTATTGAAGGTCAAGCCCCTGGAGGAATATGAAAGGCTCCTGCGCGAGGAAGAGGAACGTGAGGCTCGCCTCAAAGCTGTCGAATTTATCGCCTCCGAAATGAAAAAAGTAGCAGTGAAAAAACCACGCGGATTCTTCCGCCGACTTTACGCCGCATTCAAAATTCTCGTCGGGAAATGAATAATCAGGACATTGATTGGCATTTCGCCACAGGCGAATGTTCCACAGGTGTTGTGATGTCAGGGGAGGCAACCGTTATTCTTCCCCAGATGTTGCCTCATGGGTGCTGAATTTAATCGGCATAATGAGGTATAGGGTATCTTCGTGCCCCTCTTCGTGAAAGATAACGGGCTGGTCAGGTTCCTTGACGTGCATTGTGAGTCTCTTGGTCTCTATCACATGCAAAACGTCAAGCAGGTATTTGTAATTGAAAGCCAGTTCAAACTCCTCATCTTCGTATTCAATAGGGAAACTGCCCCGAAACGAGCCGAGGTCAAATGTCATTGCCGAGAGCTCTACCTCACCGGGTTTGAAGTGAAAGATGATTGAATTGTTTTTATCTTCAGATATGATTGATGCCCTTTTGATGGCGGTAAGAAAAGACGCTTTTTCAAAGGGGATGTTGTGGTTAAATGCCTCAGGGATTACCATTTCGTAGTTTGGGAATTCCCCTTCTATCTTATTTGTCTTAAACTCGGTGTCGGCAAAGCGGAAAAAGACCTGCCGTTCACCAATGCCGACCGAGACCATTCCTTCATCGCCGAGGAGTCTCTGGAGTTCAGAAAGAACCTTTTGTGGAATAATGGTGCCGATTTCCCGCTCCCCTTCCACGCCTGGTGCGCATGCATCAATATAGGCGAGTTTTTTGCCGTCTGTGGCGACCATACGCAAGCGAGCCGCATTTGTATCCGCCTCCACTCCGGGAGGCAAATTTTTATTCACGGTAAGATAGGCACCGAGTAGAACCTTGCGTGGGTCTTTGGGTGGGATTGCAAAGATTATCTTATCTATCATCCGCTTGAGAGCCTTTTGCTCCACCTCGAAAGACGTAATAGGTTCAAAGTCGCTCCAGGTCGGGAAATCAGTCGGGGACATTGTCTGAAGCCGGTAAACATTTTGCTCTGCTTCGATATGGACGTTTTCATCTTCATCCAGCCACAGGTTAATCTGGGTTTCCGGCAACTCGCGGACAAGTACGTTGAATGGGGTGGCAGGAACCGTAATCTCCCCCCCTTCCTCCACCTGCGCTTTTACAGTGCATCGAACGGTTGACTCCATATCACAGGTGAAGAACGTGACCTCATCACCCACCGCCCTGATTAAGATGTTGCCCAGGATAGGCAGACTTGTCTGGGGAAGGACGAGACTATGAACCACATCTGTGGCATGAATCAAAGTGTCCCTGGCAAATTTGATCTTCATTTGCTATCACTCCTGAGTAATGTAGGGGATTATTTCCCACCGGAGACGACGCTTGCAAGTTTTTTTTACTTTATTTTCTCCCCAGCAGTGGAGGTGAATGTCTCCAAATCACGTCTCATCCGATGTTGCTCCCCGCCAGAGGCGGGCAAGCCTGAATCTGTTGAACGAAATTAGCATCCCCTGCTGTGTCTTTTTTTCTTGACGCAGTAAGGGTGATATGAGAGGTTATGTTTAGTTATTTGAGATTAGGCGGCAAGTTTAACCCCTGCTACGTTGGTGTGGTGGAAGTATTATTGAGCCAGCACCTTCGAGAAGGGAGCCCAAATATCCTTCCGTGGCTAGAATGTCCCGCCTCGATGCCTTTGGGTAGCGAGCCGGGAACTCTAAAAGCGGTCGTGAGGGCACCCACCTGTTTTCTGAAGGTTCAATAAGGCCTCCATACGGCGATGCGGGGGTTAATTATTTCTATGCACAACCCTGAAAAAGTCGTAGAGGGCTGATACTTTCTATGGCTGCAAATTATTACCACGAAGAGGATGTCCTTGGTAAGGCTTACGATGCAAGATTGATGCGTCGCCTGTTGACCTATGTCAAACCTTACAGACACCTGCTGGCGGTGGGTGTTCTTGCCTCGCTTTTCGTGTCAGCGGTAGAACTTGCCCTCCCGTATATTATAAAGGTTGCGATTGATGTCCATATATCAAAAGGGGATTATGCGGGCATCGGGCGAATGTCTATGCTCTACGGCGTAATCTTGTTTGCTGGCTTCGGATTTGATTATTCAAAGATATATCTATTGAATCTGCTTGGTCAGCGGGCGATGCGCGACCTGCGTTTGCAGATTTTCGGACACGTGGAATCTCTCTCGCTAAAGTTCTTTGACAAAAATCCCGTAGGGAGGCTTATGACGCGCATCACAAGCGATGTGCAGGTCTTGAATGAGCTCTTTGCCTCCGGGGTGGTGGCGATTGTGGGAGATTTTTTCCTTTTAGTGGGTATTGTGGTTCTGATGCTCATTGTGAGCTGGAAACTGGCGCTTGTGGTTTTTGTAACAATTCCATTTTTGTTTGCACTGGCGCATAATTTCCGCTCACATATCCGTGAAATTTACCGGAATATCCGTGTACGCCTTGCCCGACTAAATTCATACCTCCAGGAAAATCTCTCAGGTATGCGCACCATACAGATCTATAATCGCCAGGAGAGAAATCTCAAGGATTTCACACGCCTGAATGACAGGCTTCGCCGAGCCAATGTGGATGCCATATTCCAGCATGCGACATTCTTCCCCACAGTGGTGCTGATTGCGGCAAGTGGCACCGCACTCTTAATCTGGTATGGCGGAGGCGGCGTGATTCGTGGCGCCGTTACTATCGGCACACTGATTTTATTCATCCAATACATCAATCGTTTTTTCCAGCCTATACGTGACCTCTCGGAGAAATACAATCTACTTCAGGCAGCAATGGCGTCATCGGAACGTATCTTCAAACTGCTGGATACAAAGTCCCTCATAACCGACCCGCCGGTGCCCGCGCCGTCCCCTCGCTTGAATCGTGCAATCAAGTTCAAGAATGTCTGGTTTGCTTACGATGGGGATGAATATGTGTTGCGCGACTTATCGTTTACCGTGGAGAAGGGTCAAAACGTGGCAATCGTGGGGGCAACCGGGGCGGGAAAGACCTCCATTATTAATCTGCTCTGTCGCTTTTACGATTATGAGCGTGGGGCTATCACAATTGACGATGTTGAATTACGTGCATTTCGCCTTCACGATTTACGTTCACTCATCGGGCTTGTGCTTCAGGACGTCTTTCTTTTCTACGACGACATTGCCAGCAATATCCGCCTCGGTAACGATTCCCTCACTGACGCCGATATTGAACGCGTTGCGCGAGCAGTGAATGCGCATCAGTTTATTAACCGATACCCGAAACGATACTACCAGGAGGTTGGGGAACGAGGCGCAACGTTCTCGCAGGGGCAAAAGCAGCTTTTAGCATTTGCCCGTGCACTTGCCTTCGACCCGAAACTGCTTATCTTGGATGAGGCGACCTCGAACATTGACACCGCAACGGAGCTCTTGATACAGGATGCGCTTGCGAATCTCTTGCAGGGACGCACATCAATCGTGATTGCGCATCGGCTATCCACTATAAGGAGCGCCGACAAAATCATTGTGCTGCATAAAGGGCGTGTGCGTGAGCAGGGAACTCATCAGGAACTACTGGCTAAAAATGGCATATATCGCCGCCTCTACGAACTCCAGTATCGCCACATTGAGGGGATGTAGCCGCGACCAGACCAATGTTCCGCCCTCTCTGCTCCGAAAATTTATTTTTTAGACGGGATAACGCGGATTGACACGGATGGTTTTTGTCCGTGAAATCCGTGCAATCCCTCCACAGGCGGGCAATCCTGTCTAAAGTATATTTTCATACTTTTGGGAGAGTCGCCGTGGCGACTCAAAAGGACTGCTTCAAAAATAAGGAGGTGAAAAAATGAAAAATCGCTTCGCCATAATAATCGGGGTTGCATTGGTCTTCTTATCTTTTACTATTTATTCGGCGTGTAAGGAGAGGAGGACGAAGATGAAGTCGGAAAAGGCGGGAAAGATAATAAAGTTACCGGCGCCGAGATTGAAAGGCACCATCTCACTTGAGGAGTGCATCCAGAAGAGGAGGTCAAAGCGGGCATTTACCGCTCAGGGATTAACAATTGATGAGATTTCGCAGATGCTCTGGGCAACACAGGGAATAACGGAGCCGAGGATGGGTTTCAGGTCTGCTCCGTCGGCGGGGGCACTGTATCCCCTTGAGGTTTATGTAGTGAAAGCCGACGGGCTATATCACTATCAGCCAGCGGGGCACAAATTGGAACGCCTGGGAGACAAAGACTTCAGGGCTTCCCTCGCCCGTGCTGCCCTTGGTCAGCAATACGTCGCTCAGGCACCGATAGATATTGTCATCTGTGCCGTATATGAAAGGGTGACCGCAAAGTATGGCAACAGGGGGATTCGTTACACCCACATAGAGGTGGGGCACGCCGCCCAGAATCTGCTCCTGGAGGCGGTTGCGCTCGGTCTGGGGGCAGTCCCCATAGGTGCATTCAGGGATGATGCCGTGATGGAACTACTCTCGCTGCCCGAAGACCATAAGCCTCTCTACATAATCCCCATCGGGCATCCCGCTGACAATTGAATCCGCCAAAGGCGGATAAAACGGACAATTAAAATTAACAACGAACGATGGACAATAGACAGTGGACAATATTAACCCCAAATCCAGCGATAAGCAGCAAATGTTATGGTTGTTGTGTCAGTATCGGTGAAAGAAAATGTTAACCACCAAGACTCAAAGACACGAAGAATTCACCAAGATTTTTTTACTTTGTGTCGCTTTGTGTCTTGGTGCCTTTGTGGTGAGGAGAAATTATTTTTTACGTGTTGCTTGCTTCACTTATCGAGTGATACAGAACCATTAATTATGTGAAGTGTTTTCAACATAATCGAAAGTTATCACTGGATTCAGGTTAACTATTTGTATTTCTCGAGTTCTGTAGTTAGCTGGGCGGGGGTTAAAAGTGTATCAAGGCGTGCCCTGGAGTATCCGCGGGAATCGAGAAAAATCAAGACCGGGGCTTTGAAAACGCTATAATAGTTGCAAAGCTGCACATTCTGTGAGATGTCCAGTTTGCAGCAGACATAATATTGAGCGAGTTTGGCAGTGACTCCGGGGGCTTTCAAGATTTCACTATCCATCTTTTGGGAGACCTTACCGCGTCCTGAGTAGAGAAATAAAAGAATGCTTTTATTGTTCAAAGCACCTGCACGGAGCGCCTCGCGGTAAGTGTTATACCACTGTACTTGTCCGAAAGCGACGTAGGGTGCGGGGGTGCGTGCAATGAGTGGTGTTGGGGTAGGATAAGGCGGCGGCGTTGCGAGTAACGCAAACGGCGATGACGGAGTAACTTGTGGGTGGAAAACGGGAGAGGGGGTTGGACGAATACGCGGGCGTGTTGAGACGGCACCGGAAGACACAAATCTCACCGCATCGGCATACAGACGTCCGAGGTTCTTTACATCCGGTTTTCCCGTGACCTCTGCGCTGTTTACGGACACGTAAGCAGTCTGTCCTGCAGGTAGATCGAATGTGCCAAGGAGAATCCATCTATTGGGGTTTGACGGCAAATCCCCCCCCCAGCCAGCCTGGTCTGAATACTTCACCTCTTTTTTTGTGCCGTTACGTATGATGTATTTTGCGTGATATGCATTTCCGCTCCTGCCCCAGGTTACATAAATGTCGTATTTCCCCGGCTTGGGGATAATGGGGCAAAATCTTGCCTCGGCATCCGGGGGCGTCCCATCAGTCGTTACAAAACGTGAACCGACAGATTCCGGTGAACAACCGCGGGCGTAACTCTTTGCCACGCTGTCAAACCAGTCCCCCTTTATCTCGGAATACCAGGAGAAATTTTTCCCACCCTGGCGCGATTCGACCAAAATCTCCTCGGCGCTCACGGCTGCCATAAT
>CAZGKP010000239.1:0-5994 GCA_964526215.1 uncultured Candidatus Sumerlaeota bacterium
TCAGATAAATCAGGAAATATTGATATAAGCATTGATCCGTTGCCTGAAAACGGGAGAATAGTATTTTATTTTTCTTTACAATCTTACGATCCGATTGCCGGAACAGGAGTTTATGCTCAGGATTATTTTGTCATTGATTGTGAAAACACCACACAGGCGGGTTTTGCCATTGTTGAGCATCTGCTGGGGCTAAAGCCATGCCCAACGGCGGTATTTGTTTACAATGATAATGTGGCGATTGGTGTATTGAATGGACTTTTGCGTGCTGGTGTCAGGGTTCCAGCGGAGATGTCGGTAATGGGGTTCGATGACGTGGCACTCTCGGCTATGCTGCCTGTGTCGCTGACGACAGTGGGGCAGTTTATCGAAAAGGAGGCAACCGAACTGGTCAATCTGCTCTCAAAGCAGCTCATAAAAGGCACTCCCCCTTCAAAACCGGTGCGGAAGTATATCCCAACCGAGCTGATAGTGCGTGCGTCCACTGCACCGCCACCAGCCGGGGCGTAATCGGTGATTCGAAGAATTCGGAGTGGACAAAGCCATAAAGTTCGCAAACTTAAACGTAAAAATGCAACGGACAACTGACGACTGACAACTGACAATGAAAGGAGGTGAAGATATGCTCGAGCGAAGAGGCTTTACGTTGATTGAGCTATTGATTGTTGTGGCAATCATCGCAATCCTTGCAGCAATTGCCGTCCCGAATTTCCTGGATGCCCAGATACGCTCCAAGGTCTCCCGGGTAAAGGCGGACCACCGCAGTCTGGCAACCGCAATAGAGGCATACTGCACGGACTGTAATCATTATCCTTCTGAAAAGGAAGGAAATCCGCCGACCTGGTGGACAAATGATACCACAATTCTCCTGACCGTCCTGACCACGCCGCAGGCTTATATGACGAGTGTGAATTTCAGAGACCCCTTCATTGAACAGGGCAGCGACCTCTATAAGGACAGGAAGAGTTACTATTACACCAATTACACCGAGTTTGTGGCAGACAGGGGTTTACCGGATTACTGGCACGAGAACGGTTGGGGATTGTCAAGCTTCGGTCCTGACCGCGAGGACAGCGGTGGATTATGGGTCGTGGTTCTGCAGCATCCCCCGAAAACAGGTTGGCACCCGAGGCTTTCTATGACCCGACAAACGGGACGGTGAGCCGCGGGGACATCTGCCGCTATGGCGGGCTGCGGCAATTCACTTTTAGCAACTGAGGACCCTGTCAAGAAAAGGAGGTGAATTCGATAAAAGTGCAAATTCCAACGTCTGGAAAGGAGGGAAAACTATGAAAAAGGGGGAAACGAACGTTTAAGAGAATGAGCCGTTTGCTACTCCTCTGTATCGTGGCATTGGCAATCTGTCAGTTCGGTTGGGCAGCCACTTATACCGTAAAACAGGGCGGTGGAGGTGATTCTACCACAGTTCAGGGCGGAATTAACCTCGCCGCGCAATCGGGCGACATCGTGGAAATCTACGCGGGCACATACACCGAAGACCTCACGATGACGACACCGACAATCACAATAATGGCGGCTGCCGGAGAGACCGTTAGCCTCGTCAGTGCCACCGGCGCAAGCTTTGACCCCTCCGACAACGCCATAATAGATGGTAGTCAAACCGGTGCATTGTTGTCAATACAACAACCCATTGCAGGCACCGGCGCCTGCACCATCAAAAACCTCACCTGGACAAACATCGCAGGAAATCAAGCGTTCCAGGCGGCTGACCTTACCATCCAGAGCTGCACTATGAACATCTCGAGCGTGGCAAATGGAATGGTTCCGGCAGGCGGCACCTGCACCATCAAAGACACTATCGTCAATTGCTCCGGCATTACAAATTTCGGCATCATCTCGATTGGCGGAAATGTCGTCTTCGATAATGTCGAATTTTATGGCAATTCATCATCAGGCGGAGGCATCATCATAAATGCGCCCGGCACACTCACCATCACCAGTAGCAAGATTGATGGCTGGACAGGCGGAAATGGCGCCATTACTAATGTTAATGGTTCAACCACCATAACCAATTCCGCCTTTACCAATTGCGACCACGCCCTTTATGCAGATGGCGCTAATGCGGTCGGTTTTACAGGCGTCCGTGCAGAGATAAGCAACTATGGTATCCAGCTGGGCGGCGGTTATAACAGCACGGCAACCGTAGATGGATGCACCTTTAAGGGAACCGGCGCCAGCACCATCGGCATCCTCGGACATAAAAGCACACTGAATATCTCAAACTCCATCTTTTACGACTGCGCGGGTGCGGGTGTGCAGTCGGGTGTAATTTCACCGACCATCACCATTGACCAGTGCGACTTTTACTACGACGCTGCCTCCAGTCCTACGGCAAAGGCACTATTTATCTCGAATGCAGTCGGCGTGGTGGACATCAAGGACTGCATCATCTCCGGCTACGGCACGAGAATTGATAATGCCGCCGGCGGAACTCTCACCAACGACTACAACTTCTATCCCAATGATGGCGCTGTCTTCGTGAACGTCACACCCGGCGTCAATTCGCTCGTGAACGACACCGGCACGCTATATTACTGCACCAATTATGCAAGCGGGCATTTTCTCCAGCTCCTTGCCACCTCGAATGCCGCAACTCTGAACAGCACCGGCACGCCTCCTTATGCGGGTTCACAGGGTCTGGAGCGACAGATGATTTTCACCGTTAAGAAAGATGGTAGTGGTGATTCTAAAACTGTCCAGGGCGGTTTGAACCTTGCAACTCGGGCTGATGACATCGTGGAAATCTACAGTGGCACGTATACCGAAGACCTCACAATGGCGACCGATTCAATCACGATGCGCGCCGCTGCGGGAGAAACCGTCAGCCTCGTTAGCGCAACCGGCGTGGACTTCGACCCCTCAAATAACGCCGTCATTGACGGCAGCCTCTCCGGCGCATCACTCTCGCTTCAGGAAATCATTATCGGCACCGGCGCCTGCACCCTGAAAAACCTCACATACATAAACATCCCCACAAAACAGGCTTTTCAGGCTTCCGATGTTACCATCCAGGACTGCACTATGAACCTCGATAACGGCACTTATGGAATGGTGCCCAACGGCAACGTTCGCCTCGAAAACACCACTGTCAATTGCAACAATATCCCCAACGGCATATTGCCCATCTCCGGTAACACTTATCTGAAAAACGTAACCATAAACGGCGGCGCGGGAGCCAGTATGGCTATTGGTATGCACGCGGGGGCATTGACCAGTGGCACCCAGCTCGCCATAAATAACTGGCTGAACGGCGTTGTGAATAATGCAGAGCTGAACGGGACTCTAAACCTGACCGATGCGACCTTTACCAATTGCCCAACGGTGGTTACGGCAGATGCAGGCGGTCCGACCATAAACCTGAAAAACATCCGTGCATCCGGCGTCGAACTCGGTCTATGGCTCGGTGGCACAAGCACTGCGAATGTTACCATTGACGATTGCACATTCCTTGGCAAACCGGGTGGCACACCCAGAGGTATCCACGCCCACAAGGGCACGGTGACCATCACAAACTCAATCTTCCACAACTTTGACAAGGCAGGACTCTGGGTCGGTTCGGTATCACCCACCGTAGGCATTGACCAGTGCGACCTGTATTATGACGGTGCCTCCAGCGCCACGACAACTGGTCTACTCATTGACAGCGGCACGGTGACCATAACCGACAGCACCATCTCCGGCTTCGGCACCAGAATCAACAAAGCGGGCGGCGCCTCTCTGACAAATGATTACAACTTTTATCCCGCAGACGACGGTGTATTCACAGGCGCGACCGCCGGCGCGAACTCACTCGTGGACAATACCGGTTGGCTCTACTACTCCACCACCCCAGCAAGCCCCGATTTCCTGAAGTTATACGACAACTCACCCGCGGCGACATTAAACAGCACCGGCACGCCGCCTTATGCAGGCTCACAGGGCTTGAGCGGACACTATCCGTCCGGAATCAGCGATTGGCAACTGTATTGACGCAAATCCTTTTGTAGTGAGAGGATAGACCCCCACGGGGGCTAAAAGTTATCATCTTTCTTTTAGCCCCCTTCTTTTTTCCCCCTAACCTGACAGTGTTCCTGCAGTAGATCGAAGATACGCCATGGCGGATACGCTTCAGACGTAATGAAAAAAGAAAAAGGTGTTTGTTTAAGACAGCTAAACTGTTACTATTAGTAATTACCCAAATCCAGCGATAAGCAGCAAGTGTTATGGTTGTTGTGTCAGTGTCGGTGAAAGAAAATATTAACCACCAAGACTCAAAGACACGAAGAATTCACCAAGATTTTTTTACTTTGTGTCGCTTTGTGTCTTGGTGCCTTTGTGGTGAGGAGAAATTATTTTTTACGTGTTGCTTGCTTCACTTATCGAGTGATACAGAACCATTAATTATGTGAAGTGTTTTCAACATAATCGAAAGTTATCACTGGATTCAGGTTATTACTACGGGGAGCATAAAATAGTTTGCATTTCAAAAGGCGGCATATTTAACGTGCTCCTCCTTAAAATATTTTCTCACGATGTGTGATTGACGCTGTCGTTTAAACAAGTAACTGCGCACATTTTTCATCAGTTTCTCCTGATTAGATGCGCGACGTCGCCCGACAGAATTGCTTTTAATGTCCTGATTTAACAACTCGTCAGGGTTGAGTTCAGGGCTATAACTCGGAAGATAAAACAGGCGAATACAATGAGCCTTTTTCTTAAGCCACTTCTTGACACTTTTTGCGCGATGAACAGGATGTCTGTCTACAATAAGATAGACTTTTCGTCCAGCCTGTCTGGTAAGGCGGCGCAGAAATTCAATAAAGACGTCTACCCGAAAACGTTTTTAAACACCATGAAGTTAAGGCGACCACGGTTTGTGATTGCCGAGATCATATTGCAACCAAATCGCTTTCCAGTGCCTGGAATGACAGGTGTTCGGCCCCGGCGCCCATAAGTGCAACCTGTCGCGTGGTCAGAGCGCAGCCCCATTTCATCACACCAGTAAATCTGGGCCTTCTCTTTCTTGGCTTCCTTACGAATCGCCGGATATTGCTCCTTGAGCCAGTGCTGAACTTCATGCGGGTTTTGTTCAAACGCGCGACGCACCGGTTTCTGCGGCGTAAACCCCCATCGCGCCAAATAGCGTCCAACGGTCCAGACCGAAAGCGTTATGCCGAAACGTTGTTGGATAAGTTGAGCCACAGATTCACGAGTCCAAAGATAAAAGGGCAACTTGAGCTGATCGGGATGACGATCTGTAATTGTTTTGACAATCTGCGCTGCCTGCCAAGGCTTGAGGGATCCTCCTTTGGGCCGACCTCTTGGTTTAGCCCTTATATTTTTTACTCCTCCTTCACGGTAGGCCTTGATCCACTTGCCAACGGCTTGGCGCGTAACGCCGAGAATCCGAGCGATCTCAACTTGGGATATCCCGCTCAGCATGGCATTTACCGCCTTACGACGAATATCTTCTTGAGCGACAGATGGAAGCGAACGAGCATCTTGTGTTTTCATATATGGAAGATATTATGTAAAGAACGCCAAATGCAAACTATTTTTTGCTCTTATTAGTATCTAATCATTGCGCTACTGATGGTGCCGGGTGTGCTGACGCTCATGCCGTCATTTATGGTTGTGAAAAGACTGGGGCTGCTGAACACGCGCTGGGTCTTGATCCTGCCATACATCAGAGGCGGACAGGTTTTTGCTATATTTTTATTACGTGCATTTTGGGAGGCGGTGCCGCGCGACCTCTTTGATGCGGCAACCGTGGATGGCGCCCCTGAACCGCACATACTCCGGCATATTGTTCTGCCGTTGTCCAAACCGATTCTCAGTGTTGAAAGGGATATCGAGCGGAGCACTGAAGTTCTAAAGCCAATGACTGAACCGAAGAAAAAACGTAACTGTTCAGCAGTTTCATAATTAACCGCAAAGTTTACTCGGGCGCATCTTGGCAAAGCTACGAAAAGCAGACTTCTATAGAGGCTCAAAAAT
>CAZGKP010000240.1:0-4168 GCA_964526215.1 uncultured Candidatus Sumerlaeota bacterium
ATCGGGTCGGTATGATGGGCAATTGCCTTTGCATAAACGAGCGAATAGAGTTTGCCGCCGCGATTCTGCCGCACCCCGCAAATACCTGTTTTCCCCTCCTGTATCCGGCAGCGATGCTGACACAGATTGCACCGAACGCTTTTATCCTCAAGCGCCTCATATAACATTGCCTCTTTCATAATAATCTCCATCTTTAAGGTTATGAGTAATGTAGCCCCCTACTTATAAAGTAATTTCTACTTTCTCAAACTTGGTTTACTCCGGAATCTGCCATTGTCATCCATCTGGGTATCAAGGGTATCATTTTACTATCGTTACTTTTCTCGTGGTCTCGTGAGGCTTAATTGTGATGATTTCGCTTACGCTGGAACCATCGGGCAATGTGGCAGTTACCGTGTATTCACTGGGGTAAAGACCTCCAAGACTCCATAATCCATTAGGCGCTGACTTTCCCGTGTGGATTCTCTCAATAGAATTGGGGTCATTGGGGCTCAGGCGAGTGGGGATATTAGCCTGTTTCGCGCCATTTTTATCTACAAATTTCCAGCAAAATTCCCCACCTTCATAAAGTGCATCTTTTAACTTCACCGTCTCACCTTGCTTTATCTCAATGGTGTGGTTTGCAATTGAGAAACCTGTAGCACCTACCAGTACCCGATATTTTCCGATGGGGATATTGGGGATGCACAGGACGCCATCATCATTGCGCTTTTGTCCGTGAGGAAAACCACCCTCAGGCGTGAAGATAAAACACCAGGCGTTTTTGAGGGGTTCACCATTTGCAAGATTCAGCGCAACTGAAACAAGAGTGCCGACATACGTTGTGCCGAGGTGCAAAATAATATCTTCCGAGTCCCTATCTACCGGAACAACCACGCCTTGAACGATTGCATTCCCAGCTTTTTTATCATAGGCACTGACTTTATATATGCCCGGCTTGGGAGTCTTAACTACGAACTTGCCTTCGGAATTAGATGTTACCCGATAACTGGTCTTGTGTCCTTGCGGGGAGATTTCGCCAGTGGGTTTTGTTAATTGTGCCAATATTTTTGCACCTGCTACCGGTTCGCCATTGGCGTCAACCACCTCTCCCACCAGTCTGCCCGAAGGCATCACAAATGCCTTTTCCGTAACCTTTTCCGCTGCGATATCCACCCATTCCGTTGTGCCCATCAAATTATTCATCAACGTAATCTGCACCCGCCATCTGCCGGGTGTTAAATTATCAATCTCAAATGTGCCATCGGTATCTGTGCTTGTGTTACGAAACATAGCGCCACTATCTAGCGAAGAGAGAGAGACATTAGCAAGCAAGGGTTTATGTTTCCACAGAACCAGTCCTTTTAATTGCCCTGTGCCAATTCGTAAGACAATCTCTATTGTCTCAATTCCATCCAGTTCTACCGATTTGGTAATGTTGTATCGCTTCACACTGATATCATAATTTCCAGTCTTTAATGCTGTGAATACAAACCTGCCACTGGCATCGGTTTCGGCGGTTCTTGTAATTCCCTTTGCGTAATTCCAGAGTTTAATATGTGCCCCTGGTATTCCCTTTTCATGCGGCATCTGAACCAGCCTGCCGTTTAATGTAGAGCCGCTGCCCATCTCCACGTCGCCGAAATCAGAAGTCTCGCCCTGACGGACACCAATCTTTCTGGTCAGTTCAACAAGTGGGGCATGAGGCACAAAGACCACCGTATTTATGCCTATGGAGACGTTGTTGAATCGGAAATGCCCGTCTGCATCCGTTGTGGTTATTGCCTCCGGCAGGCGATTGCTCAACTCCCACTTATTACCGACACCCATTAAGTGGATATGCACACCGGCAAGTGGCTGTCTTTGCCCCACTGAAACGACGTGCCCAATGGTAGAGCCTCCCTGCCACATCTTAAATGTGCGCTCTATGACGTCTTTACTCGATGGTATAACTACGTTAACATTGAGGTTTGCATATCCGGGTGCCTTTATCTCGAGACTATATGATACATTTCTCCTGATATTCTCGATTACAAATCTCCCCGGTTTTCCCGGAACTTTCTTCCCGCGCTCAATTCCACCAAATATCACGCAAAAATCACTTATTGGTTTTCCCGTATTTCCACCAACCATATTACCGATGAGTTTAGCATTCGTTTTCTGCCCGCCGAGGACAAAATCGGCATCATCTCTGTCAACCGTGATTCCCCGAGAAGTTTTACTGCCATATTCGCTGTGATGGAGAGTCACAGTGTGTGGTAGATTTGCGAGCCCCTCAATGTGGTAACGCCCATAGGCATCAGTTCGGGCATTGCCACTGCTATTCACAACGGGTGCGCTTACATAGGCACTAATAGATACGTCCTTTAGTGGGTTTCCTTCAAGGTCGGTAACTTTGCCGGCAAGATGATGTGACTTTCTCACCGCCAGATTGATGCCGGATTTTGTCTCGCCGGCAGAGAGCGTAACTTTCTTTTCCTTGCTCGGAGTGAATCCTTGTTTTCTTGCCGTGAGTGTAACCTCTGCCGGTGGCAGATTGGAGAGCACAAATTCACCACTTTCATCTGACCTAACCCTAGCACACGTTTGCCCTGCAGAGTAACGCCCAATCCAGAGAAACCGGTAGGCACTGACCTCTGCACCCTCAACGGGTGCGCCATCCGGGCTTACAACCGTCCCCCTGGCGGTAGCACCCTTTCTCAAGATAATATCAATACCAAATATGGGGACGTCCTGCACATCCACCAGCCGGGAGTATGCAGTATAATACTCGGGTGACTGCACCTTAATTCGCACCGGCTTGAATGGCGCAACGTCCAGCTCGAAACACCCTTCATTGTCTACAGAAATAAATTCTTGAGAACGATGGAAATTATCTCTCGTAACCACAGCGACTTTGGCGTCGGTTACAGAAATGCCATTAGCAGTCTTAACAACGCCAGACACCGTAACCTCACGTCCCATCTCGATGTTCTGCTTCGCTTCCAATTGCTCAGGGTCGAGCCGAATTTGAATCTGACTGGAGGGCTTTGTCCTGATTACACGATAACCCTTTTTATGGGCATTCAAATATACCCAGGGACCAAAGACATTGGTCAGTCCATATTCCCCATCGGCGTCAGTTTTGCATTCTTCCTCTTTATATCTGGTAGAAGCCCCTGCGAGGGAAACGGTTACGCCATCAAGTGGCTCACCAGTTTCTTTATCTGTAACTTTTCCCCGAATAGTGTGTCCGGAATAGAGATAAAGGTCATAGTCCGTTTTTATTTCATCCCTTGCGAGATTGACCTGATGATAGCCTCCCTTTTTTGGTGGCAGCTGATGCAATCTCCCTTTATGGGCATTTATCATATATTCCCCGGGGAGGAGATGCCTAAAATAGTATTCTCCAGTAATGTCCGTTTCGATTATGTACGCAGGGATGTTGAAGAATAACTCGGATGAGTTTGAGAAGCGGGTGAACTCCACCCTGGCGTGAGCAACGGCTTCTCCCGAGGATTTTAAGTAGATGTGTCCTTCGAGCATAGCCCCTCCCGAACTCAATTTCAAAATTACACTATCGGCGGGAGCGCTGAGAACTTTTGACAAAGGGACATAATCCGGGGAGCGAACGTTAAGGACAATCTTGCCCCGGGATAAATTATTCAGGTCAAAACGTCCTTGTTTGTCGCTTGTTGTTTGGCTGAATTCAGTAAAATCAGGATGCCCGTTTTCTTTTAGTAAAGGAACAGCAGAGATTTTCGCACCACTCACGGCTTTATTATGCTCATTTATGACCTTCCCACGAATATGGGCGGCTGGCAGCAAAACTAAGTCCTTGGTTAATCTTCGCGTCCAGCTACGTTTGCTGAGCCATTTTTCAGTGTCATTATCAGTAATAACCACGGGGGTTTTTTCGTAGCCATCCTTTCGTGCACTCAGGTAAAAGATTTTGTTATCTGGAACCGAGAAACGATAATTAGCCTTTGAGTCAACAAGAGTTTGCTCTACCAACTTATGGAAGGAAAACTTGCGATTTGGGAAAAATTTAGGCTTTTCAAGGATGACTATGGAACCTACTGCTGGCGAACCGTCCTGAAGTAACACTCTGCCTTTAAGAATCAAGAGACACTTGGCGCTTGTCTTATGGATTTCAGCCGTTACTATACTCGTGGAGAGATTGCGGGCATTTGGGGTCAGGGCTGGTTCT
>CAZGKP010000240.1:4178-5994 GCA_964526215.1 uncultured Candidatus Sumerlaeota bacterium
GCGTTGCAGTTCTCGATAGGGTTACATCTGGCGGAATCGGGGTTTTCACCCTTGCCACCGTAAACTTGCGGGCACTAAGTGGAGGCTTTCCTCTCCTCCCAAAAACCAGTATGCAAAAAATAAGGGCAATGCATATCGCACTAATAGTCAAAGCTAATCTATGACCCGTAGCTAATTTGTTGGGAAACATTACCTTTTACCTTCCCATTTGCTTTGTGCACATAGTAGGTAACAAAAGCAGATAGAAGATGTCCGACGTCCACAGATATAACTCTCTATCCCCAAATCGAGCGGTAGATATACAAGAGCTAAATTTCGCCTATTGTCCGAGCGGGCTGTCAATCAGGCTTTTTAGCACGCGGAGATTTTCCACATCGCAAAGCAGTCCCGGTCCTTTTGGCGTTTCAAGGATTTGGGGGATTTCTGAAAAACGCTCATCGTTTAAGAGAAACCGAAACGCATCCAGACCGATAAAACCGTGCCCTATGTGCTCGTGTCGGTCAATGCGGGAGCCGAGTGGTTTCTTTGAATCGTTTAAGTGAAATGCACAGATGCGCTTCAGTCCGATTGTGCGGTCGAACTCTTTTATTGTAACCTCGTATGTGGCTTTTGTGCGAATGTCGTAACCAGCGGCGAATATGTGAGCCGTATCGAGGCAAACGCCGATGCGGCGCCGATTCTTAACGCGCCCGATTATGTCCGCCAGTTGCTCGAAACGATAGCCAATGCCCGTGCCCTGTCCCGCCACCGTCTCAAGCAATATCTTTACACGGAACCCCTTCGTCTTTTCAAGGAGAAGATTGATGCTATGGGCAATTTTTTTGATGCCCGCTGCCTCGCCACTACCCCTGTGCGAGCCGGGATGAATCACAAGAAAACCGATGCGGAGAAATGCGGCGCGCTCCAGTTCGTCGAGCATTGCGGCGAGAGATTTCGCGTAAATGACATCATCTGGTGATGCTAAATTTATCAGGTAGCAATTGTGTGCGATGCAGCGGGTAAGCCCGGTCTTTTTCTGATTAGCAAAGAATGCCGCGCGTTCATTTTGGGAGATGGGTTTACCACGCCAGCGCGTGTTATATTTAAGGAATATCTGGATAGCGGTGCAGCCGATAGCGTCTCCGCGCAGGATAGCTTTATCCACGCCGCCCGCAATTGACATATGCGCACCGAGAAACATAGGCGTCATCAGTCCGCCTGCAGCGGCCACAATTGGCATTCCGCAATCTGAAATCCGTAATCAAAACATCCCGCAATCCGCAATCCCAAATCCGCAATTGTTTCGTCCTTCGTCCTTAAAAAAAGGCTGTCCGCCAATAAACAGACAGACGCCCACTTTGATTTCCCCCCCCACAGGCAATTCATTCAACAACCATCGGAACGTTATCCCATAAACGACATACTACGAACCCGATTCGGTTCGAATCGGATGATTTCCACTTCAGCGCCGTTACGAACGGCGGTCTCTGCCTGCATCATCACTTCATCAGTAACGTCTTCACTTAAATAGTATTCACCGCAGTTATCACAAATCTCGGCAGTGACGCCTTTGATAACGACCGTTGTCTCTCCACGTTGGAGCGTAACTGTCGTTGTGCCTGGGTGAGTCTCTCCGTTTTTACAAATCACGCATCTCATTTTTTTCTCCTTTGTCTGAAATTATCACTCCAGTATTCTGGCTCGGGGACATATGCCGTTACGACCATATATATAACATCATCGGTATTTTCAGCAACAACAGTATGAATAGGCTTTCCACATGGGGCGCATCTTGGCAAAGCTACGAAAAGCAGACTTCTATAGAGGCTCAAAAATT
>CAZGKP010000241.1:0-5929 GCA_964526215.1 uncultured Candidatus Sumerlaeota bacterium
CCAGAAATCAGGTAACCCTCGGGAAGAACAAAGTCAAATTTGGCGGATAGCCCATCCGTGGGATGAAGATGCGTGACAGTGGCTGATGTTCTGATTTTGCCTCCATCATCCGCCGTTGCCATCAAGTCGGTAGCCAGACCGAGCATACGCAAACCTGCTTCCCGTGCGAGTTTTGCATTCACGTCTGCCCGCGAAAGGGCGATGGCGAGATTGACCCAGCCGGAATCAAGCCATTCCGCGATAGCCTGCGCCGGGTCTACCTTGGGTGAAGGCTCAAAAAGTTGCGGGAATTCATCGAGGGCGACGGTAACCTCCCGCGGGGTTTCTTCACCATAACGTTCCGCCAATTCCGCCAATAGTGCCACTCGCCCCTTTAGCCCATTGCGCAGGATTGTTTCACACCAATCGGAGAGACCAACCGCAATCCTGACGTCATCACGAATCAAGCATTCGGGGATACGAATCACAACGCTGAGGGTCTTCGGGTCATACCACCAGGAAGTCCCGCCGGACTTATTCAGGGAGGAGATGCGCGGGATTGTCTCTCCATTAACGGTAACGGATTCGGCTGGCCATCGGTCGCGCAGACGCACCTCGTAGGTCCTCCGCTTCGGCATACCGGCATAGGAGCCCTCAGCGGGACCAATCACGATGTTGCAATACCGCCCCCTCACGTTCATATCTACAGGGGTTATGCAATATTCTCCGCGCAGATATCCCCGGCTATCGCCATCGTCCTCGTAAAGCCGGAAGGAGCCGCTGTTTCCGGGAAAGATATGGAAGGTGAGCGGATTCACTGGAGCTTCAGTGGTGCGGTGCATCTTTGGCATAGTCGGGATGATGCCACCGGCGCGGACGAAGAGCGGAATCTGGCTGAGTGGCGTCATAAGGGTGACCTCGGCTGGTCCTTCAAAGGTCTGTCCCGTGAACCAGTGATGCCATTTGCCGGGGGGCAGCCAGACATTTGTGACCGCGCAGCCACAGGCTTTGTCGCGGGGCTTTGTTACCGGCGCCGCAAGGAGCTGGTCACCAAAGAGATATTCACCGGCGTGCTGGTAAGCCTCATCCAACTCCGGCCATTCGTAATAAAGGGGACGGACCATAGGCAGGGCGGTGTCATAACATTCCCGTGCAGTGGTATAAATGTAGGGAATCAGGGCGTAGCGGAGATAAAAGGCATCGCGAGCATTTTTGAACACCTCATCGGAGAATGCCCAGATGCGCCGTTTTGCATTGGGGTTTTTCGTGGCGTGGGTGCGCAGGTAGGGATTGAGTGCAGCGAACTGGACCCAGCGTGTGTAGAGTTCCCCCTCCACCGGTCCGGGCTGGTGTCCGCCGATGTCATGGCTCCAGAAGGGATAACAGACATTGCCCGCCGTGGCGGTGAACTCCGGCTGGAATGCAAGTGATTCCCAGTTGCAGTATGTATCGCCGGAAAATCCTATCTGGTAGCGATGGTTGCCCAGCCCGCCCCAGCGGCTGAAGATTATGGGGCGGCGGTGAGCGCGCCTGGGGTTATGCTCCATATCGGTCCAGTGCAGATAGTTGAGCCAGAAGAGCGGGTCGAGACCGGGGATGCTGGTTTCCTCGCCCTGCTGCCAGTCCATCCACCAGAAGTCCACGCCCTGCTCTTCCTTGGGGTGGTGGAGATATTTGAAATATGCCTCGACATAACGGCGGTCTGCGCAGTCAAAGGGGACGCGTTCCGTCTCCGCCGGATTCAGCCCCATAGTCTGTGCGATTTCGGTAAAAGCCGCCTCATGCTTGCCCACACCGTCATTGGGATGCAGGTTGAGGGTAACGTGGAGTCCCTTGTTATGGCACCAGCGCAGGAAGCCTTCGGGGTCGGGGAAATATTTCTTGTTCCACGTATAGCCCGTCCAGCCGTCAAGGTGCCAGTCCATATCTATAACGAGAACATCCAGGGGGGCGTCGTGGTTACGGAATTCCGCCACGAGGTCATTCAGTTCCCGGTCGGAGTAAGCCCAGTATCGGGACCACCAGGCGCCGAAGCTCCACCTGGGCGGGAGGGGGATTTTTCCGGCGACCATTGTGAAGTCATAAAGCGCCCTCGCATAATCGTGTCCGTATCCGAAAAAATACCAGTCCTGTGCATTTTCATCCCGTCTGGGTGTTGCCCAGGGCAAATCGCCGCCATCAAAAAGCAACGTCCTGGAATCGTCCACCACCACCCAGCCATCGCGCGAGAGCAGTCCGGGGTCGAGGTGCGTCCTGCCCGACACGCCATCGAGCGTCCGGAGCGTTCCTCCCAGGTTGCCCTTATCCTTCATTCCCGGACGCCAGCAGGCAGGCGTTACGGTGGACTTGAGGCGCACTGACAGGTTGTCTTTATTGAATTTGCCACTCCCCTCTCTGTATTCCAGCACCAGCTCGTCCGTTTCAATAATAAGATAGCCGTCGCGGCGGCTCACCCGGAATTCCGGAACGAGGAGGTTCCGGTTAATGAACGCGAAGGATGCCCGGTCTTCAAATCGCCCCGACAGGCTCCATTCCATACGGAGCATCGCCGGTGTTAGCACAGTGAAGCGAGCCTCGCCGGAGACGACCACCGCATCGGGGCGTGCCTCTGGCTCACACCTGCGCCCCTTCAATTGCAAACCTGCACAACCTGTTATGAAGAATATAAAATTCAGCATCACAAATAATCGCCTTTTAAGAATGGTTTCCACAATCACACTCCCACAACTCCGGGCTCAATCCCCCCCAAATAATACAAAATATCAATACCTTTTTCCCTTAACAACGGAAGCCTGACCATAAGGCAGATGTGCACGCGATACTTTCGCTCCCTTCTGGCGCCCTTATTTCAAAAAAAGGTATTCAATGCCCGGCACCATTTCCCCTGATAGTATGTCTATGTAACGGTGGGGATAAAATGCACCCTATTTCGCATCTCCTTAAGATACGCGCCGAATCTACCACAGGACATAATAAAAACCGGCTCGAGAAGATGCCGGTTTTTTACTTTTGTATTCGACAGGATATTTCAGTCCGCTTTTGTAACCTTGCCAGACTTGATGCATCTGGTGCAAACATACATCCGGTGCACTGTGCCGTTCTTATCCCTCACGCGAATGCGCTGAATATTGGGACGAAATACGTGTTTGGTTTTATTATGGGCGTGGCTGACGCGATTTCCGACCTGATGCGTTTTGCCGCATATTTCACACATTGCCATAATTTTCCGCCTCCCTTTTTTAGCCTCAAGAACAAAGTGAAAGATATACATTGTCAAAACCGATCTCTCCGTCAAGTTTTTTTTCAAGCAGAATTGGGGGGGGCATCTCCTGAATTCGGGAGATGCACCCACTGATACGTTCCCTTTGTTTTTCCGATTGACAATGCCTCAACGGTGTTGAAACGATTCAACAAATTCTTCAATCGCAATCGGGAAAAATCTAAAAAGATGCTTTCTTCCCCTGAAGAACCCGGCAAATCCGCAAGTATGCTGTCTGCGCAAACGCCCCAGTCTCTTAATAATAAATATGGATACTTTGACGAAAAGGCGCAGGAATTCGTCATCACTCGCCCCGATACGCCCACACCCTGGGTGAATTATATCACCAATTGCCGATATTCCGGCATTATCTCCAATGTGGGCGGCGGTTATTCTTTTTACATCTCACCAAAAGATGCACGCATTACGCGCTGGCGTTACAACTCCCTGCCGATCGACCGTCCCGGCAGATATACATATCTGTGCGATCGCGCTTCGAGGAAATTCTGGTCTCTCACCTACCAGCCAACCCCCAATGCCCCATATAGCCGTTATGAATGCCGACACGGGATGAATTACACCACTTTCACAGTCGTAGCGGAAGGCATTCGCGCCGTCAGCACATTCTTCATCGCATCTGATGACATCGAGGTATGGTGGATTCGACTATTTGAGGAGACAGGGCGTCCTCGCCTGCTCGATGTCTATTCTTACGTCGAACTGTGTCTGGGGCACGCCTTGATTGACCTCATCAATCAACCCAATGACAAACATTTCAGCGAGGTTCGTTTCAACCGCGACAAACAAATCCTGATGGCGACAAAACGTTACTGGGTCACGTTTAATTCACCCACCGTCAAACAGGCAAATCGTTCGTGGGATAAATGGGCATTTATGGCATCGAGCCTGCCTGTGGCGGGATTCGACGGCTCGAGGGATACCTTCATAGGACGCTGGCGCTCCGAAGAAAATCCAGGGGCAATTGAAAAAAACACAAGCTTCAATACTGAGATTACGGCAGGCGACGCCATCTTCAACCTGCGATCTCCCATCGAACTAAAACCAAAAGGTAGTGCGGAATTCTGCATCCTTATGGGCATTGTTGATAAAACGGGCGACAAACAAGCCGATACGTTGCGTGCCGAAGAAGCCGCATCCGCACTCGCCGAAAAATACCGCAATCTCGATGAGATTCATACCCAATATGAAGCCGTTCTGAAGGCACGCGATGATTATGTGTCCGCTTTTCAGATTGATGTGCCTGATCCCGAGATGCGACTCTTCATAAATTTCTGGAACCAATATCAGGGTAAGGTAAATTTTCAGTTTTCACGTGATGCGAGCTACTACCACGGAGGTCTCCTCTTCGGGCGAGGGTTCCGCGATTCCTGCCAGGACACACTTGGTCCCCTCATAGCAAAGCCCGAATGGGTGAAAGGGCGTCTCAGGGAGATGTCCGCCCGCCAGTTCAAAGACGGTAGCGTGTATCATTGTTATTATCCAGTTTCGGGCGGAGGTGAACGCACACAGCATTCAGATACACCACTGTGGCTCCCGATTGCCGTTTGTGCCTATTTGAAAGAGACCGGCGATTTCGCAATCCTTGACGAAGTTATACCATTTGAGAATGGCGGAGAGGCGACTTTATCAGAACACCTCTTTGCCGCCCTTAATTTTGTGAAAACTCGCCTGAATGGAAATAACCTTGTCTATATAGGACTTGGAGATTGGAACGATACGCTGGATAACTGTGGGCGAGAGGGGAAAGGCATCAGCGCCTTCTCTACGTTCTTATATGCCTATGCACTCCACGAGGTTGCGGAGCTCTTGCGTTACCTGAATCCGCCTGTGGCGGATGAATACGAAAAACTTTATCAGATAATCAAATCGGCGGCTAACAAATACCTATGGGATGGCGAGTGGTATATCAGAGCCATAAATGACCTCGGTGAGCCGGTAGGTTCAAAATCGTGTAGGGAGGGAAAAATCTACCTGAATGCACAGAGCTGGGCAGTCATAAGCGGGGTTGCCGTAGGTGAGCATGCAGAGAAATGTATGGAATCGGCGGCAAAATATTGCGCCACGCCAAGGGGACCCAAAATCTTGCATCCGCCATACACACAGGTGGACGAAAATATCGGGCTTGCCACTCGTTGCGTGCCGGGCAAAAAGGAGAATGGCGCCATCTTCAATCACGCCGCAGCCTGGGCATTCCTCGCCGAACTAATCCTCAAACACGCCGACCGCGCATATAAGTATTACCGCCAGTTGCTACCGATGAACCCCGTGGTTGACATTGACCGTTACGAGGTTGAACCCTACGTTTATGCCGAATATGTCACCAGCCCCGACCATCCGACCTTCGGGCAGGCAAGTCATTCGTGGCTCACAGGGTCAGCCGTATGGATGCTGCGGAGCACAACCGATTATCTATTAGGTGTTCGCCCAGTATATAACGGCTTGATAATTGACCCGTGCATTCCGGGCGATTGGAAATCATACAAAGTAACACGGCGTTTCCGCGGGTGCATTTACAAAATCACATTTAAGAATCCCGGAGGCGCTGCAGGGCAAATTAAATCAATCACTCTTGACGACAAACCATTAGAGGGCAACCTCATCCCACCTCTTACAGACGGCAAACCACACAAGGTTATTGTAATACTTTCCTGAACACACTAAAGGTATGAG
>CAZGKP010000242.1:0-5868 GCA_964526215.1 uncultured Candidatus Sumerlaeota bacterium
AACCAGATAAAGCGTGAGCTAACACCGAGTTCCCCAGGGTTAAATACGGAGGGGCCGTTAACAAGACCATCGCCCTGGTCTTTAGTCGGTGCCACCAGGGGCGGATAGTGCTTATTATCCACCGCGTAAGACTCGATAGCCGTTGCGATGGAGCGCATATCTGCCTTTGCGCGACTTACCTTGCTCCGCACCTGTGCCTCGAGGAAGTTCGGCACCGCAATCGCAGCCAGGATTGCAATAATCGCTACCACTATCAATAACTCAATAAGTGTAAAACCTTTCTTCATAATTTTTTTCACCTCCTTTAATCTTTATTTTTCCCAGAACCCCATTTTCTCGTTTATTCTATGACAATCTCCGAGGTTTTCAAGTGTTTTATCGGGAGAAACAGACACCCACTATTCCTCCATCTTTTTTGTCCGGGGTTTCTCCGAGGGATTCTTTTCATAGACAATAGCCGTGCCGCGTAAGAAATAGGCGCGATACTCGCCGGGGCGCCAGGCGGGAAATGGGACACGTTCATCCATCACCATTCCCTCAAAGCGCCTGGGGAGCATATGTATGTCAATCACTGCATCAGCCCCGATTTTGCGTGCGAGGCGCCGCAAATCTTTCATCATCCGGGTTTTGCTTTGCACCGTCTGGTCGCCAAAACTCTTCGACTGTAAAATTGCAATTGGCTTGTATGGACGGGAAACTTTACCCACGTAAAGCTCAATAGTGTCGCTGGTAGGCTTCGGGGCATAATCTTCCCACGCCAGTCTGCGGATACTGGCAGTATTACAACCGACTGCTATAGCCGCTATGAAGATAAAAACCACCGCGCGAGTTAAAAATCGTGAAAAACTCATAAGCACCTCTTTTATATACATTGCTAATTTAGCCTTGTGGGGCGTGTCAATATGAAACTTGCCGATACAAGATATTCCTTTATCGGGCAGAATAGCTATGGCAAACCTTGCTCGCATTGCGAATTTCTCTTGACTCGCCCATACCTGTAACGGCAAATACCCCTTTATGTCTGACTTGATTCAAACCCTGGTCGCTATTCCGGCATATAATGAAGAGGATTCCATCGGCGACCTCCTGAATGCCTTTGCCCGCCTCATCGCCAGACATCCTGAATTTAACCTGCACCTTATCATCGTGAATGATGGTAGCACCGACCGCACCCTTGAAATCCTCGGGTATTACAAAGAACGCCTCCCCCTCGACATAATAAATCATCCGCAAAATATGGGGCTTGGAGGGGCAATTAGAACCTGCCTTCGCGAAGCTGTTGCGCGCTCATCATCGGACAATGACATCATAATAAATATGGATGCCGACAATACTCATTCCCCCGAATACATCCCTGCCCTGATTGAGAAGATACGCGCCGGTGCGGACATTGCCATCGCATCGCGCTATCAGCCCGGAAGCAAAGAGGTGGGTGTTCCGCTCTTGCGGCGCATCTATAGTCGTGGGGCGAGATTTCTCTTCACGATATTCTTAAGACTTCCGGGAGTGAGGGATTACACCTGCGGCTACCGCGCTTATCGTGCAGGATTAATCCGGCGTGCCCTGGAAAAATACGGAGATGACGTCATCACCCGCAACGGTTTTGCCTGCACCGATGACCTCCTGTTTAACCTCTCTGCACTCACGAACAGAATTTCTGAAATCCCCTTCACCCTTCGCTACGATAAAAAAATCGGCAGGAGTAAACTCCCCCTATTTTTAACCATTATAGAAACCATCAAATTGCTCTTTCATCGGCGTAAGTAAGGCGAAAAAAGAAGATGAATTCCCTTGACCCGCCAGTGCCGAGTTGGCGAGTATATATTGAGTAAACGCAGTAGATTTGATGGGCTGGCACCCAAGAGAAAGGAGAGAATCTAACGATTGGAAATTCAAATTGCAGGCGTGTGCTTTCGACCATTCTTGTAATAGCAATTTGTGTGTTTCTTTTATACAGTCAGGTATTCGCAGAATCTATCTCATTAGAAACGGCACGACAGGTTGCGGCGAACTGGATGTATGAAAGAGCTATGAAAGACCTTAAATGCGAGGATGTGCACTTAGGATACTTGGATGCCAAAGGCGCATATTACATTTTTAATTTCAAGCCTGAGGGTTTTGTCATTGTAGCCGCTGATGACATCGCCTACCCTGTTATTTTTTACTCGAAACATGGAGCTTACACGGGAAAGAATCTCCCTCCCCAGTTTGTCTGGATGATGTCAAATGTAAAAAAAGAGATATTACAAGCGAAAAAAAAGAAGATGTTGCCCCTTCCAGAGGCGACAAAGGAGTGGAACAGGCTTAAGGTTAAAAAACCGAATCTCGTCAAAAGAAAACTGGATAACGGTGTTGCACCCCTGCTTAAAACAAAATGGGGGCAAGGATTCCCTTATAATTGTAAATGTCCACCGGATGAGGAAGGTCCAGAGGGGCATGTCCTGGTAGGCTGTGTGGCAGTGGCAATGGGGCAGATAATGAGATACTATGAATACCCGTTCAGGGGAAAAGGCTCTCACTGTTATAACCATAAAGATTACGGAAAACTTTGTGCAAACTTTGAGGAAGCACCTTACAATTGGTCAAATATGCCCAATTCCTTATCTTCAGATGATTCATGCAATGAGAGTCACGTTAAGGATGTTTCCACCATTTTATATCATCTTGGTGTGTCGGTTGATATGGACTATGGACCAGATTCATCCGGGGTACCACTTGAGGATATACAAAAAATTCCTAAAGCATTATGTGATTATTTCCGCTATCCTTGCTGCTTAGAAGTAGTTATGAGAGACTCCTATGAAGGGAACTGGATAGAATTGATGAAAAGAGAGCTAGATTCAAAGAGGCCTGTTGGATATGGAGGAGGTTCAGAGACGGAAGCCCACGCCTTTGTTTTAGATGGGTATGAAGATTCAGCTCATTTCCACATCAATTGGGGCTGGTGCGGGCATTATGATGAGTACTTCTATCTTGATGATCTCACCCCGAACGACCATAATTTCAATTATGGACAAGGAGCAATAATCGATCCCGAGGGGTTTTCTGATGATGCTTACGAGGAGAACGACACTATAGGGGAAGCATGGTACCCAGGCGACAACTGGCAGAAGAAGCGGTTATCGGATATCCTGTGGGAAGGGACTCAAACGGATGATGATTGGTACCAGATTAATGTAAGTCAGTGTGCAAAACGGGTCGTAATTGATTGCGAATTCTCCCATAGTGAGGGGGATATCAATATTGGGCTGTATGATTCTTCAGGCAATGAGTTAGCAGCTTCAAAAAGTGAAGATGACGACGAACACATTGACTACACGGTGTCTCAACCTGGGATATATTACATCAAGGTTTATCATGGAGATGCAGGGAATCAGTATGACCTGTTGTGGAACGATCTTCTTGAAACTTCAAAATTGATAAAATATTTACTGGGTGAAATTGAACTTCAGCCCGAGGAACGGAATTCGGCGGATGCCAATTACGATGGCATTGTTAATATTGCCGATGTCATCACACTTATTAAGAGTCCCTAACAAAATAAGATGGTGGACATCCCAGCATCTCAAAATCACAAGGTTCTATCTGGGGCAAAATCTCATTTCGATAGGAACTTTCAATATTATAGAAAGGGGGAGTCCTCATGGGCAAAAGATTCTTTATAGTTTTTACGCTTCTTGCTGTGATTTATCCCGGCTTTGTCTTCGGAGCTTCAAGATACTTTATTGAAACAACGCCACTGCCCGAAGCAAGACAGATGTACGGCACTGCGGTTCTGGGCGATCACCTCTACGTCATCGGTGGATACAGGATAGGCGAGGGGTTAACCGACAATGTGAAGATGGCAAATATCCTGCCAGACGGGAGACTGGGAATCTGGGTGGATACAACACCTCTACCGGAGAATCGTTGTTACATTTCCAATTCTACATTGGCGCTGAACGATAGGCTTTATGTTGTGGGCGGGTTTAATGGAAGGAGCAATGAAAATAAAAAAACAGTGCTCTGGACATATCCGGGACCCGATGGGCAACTTGCCCCCTGGCGAGAGAGCATCCCTTTCCCCGGCGAAGGGCTTTCCTGCCTCACTGCGGTTGCGACACCGGGCTATATACATATCCTTGGCGGATACACCCAGAGCGACCAGCCTTCTGCCACCGTCCACAGCGGACGGCTTGGAGCCGATGGCAGCATCATTGAATGGATGAAGTGCCCGGCGCTACCCGAGTTGCTCTGGTTTCATCACGCAGCTGTGATGGGCGGGCGTGTATGGGTATGGGGCGGGCTTACAACACCTAAGAACACCGATACTTCAGCGGATGTATTCTCGGCACCTATTTTGGGGTCTGGTCTCATCGGAGAGTGGCGTAAAGAGGCAACTTCGCTCCCGAAGCCTTTTTATCGCGGTGCCTGCACCGCCGGAGGGGCTTTCCTTTTGACTTTTTGCGTTAGCTATTCGGGCGGGGAAATCAGCAGCGACGCCTACTTCGCCAATCTCACACAAAACGGGCTATCTAAATGGGGCTATCTGGACACGGGGCTTCCCGTAAAAAACTACCTCGGCGTCGCCCCCGATTTTCGCCGCAATAATATTTATATCCCCGGCGGTCGGATCAGTATGGCGAACGTTAGTGACCTGGACAGTCGTGTCTTTTTCTTTCACCTTCAGACCAAAGGCGGTGCACAGCCCACGCCATCGCCGAAAGTGCGCGCCACACCTACTCCGCAGGTGCCTCGTTACACATTTGTCCAGGAGATGCGTCCACCTGCGGGTGCCCTTCCGGGGTTTCTCTCCTATGAGCAGGGGCGAAATATTATGAGGCTCAAGAACCTACCGCTGGTCTGCTATTTCCATACCCCTCTGGGGAAACGTTGCCGGAAGCAGGTGGCGAATCTCAGCGCTTCAGCCGGGTTATCAGGACTTCTGAAGCAAGCCGTCTTCGCCTGGGTGGATATCTCTGCCTCTCCGCAACTTGCCCAGCAGTTTGGTGTATTTCGCGCCCCTGCGTGGCTATTTTTCCATAGCGATGGCACCGGCGCGATGAGAACAGATGATGTCCTGACTTTTCCACAGATAATGCAGTCGGTGAAGACCTTGCACTGATTGGCTTTCACATCACTTTTACCCACAGTGAACTCTCGGGGCACATTGAAAACCCCTGTAGTGAGATGTGAGATGAAATCCCTCTATACGAGCCGCCTATCCTCTCGCGCACAAAGACTCCTTATCCGTAATCGCCATAATGAAGCCTGCGCACTTTTTCACAAAGCCGAGCATCTGCGCCCACACGATGCCCGTACCCTGATTCAGTATTCCCGCGCACTTTCCCTCGCCCAGCGCACCGATGAGGCAGAGACAAAACTCCTCCACGCCCTCGAGCTTGCTCCCGAAAATCCCGCAATCCCTCTCTTCCTCGGCATACTCTATCTTGACACAGAACGCTATGAGAAAGCACCGGGCGCTTTTGAAAAATGCCTGGCACGGTATCCCCGCAATCAACTCACTCAGAACTATTATGCACTGGCATTATATTGCATTGGAAGATGCAGCGAGGCGATTGAATCCTTAAGAAAATGGGGGCTTGCAAATAATGCTGATTTCCTCTCGCGCTTCTGTGCGCTCTTTGAGGCTGAAATACCCCCAAAGCAACCTGCCGCGCTCCGGCGGGAATCAAGCGACGTAACCCCTGACGTCCACCTCTCGCACTCACGCCTGAGACGTTCCGCCCAAGCCCTTGTGGAAAAAGAAAATTATGCAGCCGCCACGCCTTATTTTCATCGGCTATTGAAAATCAACCCAGACGACCCCAATGCCGCCTTCGGTCTGGCGCTCTGTTACATCGAACTCGCCCTATACGAAGATGCCAG
>CAZGKP010000243.1:0-2296 GCA_964526215.1 uncultured Candidatus Sumerlaeota bacterium
AACATACCACATTTTCTTATGGGTCATACTTATATAAATATTGCTATGTTTCTTCTTTCAGACATAGACAAGACTCTCTTCAATATCCCTAACAACCTTCTTAACCCTTATGCCTTCTATTCCCCTGGAGGTCAAAATATCAACCTTTCTTCCCAGGAGATTTTCAATATACTCGGCGAGCTCTACAAACTTAAGTCCTATGGGTTTGTCAAACTCTACCAGGATATCTATGTCGCTATCTTCTCTCTGTATTCCCCTAACAAAGGAGCCAAAAAGAGCAATTCTCTTGACCCGATAGTTATCCCGCAGGTAAGGAAACTCTCGCCTCAGGGTATTTATTACTTTTTCCTTCGTAAGCATTTGTCCTTCATCCTCTCGTAATATTTATTGAAAAAAGGTAACATTTTAGCTGATTGAAAAAAAATCCATAAGGAAGCCAGGAAACCAGGAGTGGATACATATATATTTTCATGGATTCCTAATAAAAATTACATTCATTTTCATACAGCTAAATTCTGACGAAAAAAGATATTCACGGACCCGGGACGTAGATGCCTTCGCCGCAGGAGTAGCATGGGTCAGGGCTTGGCACGCCGACGCAGTGATATGCCTCGCCCAACTTCCAGATCGCCGCACCCTCCGTCACGCAGGAGATGCAGTCATCTCCCGTGCCGTTCTTCCACGCCGCCGCATAAGCCGTTACTTCCGTTATAGATATCACACCGTCGGCATTTGTGTCCATTGGATGCGTGCAACAATGCTTGTCAATTGTTGACTCTCCACCGATGGCATAGTCCTTCCCATCAACGGATAATATACCGGTAAAAGTCTTCTCTCCACTCTCGCCAGCGGGTGGCGTTACGTCATAAGTAACCGTCCTGTCCCGAATGTCCAGGTCAAACCAGGGTCCCCATTTCACTTTTCCGTTTACGGCATCCCACACACCGCCGTCGCTTATGTTTGAGACCGTCCAGCCAGTGGGTGGTGTATCTTCCAGCGCCACCGCGCTCGGAAACCGCTCCTCATTTATATCCACGGCAATGCGCACTGTCATCGTCTGCTCAGGACAGTAGGCATAAGGCAGGTCTCGTGTGGCAGTATGAATAACAGGACTCTGTCCAGACTCGTCCGCACCGATGTCTATTCCCGCCCCAATGGGACGCACATCTCCCTCAAAGTCCACCGCCACTGTCCCGGTTGTGCCCGCATCAATATTCTGCGAACCGCTGGCGAGGTGGTAATCATCAATAGTGTATGTGCCGGCAAGCGGTGCACGTGATACAACGTTCCCCCGCACACGCAGGGTCGTTGCCGAATTGGCAAGCACCATAAAATGTCCAGGCTCAAGTGGGTCAGCAGACAAATCCACAAACGCCCCTGAGAACTGTCCCAGAGTCCAAGCCTTTGATGTATCGGTCAGGATGGTCGTATTGGTGACAGGGTCATAGATGCCTTCAGCGCTCCAGAACCCAGAGTCCACACCCTCGCCAACAAGTCCCGGCGCCCAGTTAAAATTATTACGGAAATTTGAGAGAATCAACTCAATGTATGAGATGTCATTACCCAGCCCAACGCCACCGCGGTTAATAATGTCCGTCACACTATGAAAGTCATTGTGCGTAATAGTCAGGTCCCAGGCAAGGGCTTCATAAATGGCGGTGTGCATATCTTCAAAGATGTTGTTGATAATAGTAGAGCTTTCCGCTGAAGCCTCGAGATGAATGCAGCTTTTGTCGTCTGTCCCCCCGATGAAAGTGTTGTTGAAAACCTGAATATCCTGCTTTGTAGAGATTGCGCCGCCCTTGTAATCTACACCTGATCCACACTTGTTATATAGGAACATATTGTTCAAAACCGGCAGGACAGGATAGGAGCCGCTTGATACATATACACGAAATGCGCCGCCATAGTGAGCTGCGGAATTGCCGCTGAAAGTGTTCCTTGAGATCTTCCCATCACTACCATTGTTAATATAAAACCCACCGCCAGATTCATTTGCCGAATTACCGCTGAATGTGTTTAGTGATATATTACCATCTATATCCTGATTAAGATAAAAGCCACCACCGTCATCACCTGCGGAGTTGCCGCTGAAGGTGTTGTTCGTTACATTGCCTGACAGTCCGCCATAGTAGACACAGAACCCACCGCCATAGCCATAATTGCCTGTAGAGTTGCCGCTGAAGGTGTTGCCTTGGACATTACCGGTGAAAGCGCCAGAGACATAGAACCCACCGCCATAACTGGCAGAGTTGCCGCTGAAGGTGTTGTCCTTAATATCACCTGACAGTCCGCC
>CAZGKP010000243.1:2396-5846 GCA_964526215.1 uncultured Candidatus Sumerlaeota bacterium
GGTGTTGTCCTTAATATCACCTGACAGTCCGCCAGAGACATAGAATCCACCGCCAGAACTGGCAGAGTTGCCGCTGAAGGTGTTGTCCTTAATATCACCTGACAGTCCGCCAGAGACATAGAATCCACCGCCAAAATAATTGGCGGAGTTGCCGCTGAAGGTGTTTTCTCGGACATCACCTGTCAGTCCACCAGAGTAGACACAGAACCCACCGCCATAGCCATAATTGCCTGTGGAGTTGCCGCTGAAGGTGTTTTCTCGGACATCACCTGTCAGTCCACCAGAGTAGACACAGAACCCACTGCCATAGCCATAATTGCCTGTGGAGTTGCCGCTGAAGGTGTTGCCTTGGACATTTCCTGACAGTCCGCCAGAGACATAGAATCCACCGCCAGAATAATTGGCGGAGTTGCCGCTGAAGGTGTTGTTCGTAACGATGCCTGCAAGTTTACCAGAGACATAGAATCCACCGCCGCTATGATTGGCGGAGTTGCCGCTGAAGGTGTTGTTATTGATATTGCTTGTCAGGTTGCCAGAAACATAGAATCCACCTCCATCACCGCTTGTGGCGTTATTGCCGCTCAGCGTATTGCTTGTTATGTCAAGACGTCCATCTATGCACAAAGACAGGTAGGCACCGCCGCCATTAGGGGCTTCGTTATCCAGTATCTTGCAATCGGTAATTGTGCCTGAACCGTTCACTATCTCAATTGCTCCGCCGTTGCCGGTCTGTCGCTTCATATTGCGCAGTGTCAAGCCCCGGATAAGGATATTGGTCTGATCAATAGCACGGAACAGAGGCACACCACTGCTTGCCACGTGCTGGCCGTCAATAATACAGGTCTCCTTATCCGTTCCGATGATTTGCATAGAGGGGCGCAGTTCAATGGGGAAAATCTCCCGCTGATTGGCGGGCTTTGCCGGGTTGGCGTCATAAGTGCCCGGCTTTACGTGAACAACCCACGGGTCAGGCGCACCACGATTATTCATTGTCAGCATTGCATAAGTAATGGACTTAAACGGGTCTGCTTCCGTTCCCGCAGTGCCACTTGAATTTGTGCCATTTACTTGGTCAACATAGATGTGTGTGAAGGAATCCGCCAGCACCACATCCTTACTTGTCGGGATGCCTATCTCATTACTCAAAGTCACCAATTCTTCAAACGAAATCTCCTCGGCTCCCACGCCGATACATACCAGGGACAGCGTCCCAATAAAGAGCGCAATCCCCACCAACCGAAATTCTTTTAATATTCTCATAGTCAATCCTCCTTTTTATATCAAAATATTTATTCCTATCAGTTTCAAAACATCCCTTATCTGACCCTTCTCCTATAACGCCGCTGTCGTGGTTTTTCGAGGAAGCGATTCGCCCTGACCAAAAAGAAATACGAAGTATGTGGAGCGAAGGACAAGAAAAGGGCGAAGTATGAAGAGCGAAGTACGAAAAAAAGGGAAATTTACTTTTCGTACTTCATACTTTGCTCTTCGCCTTTTCTTATAGGTTCCGCCTCCATACGCTTTTTCTTGCCGGAAACTGAAATTATTGATTATATGAATATACAACCTGTATGAAGGGAATTGTCTGCAAGTCAAGAGAAAAAACGTAAAAGTGAAATTGTTTTGACGGGATAACGCGGATTGACACGGATGGTTTTTATCCGCGAAATCCGTGCAATCCTGTCTAAAACTTATTTTTATCCTTTCGGGAGAGGTGAATCGCCTCATAACGACTTTTGGGGAAATTTACCTCTCTCCTACTCTCAAAGATGATGTGTCGTCTATGAAAAATGCGAGGCGACGGACGTAAACTTTAACATTTTCTGAAGGTGCAAGAAATGTGATTTTTACATCCACACCTTTTTCGCGAAGGAATTGCTCCGGCATCGGGAAGAGGCTCCAGTTCCCATAAAAGGATTTACGGGTGATTTCGCCGCCGTTTACAAAGCTCGCGGTATTTATGTGAGAGAATTCTATCTTTAATCTTGCGCCCTTTCCTGAAACACAAGCCTGAAGCGCTACAAATGCTTCCTTCGGAACGGCGTCGAAATGTATGCGGTAAGTTATTGCGCCTGCTGTTGCTTCTTTTTGCAAAAGAACAATCGGGAAGGAACTCGTCATATAAACGATGGAGGAGGTAACGGTCATTTTGCCGAGGTGGATGTTTTTCATAGATTCGGCGCGGGATGCCCAATCGGGTGATGCGAAATCCTCGAAGAATACGGTTCTTGCATCGCCGGAGCGCGGCGTCGCTTTATATCCCGCCGCCTTTAATTCCTCGCACAAGAGCCAGTATTCTATATCGTCGAAGTCATCGGTTAGATTCTTGATTTCATAAATGTGCGTCTTGCCAAATCGGCGGACATAAGCGAGGTCTGGATTCTGGTTTTTCTTCATCTGCGTAAGGAGTTTCTGTGTGGCGTCTTTCGTTAGGATGCCTTCGTGAAAAAAGACATAACGCACCCCCAGCGCGCGCAATAAATCTATCGCCCTATCAGAAGGGAAGGTTTTCAACACCGACTGCAAGCGCGCATAGTGATACGGCAGATAACCCGCATATCCATTCGGCATCTCTCGCCAATGATAGGTGGAATAATAACCAAAGCGTGCCTCATAAAAAAACAGCCGCCCGTATCCCTTAAGCCTCGGATGCTCCCTATACCATTGGACGTCCTTCCAGAAATTGTGGCACAGGAACCAGGTAGGTGTTTCAAAGAGGCGCGCATTCGCATCCTGTTTTTTTAGCCAGAGGTATTCTGGGGGGAGATTTTTGCTCGACTCGATTGCGCCAATCTGCAAGGGGATAGCGAGATTTTCGAGAATAAAAATGAAGACAAACAGGATGCCCAACAGCAAAGATAAATGTGGCTTTCCCGGATAACGGGCTGATAGATGGGAAATTATTCCCCTGAAGGCAAAGCCGCTCATCAGGCTGATTGAAAACAAAAAGAGAAACATAAACCGAACCGGTATTCGCAAAACCTTAAATGTGGGGACGTGGAAATACAGAAAAAGATATGGCAGGGGAATTGATGTATGTCGCCCCAGCACGCGCAGATAAGGACCCAGCATCAGGACAAATGATACGAGCGCCGTCAAAAGCAGAAAAAAGAAAAAGAAACGTCCTTCCCCACCAACACGAAGATGCCGGCGCTTCCTCGCAAATTGAATAATCGCCAGCGCAAAAAGCACCCACGCCAGAAAGCCGATGAAAAGCCCCCGCTCTGCCAGAAAGAAATGTAAACCCAACTTCTGCCTTAAAGGATAAATCAGCGAGACATAAACACGATTGTTTGGCGGCGGCGTGAGGAAATCGAATAAATCCGCAACATCGTGCAGCGTTGTATTCAATGCCTGTTCCTGGCTGATGTTCAAATAAGGCAGCGCGGTCGGAATGATAAAGATTCCGCACAAAACGCAAAAAAGCCCCAGACAGAGAAAAGTCTTTTT
>CAZGKP010000244.1:0-5800 GCA_964526215.1 uncultured Candidatus Sumerlaeota bacterium
TGACCTGTAGAGTGAAACACATCTATGCGTAAGTCGTCGGGTTTGATTTCCACATCCACTTCTTTTGCCTCGGGCAGAACCGCAACCGTTACGGCGGATGTGTGAATGCGTCCGCTGGCTTCTGTCTCCGGGACACGCTGCACCCGGTGTGTGCCGCTCTCGAATTTCATACGACCGTAAATGTTGTCTCCCTCCACGCTAAAGATGATTTCCTTGAACCCACCGAGACCGGTTTGATTCTGGCTGAGAATCTCTATGCGCCAGAGGCACTTTTCCGCGAAGCGTGCGTATGCGCGGAAGAGGTCAGCGGCAAAGAGGGCAGCCTCCTCGCCACCGGTGCCTGCACGAATCTCAATCAGGATATTCTTTTCGTCGTTAGGGTCTTTGGGGATAAGGAGGAAGTGTAGTTCGTGTTCCAATTTTTTCAGTTCCGCGCTGGCAGATTCAACCTCACTGGCAGCGAGGGCAGCCATCTCGGGGTCAGGGTCGTTGAGGAGTAATTTCGCCTCGTCCAATTTCAATTGAGCCTCTTTGTACCGCCCATAGATTTCTACAATTTTGCCAAGGTCGCTATGCTGCTTGGCGAGTTTGCGAAGCACCTGAGGATTTGATGCAACGTCCAGCGAACTCAATTTCTCTTCCAGTTCAGCGTGTTGCTTCTCAAGTTCTTTGAGGTGAGATTCAAGGTCTAACATAAATGCTACTCCACAGCATTAACAATTTCTTACACTTTTCCTACCTGAGGCATTCAAGTAAAAGAGTCGGCGGTATAAATTATCAAAAATTTTGCAATTTGCAATTTGCAAGTTACAAGTTACAATTTGCAATTTGAATTTCAAACTTATTCTATCGTTTCTCCAGGTGCAAGAACCGTAATAATGGGCTGGGGTTGTTCAGGTTCAATCGCCAGCGCCGCCTTCAGAGACGCAATGCCTACCTCGAGCTGCTCATCGCTCGGCTCTTTCGTCGTGATGTATTGAGAAAGCCAGCCGGGATAAATCAAGAGGTTCATCAGTGGGTTATTCGGACGTCGCGAGGCGTATTTTATTACCTCATAGGAAACCCCCGCTACCAGTGGCATAAAAAGGATGTGCATTCCGATGATTATAACTTTGCGCACTAAAAGATGCATACCAAGGAAGGGTGGATAAATCAAACTTATTATCTTTACAATGAAGGCGAAGACTATGATGCTTACAATAATCACCACACCCAGAAAGGTTGTCCCGCAGCGCGGGTGATGCGTTGTATACGGGCGCACATTCTCTAAAGTGAGAGGCTTTTTTGCCTCATAAGCAAATACGGTTTTGTGCTCTGCACCGTGATACTCAAATATGCGGCGAATATCTTTCATCAGCGAAATCACCCAGATGTATGTGATAAGTATTACGGCTCTGAAGATGCCGGAAATAAGATTATAAGTCAGTGGTGCCCGCGATTCGACAAATCGGCTTGAGGCGAACCCGCCGCTCTGATGTGCCTCCCCGAAAAACGGCAACTTACCCAGAAGGTGCGTCAGAAGATTCGGCACAACCACCATAAGGACAATCGCCATAGACAAGCTGAATAACATCAGCCCTCCCATTGCCACCGGATTTATCTTCCTCTCCTGCGCCGCATTAGTATTGGTGCCGGTGTTGGGGACTAATGACGCCGATTGCGTAGCAATCGGAGATGACTGTTGACTATTAACCTGTGATTGCGAAGCAATCGGTAACGCCGTTTGCTTTTTGCCTTTTACCTTTTGTCCTTTCTCCTGACGCTCTTCCCACTCATTTGCCGAGAAATCAAGTCCCTTAAGACCTATTATGAGCATCTCAAAGAGGACCACCACCCCGCGCACAAATGGCAAACCGAGCAGTTTGAAGCGTTTTGCCAGAGGGCGATAGGGCACACTCTTTATTTTAATAGATTTATCCACCTTGCGCACCGCAATCGCATAACCCTGAGGACTGCGCATCATAACGCCCTCAATCACAGCCTGTCCGCCCATCTGAATCTTTTTCTCATTTTCCGACATCAAAAACCGCCTTGTGGATGTTACAATTACAAAGAAAAAACTGTCAGAGATATGCCGTTTCTGTCAACAGTGAAAAGAAAGCCTTCAAGCGCCGAACAAAAGTGATACAGGTCGGGCAAATGGAGAGAGTATGGGTAGTTCACTATCCCCTTGACATCAGTGCTACTCACTTAATACAAAAACCTTAAGGTAGTTGTAAAACTCGGCAGGTGCCTGCGAAACGGAGGCTTGATGGAGGTGAGGTAATGAGACAGGTGATTATCTACCCGGGCGAGGATGGTTATTGGGTTGCAGAATGTCCCAGTTTGCCCGGCTGCATCAGTCAGGGCAGGAGGAAAGAGGACGCCATTGCTAACATCAAAGAGGCAATTCGCGGATATGTTGCCGCATTGGAAGAAGACCATCTTCCCGTACCCGAGGAACGTTTTGAAACGCTTGTGGTGGCAGTATGACCAAATTGCCAGGGATTTCAGGCAATGAGTGCGTCAAGGCGCTGGAGAAAGCGGGTTTCTACTTCAAGCGGCAGGAAGGAAGTCACATTATCCTGCGTCGGGACGACCCTTTCACTCAGGTTGTGGTTCCTCGCCATAAGGAACTGGACAGGGGAACTCTGCGGGCGATTATCCGGCAGGCTGGTCTTAGTGTGGATGAGTTCGTGAAGTTGCTATAACAAAATCACTTTGCCTTTCTTATTGACCGGCATCTGCAAATTCTGGCAGAAAAAGCGCCATAGCCATTATGGAGTGAGCGGATGGAGCTGAATTTTTACCATACCCCCAAAGATAGTTCTAATCCGGGGATATTAAACGAGGCGGATGAATGGGCACTTATGACTCCGGTGGAACGTTATATTGAAAGCGGCAAGTTGTGGGCGATTTACTTAAGCTGGGGAGGTTCCCTTGATCCCGAACCCGATTCACAAAGCCCTTTTGATTGTGAAGAGCTGCAACGTGCGGTTCCTGATTATGGGCGGTCAGGCGTGCATATTATACGGCGCGGCGGAGTTTAGTCGCAATCTTGACCTCTTGCGGGCATCTCAAAAAGGCGAAATCCATTCCATTGAAATAGCGCTCCAAGAGGAAGAGCAAATTGAAAAGGAGGCAGACCGTTTATATTGGGCGCCACTCAGAGCGGAACTGGAAAAGTGGCGCCAGGAAAGACGCTTAAAGAAATCGGCGTAAGGTGATAAGGGCAATTGACATCTTTCATAAACTCATATTCGTGCCGAAGAAACCAGAATGCTTTGTATTGTGGGGATTTCGTTAATTTGCCATTCTGCCTGTCCGCCCTAATGCTTTGTCAGGGTTGTAGTTAAGGTATTTGAAGTTTTTCGTCTGAATATCGTTGTGCCGTTGTGGTGGGAAAAGAGTCAGAAAACCACAACGACACTGCGGACACTACGTTATCACGTAATAACTGTACACCTTTTGCACATGACTGGGATGTTTGCATCCACCTTAGCACATAAAAGATTCTAAACTCAAAACAGAACGTATCCATCAATACAACATTGACGGAGCACTAATGCCTATCCGAAAACTCTCTGTGATTTGGCAAGCCAAGTTTTAAGGAACCAGTCAAAACAATACAGGGCAGGGCTATCGAGAATGCTCTGTATGGTTGCTTGTTCACCACATTTTTGGTTTTCGGATAGGCACCTAATCGGACTTGATGTGTAGAGGCAATCGCCTGATTCATCTGTTCTCTATGACGTGGAACGGAGCCATTTCACAATTACCTGATAATTGCGGGATTCATCTGTTGACACTCTTACCCAAATGTCCCATATATAGTGTATATATAATGTGTTAGTATACCTATCCGGTGAGAGAAATGTTTTTTTCTCTATGCAAGGGTTTGCTATGAAAACGGTTTTTATTTTCTTGGTGGGTTGGTTGATTGTTTACCCTTCGCTTTTGCAGGGCGGGGTGGTGAAGGATTTTTCAGCAGGTGATGAGGATTACGCGGTTGGTGATAATCAACGCAATCCGGGCAAAATTTGTCCCTGCGCCCTTGGAGATATAAATGGCGATGGCTATGATGACCTTGTGCTGGCTGCCCCTCGCGCCGTTGCCCTTGGCGAATCTGATACGGGTATTGTTTACGTCCGGTTCGGTTTGAATTTTGGCAAATCCGCAGGCTATATCCACGAATCGTGGTATGACCTTTCCTCAACGATTACCCAGACCCTCGACCCGACGGTCTCGGCGGTTAATTTCCCCGATGGTTACAGGAGTTACGGGGGCGTTCAGATAAATGGTGAAGTTGCCGGGGGGCGTTTTGGTTCGTCTGTTGCAATGGGCGACTTTGACGCTGATGGCATTGATGATATTGCCATCTCTATGGGCGAGTATCTTGAACCGGCGGGTCCCGGGCGCGTTTATGTTCTGAAGGGACGTACTGACATTGCTGGCACTGTGGACCTCGCCACGGAGCGTGGGAACTATCTCTCTTTCTACATCACCGGGCGCCATAGTGGTGACCGCTTCGGCGAATACCTCTCTTTCGTTGACCTCGATAACGATGGCAGGGATGACCTCGTGATGGGCACGCCGCGCGGCGCCAGTGGGGGAGAGGTGGACATCTTCTACGGTCGCTCTTTTTCCTGCTTCTTTTTTCAAAACGCGGATGCATTGCCTGAACCACACACACACATAATCGCAGAGGAGGCAGACGATGCACTCGGTTCTGCATTTGCCGCAGGCGACCTGACGGGAGACGGCATCGCTGACCTCTGCATCGGTGCGCCGGATAATTCCAGCTATGCTTCATACGCTGGCAGGACGTATCTATTCGAGGGTGCTAATCGGAATTTCAGCGAGGGATTACCTCTGCTATCCGGCACCGTTGACCTCTCCAGCACAACGCGGACCCTGCCGATCGTCTCGAGAATTTCACCAGAACGCTCGGGTTCCGCTCTTGCCATTGGCGACCTTAATGGCGATGGACTCAATGACCTTGCGATTGCGGCGCCGCTCTGGAGCGATGATGCCGAATCCCTCAATCGCGGTCGGGTGTATATCCTTTATAATGACGGTGCACGTTTCAGGGTCACCGGTGGGGGCTCAATCGAGCTGGCGAGTGCCGATACACGTTTTGCTTCGTTGAGGAGCGAAGACCGCCTCGGCACACAAATCGGCTTTTTTAATTTAGATAAAGATGCTTGTGATGACCTTGTTATCACCGCACCCCCAGCCACGCCGGATGGGCGCCCTGTTGCCGGCGAGGCGTGGATTATCCAGGGGCGCAGCGGCACAGCCGCATTCAATCTGATGATTTATTATGTCCGCTGGGGAGACCACGGGGTACGCATTGAAGGCGAGGAGTCGGGCGATTATGTCGGCACCGCCATTGCGGTGGGCGACTTTAACGGTGATGGTTCCGGAGACGTTTTTTTCACGGGTGATGCGGGTATGAACAGTTCCGGCAAAAGTGCCTGGGGGATTTTCGGCAGTCCTTCATATCATAAATCGGCGGCTGAGCCGGGTATCTGGACTCTTTACCGCTGAGAAATCATCCCTCATAGTGCCTGATGCAAAAATAAATCACTGATACATCGGTAAAAGGTATTAAAACCGCATATTTCGCAGACCCGTCCGCCGGTAGAGGATTCCACGGGTTATTTTTATAATCGGCGAACTGCTAACCTTCGTAGCAGTCTTCATAAGTCGCTAACGCACCTCTCCCAATCGGAAGGGAATCTCGAATGTATTCTCTCATAAAATCTTCATCTTCGTCTTCATCTTCATTTTAGAATCTTTTCTGTGCTAAGGTGGATGC
>CAZGKP010000245.1:0-2606 GCA_964526215.1 uncultured Candidatus Sumerlaeota bacterium
ATCCGTGTTCCATTCTTAATTTCAGTCGTTACAGTTATTTATGTTATAATGGGGGATGATGGTATAGTGAAAAGCCCTGATTGATTTGGTAGCTTTGCAAAGATGCGCCCCATTACGCCCTTGCTCAAAAGAAGCCTTGACGCAGGACTGCACTGCGTATATTTCTTAAGTTGATTTTTCTGGTTATCCACCAGTATGGAATTTCAGAAAAACATAATTCGCATAGTGAAAATGAGGTATAAATGGATTCTTCTCTGCAGGATATTTTGAACACGTTAGAGGAACTAATTAGCAACTCCAAAATGGAACAGGATCGCATTACGCGTGAGCTGGCTGTGCTTGAGAACCGCCGGGAGGATGACTTTGAGCGATTGAGCCGCGAGGGGAATGACGAACATCTGCGAAGGCGTCTCGAAGAGGCTGATGAAAAAATCACCCTGTTGAAAAAGAAGCGCGAAGGCATCCGGCGTCGCGCCGCCAGAAAAATTCAGGAATTCAGACAAAGCGCTGAAAGGCTCCGCGATGAAAAAATCGCCGAACTGAAATCCAAATATGAAAAAATCGCCGAGGAAAGAGATGCCCTCCGCGATGAGGTTATCCCCGAACTCGAACAGGAGCTCCAGGAACTGCGCGACAATAAAAAGAATCTCGATAGCCAGCTACTCACCATCACAAGCGAAATCAATGACTTAAGTCGCTTCACAATCGAAGTGCCCGCTCTCGAATAGACAGAATCCAGGACTATGAATCCTGTCAAACATAAAGCCGAGATTTGCCGGAACTGGAATCTCTATGTCATAACTGACTTACGGATGGCTGCCCCACGCAGTTACCATCAGATTGTCCGGGAGGTCCTTTTGGGAGGGGCGAATGTGATACAACTGCGTGATAAAACAACACCCTTTGAGACACTCGTTGAAGTGGGGCGCAAATTGAAGTCGCTCTTTGCCGAATTCGGCGCAACCTTTATTGTTAATGATAACCCTTATCTGGCAAAGGAAATTGATGCGGATGGCGTTCATATCGGTCAGGAGGACATCCCCGTTGACATTGCCCGCGAGATAGTCGGAGCAGACAAAATCATCGGTCTCTCCACCCATACAAAACAGCAGGCCATTCAGGCAATGTTCCTTGATGTGGATTATATCGGCGTGGGTCCCATATTCCCCACCATCACAAAGCAAACTCCCTATGCCCCGCTGGGCGTAGAAATGATAAAATGGATTGCGCGTGAGGTGCGGTTGCCATTCGTGGCGATAGGCGGCGTCTCGGCACAGAATATCACACAGGTAAGCACAGCCGGTCCGGGTGCCCCGGCAATGGTCTCGGCTGTTATGAAGGCACCCGACCTTACCGTTGCCACCTACGAACTGATACATATTATTGAAAAAGCGAGGCGATTGAAAGTATGACTCAACTCGAATCCGCCCGAAAGGGTATCGTAACAGACGAAATGGAGTCTGTCGCAAAGGCGGAAGATATAGACCCTGAACTTTTGCGCCAGCGCATCGCAAAGGGGCTGGTCGTTATCCCCAGGAACGTGCGCCATACGCATTGCCGACCGACCGGAATCGGGATGAACCTCCACACCAAGGTCAACGCCAACATCGGCACTTCTCCTGAACACTGCAACGTTGATGAAGAGATTAAAAAACTCGAGGCGGCAATCGAGACGGGCGCCGATACCGTGATGGACCTCTCCACCGGCGGCGACATAGATGAAATCCGTAAGACACTTATATCACACACACCGGTTCCCCTGGGCACTGTCCCTATTTATCAGTGCGTGGTGGAGCTACTTGCCGATGGCAAGGAAATCAAAGACCTCAATGAGGCGAAGATACTGGATACGGTCTGGAGACACGCGGCTTCTGGCGTGGATTTCATCACCATTCATTGTGGAGTAAATGCCCGCGCCGTTGAAAAGATGGAGAAAAAGGAACGCATTATGGACGTTGTGAGTCGGGGAGGCTCATTTATTGTCAACTGGATTCGCGCCAATGGAAAGGAGAACCCTTTCTATACCTGCTACGATAAACTTATAGATATTGCGCTCGAATACGATGTCACATTCAGTCTGGGGGACGGTCTGCGCCCCGGCTGTCTCCACGACGCTACTGACAATATCCAGATAGATGAGCTTTTAGTTTTAGGGGAATTGCGCGACCGCGCCGTCGAGGCGGGCATTCAGGTGATGATTGAAGGACCCGGACACATCCCGCTGACAGAGATTCAGGCAAACGTCCAGATAGAAAAGACAATCTGCAAGGGTGCACCATTTTATGTCTTGGGACCCCTGGTAACGGATGTGGCGCCGGGATATGACCATATTGTTGGTGCAATCGGCGGTGCAATAGCGGCAGGCGTCGGAGCGGATTTTCTCTGTTTCATCACACCATCGGAACATTTGCGCCTGCCGACAGTGGAGGATACACGCCTTGGCGTTATAGCCACGCGCATAGCCGCCCACGCTGGCGATATTGCAAAGGGAATTCCGGGGGCACGTGATTGGGATGATGCGATGAGCCGGGCGCGACAGAACCGCGACTGGGAAAAGATGTTCGCACTGGCGCTTGATAGCCGCCGTGCCCGCGAATTCCGCCTCT
>CAZGKP010000245.1:2616-5767 GCA_964526215.1 uncultured Candidatus Sumerlaeota bacterium
CCGACAAGCGAGAATGACATCTGCACTATGTGCGGCGACTTCTGTGCGATGAAACGTGCCTCAGAACCTGCTAATAAAAAGACCAACAAGGCACCATTCGCCGAACCGACACTTTAATTCCTACCACTTACGTCCTTCCCGCAGCCAGAGAAATGGGGGGTATTTGCAGGCGTGGCTCACGATTTTGAAGGGGCGGGATTCTTCGCCGCAACTGTTGCCGCCATCGGGGGACTCCTGACAGCGGCGCATCTATATCCAGAGGCAGCAATTCCGGCGGGGGCGCTGTCGGGAGCACTCCTCGTGGGACTGGGGAGGCAAACCTCCCGACAGGTTGCCGATATTCTGGGCGCCATAATGGCGGGTCTGGCATTTCTACTGGACAGATTCGGTTGGGCATCCATTGTATTCGCACCATCACTGGCTCTGGGTTGTCTGTGGTTGCGTCTGCCGGAACGCAAAATGGAATCGGACGACCGATTGTATATCCCGCCCCTCGCGGCTGCGCTCGGTGTGGGGATTTTGCTCTTATTGAGGGAGGTGCTCACCGGTTCATCAGAAAACCTGATAGTGCTGACGGGGCTTTCGGGCGTCCTCGAATGGGTGAGAAATACGGCTAATGCCGGGGCAGAGCAGCTCACGGGAGATGCCCGCATACAATATTTGACCACGATGGAGACTTTCCGGCGGAGTTTCCCGTATTACTATTTCGGTGGCATAATAGTCGGATATTCTCTACTTACGAATCTAACTTTACAGTTACAAAGTCGGGAGAGACAACCCGCCAGACCCTTCTTTTTATTCAAAATCAAAGAGCGCTACATTTTCTTGTTGATTTTTGCGATGGGACTGGAAATATTCAGATACATCTATAAGCCGCATAATCTGATTTACATATCGCATTCATTTTTAGTATTTCTGGGAATTACGTATTTCATAGCCGGACTGGCGGTGTTGGGTTTTTTGCTACTTATGCGTCGTGTGCGTTCGAGTTCGTTTCTCTCACGCTGGTTGATTCTGGTGCTTTTATTTTTCATCATCATAAAACCCATAATCTGTGCCGCAATCGGTTTATTAGATATATGGTTTGATTTTCGCAGATTAAAATCTCTCCGGGGAGGTAATGCTTGATGAAGGTTGTACTTTTTGAAGATGTGCCACGACTGGGCAGGATGGGCGATGTGGTGAATGTTGCCGCCGGGCATTTTCGCAACTATTTAGGTCCGCGCAAACTCGCCGCCGAGGCAACTCCGCAAAATCTGAAGGCGCTTGGGCATCGCAAAAAGGCGCTGGCAATGGTCGCAGCACACCAGCAAAGTGAGTCACAAGAAATGGCTGAACGACTCGCCGCCCTCACAATTAAGGTCTATCTCAAGGCTGGCACTAATGACCGCCTGTTCGGCTCGGTTACGTCCGCCGACCTGGTAGAAAAACTAAAGGAGGCGGGTTACGAGGTAGACCGCAAAAAAATCCGACTCACGGAACCCATTAAGTCCTTAGGGGAATTCCCCATCGAGATCAAACTCCATCCAGAGGTGATGGCAAAGGTTCTCGTGGTCGTTGAAAAGGCACCGTAGATTAATAGTGAGAGTGACAAATTTTTTCTCACAAAAGTGCAATAAAGATGCACAATTCGTTAATCTTATAAATACACAGGGGGTGATACGAATGACCGAGTTTGATACAGCCTCAACCAACAACTCTTTGGTTGCACATCCTTTTGAAAGGATGCTGGGTAAGTCGAGTGGGGAATTTACTATTGACAGCGAAATAATGTTCGCCTGGTATCTTTCCGTCACATCAGCGGGGACGGCAACCTCAAGTCATTAGATTTTGCCATTCGCGATGCACGACACCTGGAAGAAATATTACGTCACGGTGAGCGAGCCGATGGCTCAAGCCTCTTTAAGGGAATCAGACCCGAACAGAGTGACATCCTTTTGCGTCCTCTGATTAAAACTGCCTTCCTTGACCCCTTCTCGCCAGAAACCACCTTAAGTGTAATGTGTGAGCATCTGGGGCGTGATGGCTTGCCTTTAGCCTTTTCTCCTCACACCATTGTGCACCGAGCCATAGCCCGGCTCCGAGAACAAACTGGCCTGGATATTCTGGCCCTTGGCGAGATAGAATATTTCGTTCGGCGGGACGAAAGAACCCTTACGACCCCTGAGATCCTTTCCGAAAAGGGCTATCATGCCAGCACGCCTATTGTCGCCTGGGAAGGTCTGCGGCGCCAGGCAATGGCAATACTGGCGTCAATCGGTGTTAAAGTGAAGTATGCTCACTCGGAGGTGGGACTCATCCCAGCGGTCGAGGGGAAATCAGGGGCTTGGGAGCAGCATGAAATCGAGCTATCTCTCTCCCCACTACCCGAAGCTGCCAATGCCGTGGTGCTGACACGTTGGGTCCTCCAGACGCTTGCCGAACGCGCTGGGACGCAGGTCTCCTTCGAACCGGTAGTGGAACCAGGCCATGCAGGGAATGGACTCCATGTTCATTTAGCCCTTTTGAGGGACGGGGAAATTTTACCCGTCTTTGATGAGAAAGGCGAACTTCTTAAAGAAGCGGCTTGGTTGATTGCGTGTCTTGCCACCGTTGGTCCGGCACTAATGGCGTTTGGTAATATCGGCTCCACTTCCCTGGAACGATTGCAGGCTGCTTGTGAAGTACCTACGTCTATCACCTGGGGCAAAGCTAATCGGCATGCCCTTGTCAGGCTTCCCATTGTTCCTCATGAGGCGGAAGGTCGCACCTCTATGGCTCCAACTATTGAGTTCCGTCTCCCCGATGGTTCCGCACAGATACATTTGTTGCTGGCAGGAATTGCCCAGGCATTGTGTGGAAGCGCCCGTAAGCCGGATGTCTGGGAAATTGTAGATTTGACAGCCGTAGACCGTCAGCGTGCCCCCTCGGACAGAGAGGCTGCTCAATCTCTCCCTAAGAGCTGCGAAGAAATTGCCGACAATCTGAAATCACACCGTGCAGTTCTCGAGGAAGGAGACGTGTTTCCCAGGCTCTTTATTGATATAGCTATATCGGAGCTTACTGGGAAGTAGTAACCTCCGCAATCTGAAGCATAGTAAGTAGTGCACTGTCACGGTTGAAATGATGGATACGTTTTGTTTTGAGTTTAGAGTCTTTTCTGTGCTAAGGT
>CAZGKP010000246.1:0-5751 GCA_964526215.1 uncultured Candidatus Sumerlaeota bacterium
TCCTGTTGTTGATAACGAGCCGCACACCTATATGATTCCGGCGGGACGGGTGAAGGAGGAAATTGAAGGGCGGGCAATTGACGCACTGGAGATCAGTCTCGAAATTCCCAAAGTATGTAACAGGATACGTCTCAAAAATGTCAGGATTTTTCCTGCCCGTCTCCTGCCCGGCGGAGATCAAAGACCCATAAAGGAAATAGGTGATTTCAAGGATGCCCGGTGTGGTGGTTTGATGCTGGAGGCAGGAAGCACCTGTCAATTCCTTGCAAAAAAAACAAGCATATTTATCCGCTTCAACCTGGGGGGAGACGTAAACGGGGCGGACATTGATGCGGTTGAAATCCAGATGATGGCAAGCAAAATTATGCCGCCGGAAATTCGTAAAAAAATTGGGAATGCACGACAATACATTGCACTGCGGCAGATACAGGAAAAGCTGGAGAAATGAATACCCCCAAAAGGAATTATCTTTTATTCTTAAAACGCATAAGCTTGGTATGGGTGATACTTATTACGCTTCCGCTCCTCGTTCCTCCTTTTATCCTTTTAGTTTCCGTAGTTAAGCGAATTAGTCTCAAGTATGTCGGGGGATGGGCGGACCGGACGGTGGGGGAATTTGTGTGTGCCCAGAAAGCCCGCTGCATTGATGCGTTGACCCATGATATGTTTCCCCGCCCCAATCCTTCCATACCCTTAATAAGCTTGCATCTTTCACAGGCAAGATTGAATGAATTAAACGCCGCATTGCCCCTAAGCGGATTTAACGAAAAGGTGGGCACAATCGAGACTTCCGCAGGCTTTCACAATGTGAAGGTCAGATATCGTGGAGACAGTTCATACCATTGGTTTTACCCTAAGTGCTCCTGGCAGGTTAAGACCCCCAAAACCACCCCCCTCTTTTTCGGTCGTAAATTCTTTCTGATAAATCCAAAAGACCCCGAATTCCTTACACAGTATACCGATTGTCTTGTAGCGAAGAAATTCGGAGTCCTGACAAGTCCGGCGCGTATGGTTCTTTTGAATCTTAATCGTAAATACACCGGTGTTTATCTTCTCCTGCGGCCCATAGATGAAACCTTTCTTCGTGAAATGGGCGAGATGCCGGGGGATATCTTTACGGGTGATTTTTCACGCCGTGTCGGAAATGAACCGCGTGTGGAGTATTTTTCTAATCCTTACAAATGGCGCAAAACCGCCGAGTCTAACGCCCCGCCTTCGTGGGACGAACATCCCATTGTTCAACTGGTGAGGCAGCTAAATGACAATACATACTGGCATCAGCGTCGGCGGCTGTTCGATGAAGATTATATGGCGCGATTCTGTGCCTTTGTGAGTCTTGTGGGGGCATCCCATTATGATGCTTATCATAACCTGAAGCTCTTTCTGGAACCATTAAGCGGGCAGTTCAGGATGATAGAATGGGATTCGTGTGGACTGGCTTTTACCAATCCCAAAGCTGACCACACCGGTCTGGATATCAGCAGCAACCGTGCCTTTTCACAGCTGTTGCTTAATCCGGTATTTAATTATCGTAAGAATCTCCACCTTTACCGACGGATTTCACGGCGAGGCTTCATCGGGGAAATTATTCGTGAAATCCAGAAGATAGTGGAAACAATAGCCCCCTATGTTGCGGGAGATAATCTCGATAAGGAGAGCTATAATTTTCATTCGCCATTAGGAAAGGTGCTCTTCACGGAAAGGATTCCCAAACTTGAAAAGTTTCTGCCGCAAAGGGCTGCCTTTCTTATGGATAGGTTGCACCAGGCGCACCTTGAATATTCCTTCAGGAATCGAATTCTAAAGTTTGATGTTTCGGACTATTCCCCGGTTGATAAAATCCGGATTACGTTCAATGCTCCAATTCCCGACCGACTGGAGATTTTTAAGGACAAAAACCTCAATGGTAGATTTGATGATACCGACCCTTCGGTTGATTGGGAACCCGTCGGTGAGGACGCAATTGAATTGAATCAGATGATTTATCCGGGACGGCTTATGGCGGGTGGTATCAAAGACTGTAGCTGGCACCTCGTGCCGGCTCGACTTAGTTACATTTACTTGCTAAAAGGGGCAAACGACCTCGATGTTGTCTCGATAGAAGCGAGGAACGCCATTACGTCGCAAAGAGTGAAAGCTGTGCCCAACACCCGTTGGGAAATAGCCAGCTGTGATAGTTTTCATCCCTGGAGCCTGCCTGAAACACCTCCACCCAAGAAGACCATTATCACCGACCCCGTATTTTATGTAAAGCGGAACTGGGTCATTGAGGAGAGCGAAACTGTGGAGTTTTCACCGGGGATAAAGGTACTGCTTGCCCCTGGTGTATCTATCCTGGCATACGGCAGGATTGTTGCCCGAGGCACAGCAGAGAAACCCATAATCTTCAGTCGTGCAAATAAAGACACCCCCTGGGGTGTTATTGCCCTCAATGGGTCTGGCGCAAAGGGGAGCAAATTTGAGTGGACTCACTTTGTGGGTGGAAGCGAGACCAATTTAGATAACGTTTACTATTCAGGGATGGTCAGTGTCCACTATGCTGATGGTGTGCTATTTTCACACTGCCAATTTCGCGATAACTCTATCGGGGATGATATGTTACACGTTGCAAAATCGCACATCGAGGTATCAAACTGCACATTCTACAACGCCATCGCTGATGCAATTGACTTCGACTACGTAAGTGGAGTCATCAAAAATTGCCGGTTTAAGAATGCTGGCAATGACGCAATAGACCTTATGACAAGCGACCCTGTTATTCAGGACAATCGGATTGACACTGCTTTAGATAAAGGGATTTCGGTGGGTGAAAAGTCGTCCCCAATCATTTTTAATAATCACATCCAGAATGCCGGGATTGGCATTGAGATCAAAGATGCCTCACGCCCCGTCATCGTGAATTGTCAGGTCGCCGGACACAGATACGGGCTTAATGAATATAAAAAGAACTGGAGATATGGCGACGGTGGACACGCAAAGGTCTATAACTCCATTATTGAATCTACACATTGTGCCCTGGGGCTTGACAAATATTCCGACCTTCAAATATACCACTCGCTTATTTCGGGAGGTAGCCACGGTAAGGACTCTCAACCATTGGCAACCCTCGTGAATTGTAAACTTTTAACAAGTTCTGAACCGATTACACCCAGGGCACACCAGATTCAGCCCTATCGGCAGATTTACCCTATACTCGGGATTGCACCGGCTGCCGTGAAATGTGTGGGGCTGACCCGTCTGGGACTTTCAATAAAATATCCCCGTCGCATCTTTTCCGATACATTTGAAGAAGACTTTACCACTTCACTTGGTGCCTGGCACACAAATATGTTCGTAAGTAAAATCATGAAGAGTAAAGACATCCTCCGGATATGGGGCACTCCCGGAAAAAGAGCCGCAATCCTCCGACGTCTCCCGACTACTTCACCAGGTGGCAAAAGGATATTTATGCTGGAGGTATGTTCTCCATTTAAGGCAAACGTTGATGTCCTGTTTACCTTCCCGACAAATACAATACGCCATAAGGTAACACCCTCGAGGCAGATGCAACAATGGATATTTAACGTGCCTGAACAGGCTGAGGAGGTAAGGATTGAACTACCCCCCAACAGGCGGAGGATTGAGATCAGACGCATTGAACTCTTTGATTGCCGTCAGGGTGACTTTTTTAGCGGTCTTCATTAGGCTTTCGCCTCTCCCAAAAGGGTGAAAATGATCCGCTAATGAACGCTAATAATGTTACATCCGTCGCCGTCCCGCCTGCGGTGGGTGTCCCGAATCCGTTGGAGGAAATGAATTTTCGGGATAGATGCGAAGAGAATACTGATATTTAGATATTTTTAAGGGAGGCCTACACTTGACAGTAGACCTATCGGACAACACTATGGCAACCACCGGAGAAAAATATCACCGTATTATTAATCGCTTTGAGATAAAATATCGGCTTCACTGCGAACGGTCACGGAAATTTCTGGAACGTATTGCCCCTTATATCCGTAGCGACCCACATAATTCAGCCGATGGATTCTACCGGGTTGTATCGCTTTATTACGATTCCCCCGATTTCGTCTGCTTCGTGGAAAAGCTTGACGGCATAAAGTTCCGCCGGAAAATGCGTATCAGACTTTACAATGAATGTGATGATGAAGCATTTCTCGAAATCAAACAGCGTATTGACCGGACTATACAAAAGCGAAGGGTAAAGGACAATCTCAATGATATTATGAAATATCTCGACCCTAAAAATGGGGACGAGAGGATTATGATTCCTGATAGAGTATACGGCGAGGCGCTCTTCCTGGTTCACACTATGCAGATGGAACCAAAGATTATGGTCAGCTATAACAGGGAGGCATATTTCAGCATTTATGAACCCGGACTGAGGATAACGGTGGATAAAAACCTTCGCTACCGCAAATACAGGGGGGAATTCACATTCCATAGCGGCGGGGAAAGATTCTTTTTTCCCCCGTATGAAGTTATCCTCGAGGTCAAATTTAACGACGTAATTCCCGATTGGCTCTGCTCCTGTCTCAACAGTTTTAATTTGGTACAATCCAGAATCAGTAAATACTGTGAAGCGATAAATAAAGCGGCATTTAAGTTCTCTTTGTGATTTATGTTTCGTTCCAATAGTCCAGGTTGACATAAACCCGTTATAGGGACTGCGAGGCAAACCCCGTTGGTGTGTTTTTCGGGTAAGTTGTTTTTTTCAGTATTTTTTATGTAACAGGAGGGGGCTGTCAGGGGTCGGCATCTGGGGGAAAAAAAGTTAAAAAAAAACCTTGACGCCAAAGGGGATTTTCTTTTAGATTTCTTAATTGCGTTGAAGTTGAGAAGGTTCGAGATAAATCGGATTTTTTCTGCTTCAAATGCTCTTTGAAAACTGAATAGAGATAAAAGGTAAAGGCTAAGAGAGCGTGCGTAAACCCTCGAATTCCTTTCGAGGTGGTAGATGAATGGATAAGCTCTTCTGAGTTTATGAGATATTTTACGGAGAGTTTGATCCTGGCTCAGAACGAACGCTGGCGGCGTGGATTAGGCATGCAAGTCGTGCGAGAACGGCTGAACTTTGAGGGGCTTGCTCCTCGAAGGGAAGCCTAGTAAAGCGGCGAACTGGTGAGTAACAGGTGGGTAATGTGCCCGGAAATAGGGCATAATCCGTCGAAAGGCGGACTAATACCGCATATGATCGCGGGGACTCTGGTTCTTGTGGTCAAAGGCGCCTTGATTTCGGTTGAGGTGCCGTTTCCGGATCAGCCCGCCCCCGATTAGCTTGTTGGTAGGGTAAAGGCTTACCAAGGCGATGATCGGTAGCTGGTCTGAGAGGATGGTCAGCCACAATGGGACTGAGATACGGCCCATACTCCTACGGGGGGCAGCAGTCTAGAGGCTTCCGCAATGGGGGAAACCCTGACGGAGCGACGCCGCGTGTGGGATGAAGTCTTTCGGGATGTAAACCACTTTCGCTGGGGAAGAATGCCCCGATGGTGAATCGGGGATTGACGGTACCCGGTAAAGAAGCCCCGGCTAAGTCCGTGCCAGCAGCCGCGGTAATACGGGCGGGGCGAGCGTTGTTCGGATTTATTGGGCGTAAAGGGCGCGTAGGCGGCCATTTAAGTCTGGTGTGAAAACTCCACCGCTCAACGGGGAGCATGCACTGGAAACTGAATGGCTTGAGCCCGCGAGAGGTAAGTGGAATTCCTGGTGTAGCGGTGAAATGCGTAGATATCAGGAAGAACACCAGTGGCG
>CAZGKP010000247.1:0-5703 GCA_964526215.1 uncultured Candidatus Sumerlaeota bacterium
TTAGAAATTTTTGGACCTCTATAGAAGTCTGCTTTTCGTAGCTTTGCCAAGATGCACCCAACGTGCGGCATCATCTCCCGAATTCGTGAGATGGCTGGGACGATTAATCCTGCTCACGGCGGACAAGGGGTGAGACCCCACACGAGGTCTATTCCCGTAAGAAGGGTCTGAGCACATATTTTTGCTTGCTGCTCATTAATGAAGTATTATTTCTCAAACTCCATAATTTGCCCTGATTTTTCCATATCTGTTTCAGGAAATCACAGAGACGTATCTCTCGGATTGCCGCGACGGGAGGTGGCAAGCATTTGTTTGCTATCGAGCATAACTGTAACCGGACCGGTATTGGTAAGGCGGACATCCATCATTGCACCGAAGATGCCGGTCTCAACTTTGATGGGGTATTTTCGGAGCAGGGCGATGAACGTCTGGAAATCTGCAGCGGCTTTTTGTGGTGGTGCGGCGCCTGTGAAACTGGGACGGCGTCCTTTGCGACAATCGGCAAATAATGTGAATTGTGAAACCACTAAAAGTGAGCCGCCTGTCTCTAAAAGTGAGCGATTCATCTTGCCCGCATCATCCTCAAAGACACGCAGATTCACAATTTTATCGGCAAGGAATGCATAATCTTTCTCGGTATCGGATGGCGCGATAGCGGCAAGGACCAAAAAACCGGTGCCGATTTTGCCCGCAATTTTCCCCTTGACACTCACCTGCGCCTCCGAGACGCGTTGTAAAACAACTCGCAATGGTAGCCTCGACTCTTTAATTTGTGATTCTCATACGTGTAAGGCAATCGTCTCGCAAGTGAAAAAGGCTTGATTTGCACATAAGGGAAGTTCAGAGGATATACACGTTAGTAACAATTTAAGCCCTTAAGGCGCCAAGATCTACAACAAAAAATTGTAGATATGGGAAAATATCCAATATCGAATGTCCAATTCTCAATGAAAGAGGGAGAAGTTAATAGCACTTTGATATACTTGGAAATTGGATATTGAGGATTCGACATTGGATATTTATTGTGACGTAGAGTAACTTTTTACAAGCGAAGTCTTGAAAAAAGCACAGGTCTTATATAGATGAGTGATAAGATTGTAATACTTGGCGCGGGACCGGCGGGGCTTGGCTGCGCATATCGCTTGACCGAGCTCGGCTATGATGATTTTCACCTCTTTGAGGCAAAGCCCTATGTCGGCGGGCTTGCGGCAAGCTTCACCGACGATAAGGGCTTTACGTGGGACATCGGTGGACACGTCCTCTTTTCCCACTATGAATATTTTGATGACCTCTTTGACCGCTTGCTCGAAAGACGTTACATAGAGCACATCCGCGCAAGCTGGATTCGCATCGCTGACCGCTTTGTTCCGTATCCCTTCCAGAACAACCTGCGTTATCTCTCGCCTGAAATCCTGCTTGAATGCCTGACGGGTCTATATCGCGCCAGTATAGAAAATGCCAAAAACAGCCGGAATTTTCGCGAATGGATTCTGGAGCGATTCGGCGAGGGTATAGCCCACCACTTTATGTTTCCTTACAATGACAAAAACTGGGCATATCCACTTGGTGAGATGAGCAAGGAGTGGATTGCCGAGCGCGTAAGCGTTGTTGATTTTGAACGCATCCTCAAAAATATCATTCTTGAGAAAGACGACTGTGCCTGGGGTCCGAACAGCAAATTCAAATTCCCGGAACGCGGAGGCACCGGTGCATTTTACAACACATTCTTGCCGCATCTCGCCGGGCATATCTCACTGAATAAAAAATGCATCTGCGTAAAACCGAAGGCACATATCGCCGTCTTTGAAGACGGCTCGCAGATTTCCTATGATACTTTAATCAGCACCGCACCCCTTGATGAACTCGTTTCTATGCTTGACCCTTGCGAACCCGAACTCGCCAGCGCAACGAGAGCACTCGCTTCAACCAGCGGCATTATGGTCGGACTCGGTTTCGCCCGCCCAACCCCAGCCGATAGGTGCTGGATGTATTTCCCCGAAGACAGCGCACCCTTCTATCGCCTCACTTATTTCTCAAACTATTCACCCAATAATGTGCCCGATGACGGACACTTTTCCCTTATGGCGGAGGTTTCGTATTCGCCGCATCGCCCCATTGACAAGAGTAACGCCATAAATGATGTTATTGCAGGACTTGTGAATACGGGCATCCTTGAAAGCCAATGGGCGGGGGATATAGTTTCGACATTTGTGATAGATGTGCCACATTCATATCCCGTCCCGACGCTCGGGCGCAACACAGCGCTCTCGAAGATTGTTCCCGCCCTTGCAAAAAAAGGTATCTATACGCGGGGACGCTTTGGGCTTTGGATTTATGAAATCGGCAATATGGACCATAGCGTTATGCAGGGCGTTGAACTTGCAGACGCCCTCATCAAGGGAGGCTCGCAGCCAACTATTGCCCCGTATAAATTTCTCTGGGAGGTAAAAAATGATTGAAGGTGTGAAGGTAAAAAAACTGCGCGTGATTCCCGATGAACGTGGACGCCTGACAGAAATCCTTAGATGCGATGATGGGGATTTCTTCATCAAATTCGGTCAGGTCTATGTAACCACCGCCTATCCCGGCGCGGTAAAGGCGTGGCACTATCACAGGAAACAGACCGATTCCTTCGCCTGCATATCGGGGATGATGAAAATCGTCCTGTATGATGGGCGCGAGGATTCTCCCACAAAGGGAGAGGTGAATGAATTTTTCGCAGGCATCCATAACCCCATCCTCATACAGGTGCCGCCCCTTGTGATGCACGGATTCAAGTGCATCAGCGAGACAGAGGCAATTGTGGTGAATATCCCCACAGAGGTTTATGTCTATGACAAGCCCGATGAATACAGGGTCCCCGCCCGTAGCCCCGAAATCCCTTATGACTGGGCAAGGAAAGATGGGTAATGTCACTCAAGAATTCCCATATATACAACTGACAACGGACAATGGACAATAGGATGAAAAAAGACTTAATCTTTAGACAGGATTGCGCGGATCCCACGGATAAAAAACATCCGTGTTAATCCGTGTCATCCTGTCTAAAATAAATTTTCGGGGCAGTTTTGTAAAAGTTGAACCAATTGCAATTCACACTGGGGAGAACCTTTTGGGTATACGATATCGCGGCAGTTTTGTGCGGACGCCTGCGCGCCTGGCATTACTCCTTCTAATTCTTACGCTTTGTGTTTTTCTTGCCGGGAGCTGGTTTGTCTTCGAGGTCGTAAGGCAGTCAAAAGAGCGCGACCTCGCAAGACGCCTTATTGGGATTGGTCAAACGGCAGCCGTTCATCTGAACGGCAAGAGTTTCTCCCTTCTGGAACTTGCCGATTCAGCGGGGCAATTTGACTTCGCCCTCTTGAAGACCCTCTCGGGCTCTCCTGAATTTGAGACCCTTCGCGTGGCTCTTAAAGAGCTACGTATCCGCAACGTCCTGCGCAGCGTAATGATTATAGACGCATCGGGGCGCGTCATTATAGATGCCAGAGACAAATTCACGCTGGGTGAGCCGAACCCATTCCTTGCCCTGGACGAAAAGGAAATTAGAGAGGCGTTTTCGGGAGAGGCAACAACCTCCCCTCTTTACCGTGTGCGGCATAATCCTTACAAGCGTTGCTATGTGCCATTGCGGACCTCCACCGGCGAGGTAGCGGCTGTGTTGCGTTTGGAGGCAAGCCGTGATTACTTTGTAGACCTCGCACGTATAAAGAATGCCCTTTACTGGCTCGGAGGTATTGTCTTCTGCCTTCTGGCACTGGTTGCGATGCTCTTTTACAAACTACTCCAGTCGCTCTTACACACAGAGGAAACACTTGCCTTCACAGACCGGCTTCAATCGCTTGGTGCAATGGCAGCCAGTCTTGCCCATGAAATCCGAAATCCCTTGAGCATAATCCGCGCAACTGCTGAGAGCGCCGCTGATGAATTGCCCCTGGATGCCGAGCAGCAATCCCTTTTGCGCGACATTGTGGGCGAGACGGAACGCCTCAATCACCTCATCACTCAATTTCTCCAGTTCGCAAAGCCGTCGCTGGGGAGCACTTCCACTCAAGTGTGCGAGGCAAAAAAAGTGATTGAATCTGTTACGTCTATGTTGGCAAAGGAACTTGAAAGACAATCCATCAAGGTAGACGTAAACACCACCGAAACTCTCCCGAAATTGCATATAGACGAAAAGAGCCTTCGGCAGATACTGCTGAATCTTTTTCTCAATGCAAAAGAGGCAATCGGGGAAAATGGAACAATTGAGGTGCGTGCCTTTCCAAGACGAAGGCGCGCTATCATTGAGGTTATTGACAACGGGCGCGGTATACCGGAAAACATAATGCTGGAGATTTTCGACCCATTTTTCACGACAAAAGAGGACGGGACAGGTCTTGGACTATTTGTCAGCCGGATGCTTGTGGAGCGTGCGGGCGGCATACTCACTCTTTCAAGCCAGAAAAACAAAGGAACCTGCGCCACGATTACTATGCCGCTATGTAAATAGGGGATAAATGACTGTCGCTTTGTTACACTTTGGTCGAATGGCATATAAACCATAAATCTAGTGTTTTTTAAACTGCCAAATTATTACGAAGAGAGGGACAGAAATAAGTTATGGAGATAATCAAAGACCCGGTTGCGATACAGAAGAAGGCACTTGCCACAAAAATGGAGGGCAAACGTATCGCCCTTGTCCCGACAATGGGATACTTCCACGAGGGACATCTCTCACTGATGCGTATCGCTCGCCCCCGTGCCGACATCCTCGTTGTGAGCAACTTTGTGAATCCGACACAGTTTGCCCCCGGCGAAGATTTCGACGCCTATCCTCACGACTTTGAGCGCGATTGCACATTAGCCGAAGCCATCCCGGTAGATGTGATGTTTGCCCCCGAAAAAGATGCCCTCTATCCGAGCGGTTTCTGCACTTTCGTGGTGGTTGAGGGATTGAGCAAAAAGTTATGCGGACGCACACGCCCAATACACTTTCGTGGTGTTACAACAATCGTGTTAAAGCTCTTTAATATTGTTCAGCCAGATGTTGCCGTGTTTGGATGGAAGGACGCCCAGCAATTCATCATCCTCTCCCGAATGGTGGAGAATTTGAATCTGCCGATTGAGATGATTGGTGGAGAGATTATGCACGAGAAGGACGGTCTGGCGATGAGTTCGCGAAATAAATATCTCACAGCAGAGGAACGCGCCGAGGCGGTGGTGCTATCGCGCTCACTCGAAGGCGCCAGGCATCTCATCGAGGAAGAAGGCGTTACGGATGCTGCAACTTTGAAAAGTTTCATCCGCACCGAGATTGAAAAGACAAAGCATGGGCGAATAGATTATGTCGAGATAGTCTCTATGAAGACACTGGATTCAATTCCGGTTGTCGAGCGAGGAAATACCCTGATAGCCATTGCCGTATATTTCGGCAAAGCCCGCCTGATTGACAACCTCCGATATTAACGACGCTGAAGGGCAGCAGCTCAAGCAGCACTCTGACGGGATTCCACGCAATCCACCTGAGGCAGGGATTTATCCAGTCAAAAGGTTCCAGCGCAACATTGACGTTGAATGCAATACCGTGGAAACTAACCCCCCTGCGAACCGTAATGCCAATGCTCCCCAGTTTTTTATTTCCGATCCACACGCCCCTGTTCAGGGGGTTCCGCTCAGCCACAACTCCCCAGTCCTTGGTCGCGCGGATCATAACCTCTTCAA
>CAZGKP010000248.1:0-5651 GCA_964526215.1 uncultured Candidatus Sumerlaeota bacterium
ACCGATACTTGCACAACAACCACGATATTTGTTGCTTATCGCTGAATTTGGGTTATCAGTTGCCGGTTCTGAATTTTCAATTTTGTTACATTCCAAATAAAAATTGGTATCATATATCCACGCGGCAGTATTTCCCCCGACAATACTCGGGGATAATGTTTTGCAAAAACATACGCCGCATATGCCGGGCTGTTTCATTATTCCACAGCGCACGCAAGGGCGCATCGTTCAGGTTCCCGAAACTTACCGACACCCAACAGCATGGACGCACATCCCCATCTGTATCCACAAGCAGGAAATTCCAAGGATAGGTGCATTTCTCAATCAGGGTTTTTCCCTTTGTGGAGAGATATTCCGGGAGAGGCGGTGTTTTATCGTCCTTATGTTCTTTTTCAGCGGCGGTGAGGAGATTCTTGAGGGCGGCGTGTATAATCAGGCGGACACCCAGGTGGGCAGCCTCATCTTCTGCCTCGCGCAGGATGCGGCGCGTCAGTTCAATATGGTGCGCCAGTGATTCAGGCTCAAGGCTCTTGTTTTCCATTTCCATAAGCTGGACGGAAATCTCGGGCACTTTATGTTTGTGGGCAAATCTAACCAGTGCGGGCAGTTGTTCGATATTCCGCCTCATAAATGTAGATGCGAGACAGAGTGCAGGTAGAGATGTATCGAGGCGTATCTTACATTCATTCACGCGCTCGATGCCCTCCTCGACCGCTTCGAGCTCCCCGCCTACACGCATAGAGCGATAGACCTCCGGGTCGGAGGTATCAAGAGAGATGAAAAGGTGGGCAAGGGCACCACGAACTAGGCGTTCGGCAAAATCGGCAAGCAGAATCCCATTTGTGGTTAGGGCGAGATTCTGTGAGCCGATGCGTTGGTTGGCATCAAGAAAGCGCTCAAGACCCGAATATAGAAGCGGCTCACCCAGAGGCGTGAGATTCATCAAGCCAACATAAGGCAGGAGGCGAATGAGTTCTTCAACAACCCGAGGGCTGATTTCCCTCTGCGCGGGGGATAATTGTGCAAGTCGCTGGCGTTCCGAGGGCACCTCGCGGCGACAGAAAATACAATGCAGATTGCAGGTGAGGTTTGTCCCCACTTGCACGTGTATGGGGAGAGAACGAAGAGTGGTGCGCCTGTGAAAGAATTCACGGCGATTCAGGGCGATATTGCGCCCCTTTTTACCCCGGAGTGGGGCGATGGTAAGGCGACCCCGCAGCCATAATCGCTTTCCCCAGCGTCCTGCCCTGCGAAGCGGTGAAACCATCCTATCTCCCCCAAAATAAATCTTGCCACTTTTAATTAAGCAGCTTTAAGAAACTTTCATTACGCATCAGGGAGGATTTGCAATGAAAATAGTAAAAAAGCCGTGGGGCGAGGAATGGTGGCTTGCGCACACGAGGCGCTATGCCGGCAAAATCCTTTTCGTGAAAAAGGGGAAACGTCTCAGCCTCCAGTATCATAAAGTCAAACACGAGACGCAATACCTCGACGAAGGCAGGGTCAAGATGCTCATTGGAAAGGGTGAAGAGCTCGAGGAACGTATCTTAGAAAAGGGGGCAATCACGGAAATCCCGCCAGGCACCAGACACCGCATTGAGGCACTGGAGGATTCAAAGATATTCGAGGTCAGCACACCCGAACTCGATGATGTAGTCCGTCTCTCCGACGATTACGGACGCGAGACCTGAGTCACTAAGGTGGAATGAAATGGAAATGCTGTAAGACCTTACGCTTGACTTTGAATAAAAAAAACTATTCAAAAATGATCTTAAGGGACATTTAACAAATGATAAACAGGATAAAAATCAATCTTGTATAACCTGTTATCCCGTCAAAAATATAACTCATTTTCAAAGAGCTAAAATGTTACAAAAAATCGTATTTTTCATCTCTTCACGGGTGAAGCAATGCTTTATGCTCTCCTAAGGCGCATCTACGCGTTGCTTCGACCTGAGGTGCATCTACGACATAAACACTGTCTAAATATTCTTCATCAGGCGGGCAGGAGGGATTTGCAGGGCACGCCGCAAAATTATGCCGCATATTATTGCCCCGAAAAAGGCGGAAAATAAAATCCCCACCACTGGCACCCATAGTGGCATTGCCATCTTCCCGAATGAATTTCCGATAAGGGGGACATTGACCGCAATATTCCCAAGCAACTTATGCATCACATACCAGATAACGCCGAGCAATCCAACACCCGTTGCTCCCGCCACGAAACCCACCAGTATCTTTTCGCCCACAATGAGCCGCATTACGTCTGAACGCCCAGCCCCGATTGCTCGCAGTAAACCCACCTCTTCCCTGCGCTCTATCATTGTTAGACTCTCGGAATGCGCAAAACTCACCGCCACTAATATCAATACACACCCTGCAAAAATAAATACCGCAGCGGAAATGAGGTTCAGCGCAAAACGAAACTGCTCAAGCGTCCCTTTATGGGATTCAACCACCAGCCCCATTCCTTTCAACGCCCCGCTAACACGCTCGGCATCATTTACATCGCTCAACTCAACCTGCGCAAGCACGTAATCCCTCACAACATCCCCCAGATACCAGGTGTTGAACTGCTTCACCATATCCAGCGGCATAACAAGCCCGAAGAGCGAAACGTCTGGCGTGAACCCCACAACCTTGCAGCGAATGCGTCTTGATTTCTCCGACTCGACAAGCCCGCTTATGGTTGATTCGCCCAGGATGAGGTCAAATTCTTTCCCGATGGCGGATGACTCGTTGAACTTCGGCAGATTGTTACTCTGCGCAACCCCGAAATTGTAGAGGTCAAGGAAATAGCGGGAGATAATCACCGGTGCGGGTTTCTCCGTGGTATAGTAACCTCCGAAATCCTCGCCCGGTGCGACCGAATCCATAACGAGTGCAGGCGATACACCATTCACAGCGATGTCAGTGGAGATATCCACGCCGAATATCCGCCCCTCCGCACGCACGGGAAACCAGATTGGCTGAATCGGATATACAGCATCAACGCCGCGCAACTTGCGGATTTTCTCAATGATGGCGCTGGTGAGTTTTGTTCGGTTAATCTTAACGAGGCTGATTTCGAGTGTCTTCGGTTTCACAACGAGGCGCTTTTCAGGAAACGCACGACCGAGCTCTTCAAGCAGCGGACCGCGCACACCAAAGTAACCGGAAAGCGCCAGACATAAGAAAAACGTCCCGACCACGCCCCCGAAGACGTTCAGGAGTGTGCGTCCCGGATTCCGGCGAATACTCCGCCAGATGAGATAAAAATAACCCTTGAGATACATTACGTTGAATTATGAATCCGCCAGTGGCGGAAATTATGAATAGTGAATTGAGAACTGTGAATAGTGAACTACGAATAAAGAGAGAAGAACCCCGAATTCGCCAACCATTCTAAATTCACTATTCTCAATTCACTATTCTCAATTCGTAGTTCCCTATTCATCATTCTTCATTCACACAAAAAGCATCGCCTCGGCGAAAACATCTTGGAAATCTTTCCGCCCGGCGAGCTCCACAAACTCTACGTCTTGTGCAATTGCTTCTGCCCGCTCCCGCATATCTTTCCGCAGAAGGGCGTAACCCGCACCGGTTAGTGCCGCATCCCCGATGAAGCGGATTTTTCCTTCACTCACTTGCGGGATAAGTCCGATTCGCATTGCTGATTCGGGGCGTATGAAATTCCCGAACGCCCCTGCCAGATAAAGCACATCTACCTCATCCACGCTTGCGCCGTATTCCTTTAAGAGTAGTGTAGTGCCGACGGCGATTGCACCCTTTGCGAGCTGCAACTCCCGCACATCTTTCTGTAGGAAATAGATGTCGCGGGCTGCGCCCTCTGATTGCGCGGCAAGGAGGAATTTAAGCCCCGCATCGGTTTTTTCAAAACGCCCATTCAATTCTGTCGTTTCATCAGACCGAATAAACCTGCCAGACGCATCGAGCAGACCATTGCGCAGCATCTCGGCGGCGAGGTCAATGAGACCACTCCCGCACAACCCCGCCGGTGGTGCATCGCCGATTGTGTGAATCTTCACCCGTCCATCAATTGCGATGTGGTCAATTGCGCCATTTTCCGCGCGCATACCGCAATGTATGTTCCGCCCTTCAAATGCGGGACCTGCCGCGGTTGATGTCGCAAGGATACGCCCTTTATTTCCAAGCACAATCTCTCCATTTGTGCCAATGTCAATAAGCAGGGCGAGTTCTTCCGAGGCAAAAATCCCAGCTGCAAGGAGGTCTGCCACCGTATCGCCGCCGACAAAGCCTCCGATTGTCGGGAATACATAAAGCCGCGCACGTGGATGTGCCATAATCCCCGCTTCTTCTGCAAGAAGTAAAAGCCCATCCCGATAGACCGGCACATAGGGCGCAACCGGCAGATTATCAGGCGGGATGCCCAGAAAGAGATGCTCCATTGTTGAATTCCCCGCAAGGGCTACATAGCCCACGCTTTCTTTGGGAATCCCGGCAGCCGAGCAGAGTTCGGCAAGGATGTCATTTATACAGTTCACAACTTTTTCGCGTAGTTCATTCAGTTGTGCGGGGGATTGGGATGCGAACTGAATGCGCGATACCACATCGGCACCGTAGCACGTCTGTGGATTAAGGCGCCCCAGACGTGCAAGGAGGCGTCCCGTATCAAGGTTATATAATGCGCCTGCGATGGTGGTTGTGCCGAGGTCAAATGCCGCACCAAAAGCCCCCTCGCCCGCTTCTGAAGAATGATTACCCGCCTCGATATCAACGAGCGCTTTACCGAAGAGTGTAACCGTAACGGCATAATCCGATGCCCTGAGGATGCCGGGTAGTTTTTCAAGAAAGGGAACATCGGCGCAGAGTGTCGTATCTTTCAGGGCATTTCGCAACAGGTCGAGGTCAGAAAGCTGATTTTCAAGCGAGGCGGGAGCGAGTTTTACATATACCTTTTTCAGTTCCGATTGAGGCGAGATTTCAGCGCCTTTTCTGCCAATCAACACGGGTGCGGCTTTAGAGCGGCTGCTCTCAGGGATGAAGATAGTAGCGGGTTTTTCGAGGTGCGCCATACAGGCGAGGCGATAGCCCTTTGCGAGTTCATCCTTGGAGAAAAAGACTTCATCGGCGAGTGAGGGAGCGGGTGCATTTTCAAGAAAGCGAAGGCGGCATTTCCCGCACTGACCATTCCCGCCACAATAATCATTCAGCGTGATGCCGACCTTAATAAGAGCATCCCGCGCATTGATTCCACGCGGGACACTAACGCTCTTTTCATCAGGCAGGATATGCAGAGAAACAAACTTACCAATCATAAAAAAATCCTCATTATAAAGTTATGAATCTTTTCAGAGAGAAAACCTCCACCGGAACTGTCCCTTTTCTTCCTTACAAATCGCGCTAACTGACTGGCGATTTTTGTAACAATTCAGCAGTATAATAAGAGACCAATCATTCCCTCATCCAGGGTCTACTCTATGTATTAAGAATAAAGGAGATATGGGGATAAATGGAAATGTGGAGACATGATGAGTTAATACTACATCTTCTCATCTCCATATATCTCCTCATCCCCTTTTCTCCATGTTCTGACAATCTTTGCACGCTTGCAAGAGAATCTATGTTCTTCAAGCAGAGTACCTTAAGAAGGTTCAAGTATTTTTGTTAACAAATAACCCCCATTTTTC
>CAZGKP010000249.1:0-5634 GCA_964526215.1 uncultured Candidatus Sumerlaeota bacterium
CCTCTCACGGTGTCTCGGATGTGTTGATGATTGACTGGAATCGCGACTCCTTCCCAGACATCGCCGCGGTGAATCGCCTCGATGATTGTGTCTCGATTCTCTCCCCGCAGGGATTGTTTGCCCCGGTTATTCTCCCGACCGCCCACAAACCTCGTCGCATTGCCTCCTGCGACATAAACATAGATGGGACCCCCGACCTCGTGACCGCAAATGAGGGCGACCTGACTTTGCCTCATAATCCTGACCTCTCTTTTCTCCTCAACCCGAATACCGGACATCCCCCATTTCGCCTCTCCCTTAAAAAGAAGGTTCACATCCCTGACTTCTTCCCGCTAAATATCCGAAACATAACTGCGGCAACCTTTATACCCTCGCGGGGCTACCTGGTCGCAGACGCAGGTTGCGGGCGACTGGTGAATATAAACAGCACAGATATACAGTCGAGCCAATATTCCCTGCCGGTTTCTTTACCGGGGGATATTTCAGGCATCGCCTCCTCGGGCACAGGCACACCAGGAGGCGAGAATTCCCTCTTTGTTATAGAGCGATTGATACCCTCCATATTCGAGATTAGAGATGGTCTCATCTGGAACGTAATTGCGCTGCGACATAATCCACCCGGCGGCATTAGTGGTTTAGCATACGAATGTGCTTATCAACAATTCTGGCTACTTGCCCCGCAATTGAAGGAATTATGGAGGGTGAGTAGATTTGGCAGGCTCGTATGGAAGGCGCCACTGCCCGCTCCATACACGAAGATGGCGCTGGATTGTAGGGCACAAATGTTCTATCTCGGTGACACAAGCTCCAACCGGATAGACTGCTTCCAGAAAATAGGATGGCATCTTATCCAGCGTTCGCCCATTATGCTTTCGCAGTTGAGTCCGCTCCTGCAGGGTTCCGGTGTTGCCGCACTTGCCTGGAATCAAAATGCAGAGAAGCTCGCTGTCTTTACAACCAATCACCTCTTTGTTATGATTGACCCCACAGGCACTCCTTCTATTACGGCTGGACCCATTTCACTCTCGCGAGGAACCACAGTCACTTCACTTGGTGCAGATAAAGCAACCGGAAATATATATGCCCTCGACCTCGATGCCATCCCCTCCGTCATTGTGCTGGATAATGCCGGAAACCTGCTGTCCACCTTTTCCCTGAAGGAGTTCCTGGTGCACAATTCACAATTTCAACCTGTTGGGCTGGCATTTAGCGGGCAATCGGTATCGGGTGGCGAGATTGTCATTGCCGACCGATACTCTGCACGCTTTGCCATCTTTGGGGCAAGTGGGGTATTTCGCAATTTTGTCAACTGGGCATATACTCAAGGCGGCGGGCAAATCCTGCCCCCGATTACGGGTGTGGATATTGAGGACGGAACGGGCAATTTTCTGATTCGTTCACGGCGGGGACTTGTGCGAGCAAGACGTGATGGCTCAAACGCCTGCATTTTGCCGATGGATGGTGCAGACCCCGGCGACCTCGCCTTTGCTTCAGACCGGATTTATACCCTCGCACCAAGAGAGATGCGATTGGACAGGGCACGCACTGACGGAAGCCCCTGTGGGAGCATCTTTCTGGGGAACCTCTTCAACAGCGGTGCTTCGTTCGGGCTTACGGCTCAAGCCGGACAGCACCTCTTATATATCAGTTCAGATGACAGCGGCGACATCTTAATTCTGAAGGAAGAAAAGATTTCCGCCGCCGCACCCACCTGGAAACTTTACCATTAAATAACTCCCCGAATTTCACAAATTACACGAATTATGGAACCCACCGATGGCGCGCCTTCGGCATTCGCCTGTGATGAATTGATTTCGTTAAAGTTAGAAATTGGGTTTATGCGGCAAAGGGAATGTGTTCCATTTGTAAATCCTGTCTAATTTACTTTTACCGATGTATCATTGATATGAATATTCATACAGCGTATAACGGACTGATTCAATTATTTTTTGCCCGCGAGGCGAATTCCCGATATGAAAAAAGGCAGGTTTAGTTTACCAATTTCTCAGCGCGAAAGTTTCTAAAATAATAGAGTTTAACTCCCATCATGCCCGTCAATAGGAATTTGAATCTTTTTGTAAGATTGCTCCCTCTTTCTCCCTTTAATTGAACTTATTCTATAGGCTGACCCCCAGCGCTTAAGCTCGCGGAATTGAAACCTCAAATCAGGCTATTTAGGGCATCTGAATCCCAGCGCCCCAGGGTTTATTTAAGATTCCCCATAAGTTTGCCCCTCTCTTGTTTCAACACACGTTTCGTCCCCTCAATAGGAAAGAAGCAAGTTTAGTTTATAAAAATATAAACTGACCCCATTTGCTCGCCCCTGTTCCTGCTTTTTGATGTTAGTGTGGGTTTCCGCTAACCTTGTGTTCGTCTTTAACCGCTTAACCGGACTTGCCAAGAATAGTTTTAATATAGCCCCCAAAAACAGAGACAATGAGCCTATTAAATAGATCGTTACCTTATCAAAATCATCGTAGAACATCACTCATAGACCAAATCCAATCATAAGTGTAGCAATATTCTGTAGAGTAATACCAATCCGCAGCAATTTATCATACACCTTAACTCCTCCAATCTGTTTCATTTACTTTACAGTCGACTAACCCACCCGATCCCACAGGTCATACAGGCAGCTTTGCAGCCACTCGTCAAAGCGGCTGGATTCGCCTCACCTGATATAAAAATATAAACTGACCCCCATCCGTTTTGCTCGGTGTTATTTCTTTTCCAATACCTGTTTTGCTCTCGTGACTCTTTTTGTCTTTGCGTCCAAGATTATCTTAATCAATGCCCCTACTAAACCGCACAATGACGCTATCTCTATTACTAATACATGACTCTCCAGGAGCTGGCAAAGGCCGATTCCACAACTAACCCCGATTAACAATGTTGCAACAGTCCACAAATCAGTACGAAACATCTTGCAGTTCCCCCTCTACAGCAATTTCATTTCTCGGCCCCGTGGTAACCACAAGCCATGCAGGCAGCTATTCCTGCTATGTGCTCTCCGGCTGGAATTGCGCCTATTGAGCACTTAAGACATTTTTTGAAGCACTCCCCAAAAGACTCATCGGGGTCATCCCAATAACCCGTGGTACAAATCGCCCCACAGATTATTCCTGGCAGTCCTAAATAACTGACACAGACTATACACGGCCAATAAATCTCTCCATTAGGGTCAACATTATTAATTGGTGAATTTCCGACATAAACATAAGGATGTTTCTCTGAAAAAGGAACTCTTGGAAAGGTTAATACAAGTAACCGAAAAACCGGATCAATCTTATTAAATCTTCCAATTTTTAGATCGTACCACCTGAAGAAGAAATAGTAAAGTTCGCTGAGTGGGTCGTATTCTTTTGTGGTGAGATGATAGCCAGTCTGTGAACCGATTTTGACATTGCCGTAGGCTTCCTGGTCTATCGCCTCAACTACGTTGCCATTTGAACTGGTGCGCAGGACGACATTGCCTATTGCATCATAATGATAATATGTGTCTGTCCAGGCAGAGCCACTCCATTCGCTGATGCGGAAGATTTGTCCGATGAAGCCGGGGGCGACTGTGAATATGCGTTTCCAGCTCCACGAGCCGCTTCCTATCTTTTCTTTTTCGGCAATCACGGTTAGTCCGTCGTAATAATAAAATGTGTATGTATCATTAGCAACATCATAACGCATAATGCGGCGTCCGAGGGCATCGTAGGTGTATTCAACAACGGGGTCTTCTGATTCGCCTTTCTCTACACTCGTCAAACGATTGTCGTTGTTCCAATTGAATTCACGGATTGGTGCCCCGCCTTCGTCCTTTTCACTCTCAAGATTCCTATTGTTATCATAGATGTATTCATAATCCATTTCGTGGGTAGAACGAGCCGTCAATTGATTCAGGTCGTTGTAATTATATGTGGTGGTTTCGTTGGATGTGCCGTTGAAGTAGGTCATCTGTGTGCGATTGCCTGCGGCATCAAATTCATATTGATATTCGTAGAGACGCGTCGTCTCGGATTGATTCATCTTCTTTTCAATTGTGAGGCGATTTAAGGCATCATAGTTGTAAATCTTGATATACATAAAGGTAGATATGCCTCTGCCACTGTCCCATTCGGCGCGGGTGCGATTGCCGACTGCATCGTAGGTATAAGTAACATCATAAGTCATATCTTTGGGGTCTTCAACCTGGATGTTGCTTGGGCGGTAAAGTATGTCGTAGGAAAAATGGTTCATATTTTCGTTGGGGTATGTAATGGATGCAAGTGTATCATCTGAGGCGTAGGAATAGTTGAAGTTCTGGTTGCCGAGACTGTGTGTGATGGATGAGAGGCGTCCGCGGGAATCATAGGAGTATGTTTGTGTGGAGCCGTTAGGGAGACGGATGGTGGCACGCTGTCCGGCGGTGTTGTATGTGTATTGGATATAGTCGCCGTTGGGATAAGTCTCGCGAGTAACGCGGTTCAGGACGTCATATTGATAGGAGAAAGTCTTATTCCCGATATTTAAGCGCGAATCATACATTGTTAAACGATTCCCGTTAGCATCATAAGTAAACATCACATAATCGGAGCCGGGATACAAGATCTTTTTCAAACGATTACGATTATCATATTCGTATTCAATTCTGACACCTTTTGCATCGGTTTTAGCGGTCAGTGCGCCCATTCCGCCACAGGTGGTGCAACCGCCATTACTGTATTCATAAGTGGCGACAGTGTCATTGTTGGCATCCTTTTCTTCAATCAGACGATTAAATTCATCGTAGGTATAAGTGGTTGTATTACCACGCGTGTCGGTAACGGAGGTGAGGTTCCCGCTGACATCGTAATTGTAATATGTGGAATTGTTCAGGGCGTCCTTTACCTGTGTCAATCTACAATTGCTATCGTAGTAATAATAGGTCGTGTTCCCCTTCGCATCAGTTACGGATGATTTTAGGCCAGCGGTGTTATAGGTAATAATAGTTTGATTCCCTGCCGCGTCAATAATTTTCCCAAGATTACCGAAATCATCGTAGTTCTGATACTGTATGGTTCTGCCATTGGGGTCCGTAACAGTAATGAGGTTACCCAGAGAATCATACTGATAAGTGGTTGTTCTGTTTCCGGGGGCTGTTACGGACGTAATCCTACCGGTGGAGTCATATTGATATGTGGTCGTTCTATTGAGTGGGTCAGTAAGGGAGGCGAGATTGCCATAAGTATCATAGCTGTAAGTCGTCGTATTCCCGAGGGGTCACTGGTGGAAGTCAGGTGATTGTTGGAGTCGTAGGAATAGTTCCACGTATTGCCGTTATTATCTCGGACAGATGTTCTATTTCCGTTCTGGTCATAAGTGTATTCCACATAAGAGTTATCGGGGTAAGTGATTTTCTTGAGGCGAGTGTTAGTATAATCAAACGTGTCGCTGGGATCGCCGTAATACTCATAGGAGATGACGTTTTGCGCAGTATCTGTAGTACTTCCAATAAATTGAGATTCCCAATGGTTAGCGCCCTGATAAGTCCTCCATTTAAAACCTTGTTCAAAAGTGGCAACTGTTTCACAATTAACAATATGGTCCAATTGTTCGGGTTGCCTGCTATATTGTGGGATGGATTTAACCCTTAAACCGGAGGCGTAATCAATCTAGACCAGTTCG
>CAZGKP010000250.1:0-5630 GCA_964526215.1 uncultured Candidatus Sumerlaeota bacterium
ACCGAACAAATCCCAATTGCGGCATTGAAACAACATCATTGGGTCAATAGACTTATAAGCGTTAACGAAATCTCGCGTAAAGTCAATCAGCATAATTTGTCCGAATTCGAGAATATCATATTGACGATGGTCGTTATCAGGCACGCCTCTGACATAATCTAATAGAGAGGTATTGACTGCTTCATCAAAAGAAGAAAAATCAGTTCCCCATTTATCATTAAGCTCTTTAATCGTTTGATATCTTTTCTTCGACCAATCTTTGAACGCTGCCTTTCCCCATTTTGAACCGAATAATGATTTTACAATTACTTTATCTTTCTGAAACTCTATATCCAAACCAATCTTTTCCTCCCAAATAACAATTGTAGAAACATTATCATAAAGATATAAAGCCATTGCTAATCGTTTAGCAAAATTTCGGACAAATTCCCGGTATTCTGGATTACAATAATCAATATCAAAACAATGTTCCTGTCCCTCAGGTAACATCGCTCTGGGAAATAAATGAGTGAAACGGTCAATGTTCAGATAGAATTGAATAAACAGCCCTTTTTTCTTTGCCAAATCTATTAGTCTGACCATTTCCTCGATGCTCATTCTCCTGCCGGAGCCGCCACTGGTATTAAAGTCCATGCACCAGATAGTTACAGTATTGAAACCGCCCTTCTTGATAAGATTCAAATCTCGTTCTATTAAATTCCAATCCATCTCACTATACATAGCAAGGGGTTCATACTCTATCCCGAATGGCATAGAGGGTTTGCCTTCGGGTGAAAGAAAAGTCCACCCACCACTGGGGAGTTTTTTTACACCCCAGCGGGAAGGGGCAATCTTGTTTGTTTTCTTTCTCCATTCAGCCATCTCTCCGGGTGTTATAGGTTTCCCGAGCTGGCTTCCCATCTGTTCCATTTCCTCAAGATAAGACTTTAGCCCTGCCGCATCGAGTATTTTAACGGGACGCCTGACAATTCCCCCAACACCACCATTATCACAAACCCTTACTGCCAGAACATTCTCTCCTCCAAATTTAACCACATCAGGAGGTATGGAGTAGCGTCTCTTTTTATCCCAGGCGGTCTGGAAATCAGGAGGCATTCGCCCGCTCTCCCCTATCTTGAAGCCGTTGAGATAACACACATCTGCATCATCCACTCCACCAATAAATAAAAAAAGAGGTTCTTTTCCCAATTCAGTCGGAATCTTAAAATGAAGCCGATACCAGCCAAAACCGTCGTAATCAGGATACTTTTCCTCCCATCTTCCGGGGACAAGAATCTTTTCCCAGCCAGAATCATTATATTCAGGCGCCGCCCAATGCAAATCATTCCCTCTATTAAACAGCCATTCCCCTTCAAGGTCTTCAGAATATCCCTTTCCCGATTCACCAGCAGTAAGAACGGAGCGGAAGCCCTTAGTGTCATAAGCCACCTGTTCGGGTCTTTCAGGCGCCTTCTTAGACACCACCCCGCAGCCACAGATAACGGCACAAACCACCAAAACTGAAAGTATCTGCTTCATTTGAGTTCTCACTTTTTTATGCAGTTCTTTGGGGGATTTCATAGCAGATTATTCAGATATTCTTCGGCAGATAAGGTAAATGCCAGAAGTCGGTCCCTTCAATCATATCCAGAAGTTCATTTCCATTTTAGGAGTTGCCTTTCGAAAATTTCAGGGTTTTTGCCGGGTCAATAATCCGGAAATAGAACCCCCAGTCGCCCCATCGGTCGGCAATCTTCAGCAAAATCTCGTTCCATCCCTTGCGAAGTTCGGCATTAAAGACGTCCTGGTCGGGTGCGGCGCCGCGCAAGGCTCGATTCCGCCATACCTCTTTTCCATTGATGCGAACTAGGATACTGTCGTCGCTTCCCACGGAGATTTTGTATTCTCCCCCTTCGGGGCTGTAAATATACGCCACCGCACAGGCTACCGCATAATCAGTGTCCTCATAAAGGGCATCTATGTCTATAAAACCTTGCTCATCTGCTTTAACCTCCTGCCACCGTACATCTTTCGTTCCCTTTCCCTTGTAAACCGCCGTAAGGTCAACACCCTCTTCCGGGGGAAGCAGTCCATCCCAACCCTTCATATAAGCGGTCTTATACGGTTTTTCGTCCTGCTTCCTATCTTCCGTTTCGTCAGTAAAACCGAGGTCAAACGGACCGGTGACATTCCACTCGGTTATGAGAGGCATATACCTGCCGCAGTCAATTGCCAGTTTCCACCTGAACAGTTTTCGTTTCCCGCGCTTAAATTCCACCGAGCCATTTGGAAGGGGCAATATCTCCCCGTCAATTCCCGCCTTAATATCCAGAACCCTTTTGCCGCCTGCCGGAATGTGACACTTCGCCGATTCTATTTCCCAGGACGAGTCATCCTGTTTCCATTTGACTATTGCTTCGACATCCATATCCGTAGGATTCTCGATATCCAGTTTCATAAGCACGGGCTTGTCCATCGGCAGTTCGACGAGGGGTTCCAGCGATACTGCTTTTTTGAGAGCCTTGATCTTTTCCGAAGTTACACAGTCGGGTGGCAGTTCCTTTTCAGCCGTAACCACCTTGAAGGTGGCGGAATCGCCCTTTACATCCACAGTTATAAAGTGGTAAAATTCCCCACGAAGCTCGCCTCCATAAAATTCCGCTCCCGCACCGCCCGTAATCACATAACGCACGCCATCACGTTTCGGGTATAGCGTGTATTGGTGCCAGTGTCCCGCAAAGACCGTATCAACGCCGTATTGCGCAAGGATAGGATGCACCTCCCTGTTCCACTGGTTTTGCGACTCCTTACCTTTGGGGTCATATGCCCATAGCGGTTTATGCATAAACACAAATATACGCCGTGCTGAAGTCGCTTTCTTCAAATCCGCCTTCAGCCATTCCAATTGCTCGCCGGTTATTTTATTCATCTCCCCGACAATCTCGGTGCATAGCGCAATGAAATGGCATCTCTTGTAGTCCCAGGAAAAATAGAGCGGACCATACCTTTTGAGCCAGATTTCCTGGCTCTGCTTGTCCCAGATGTCGTGGTTACCAACGACAGAGATATACGCCATATTAAATCTTTTACAGACCTCGCCATAAGCGTCCCATTCTCGGTTAATGAGGTCAGCATTGTCCGTATAGCCGTGAATCAAATCACCAACAATCACGGCAAAATCAGGCTTGCATGCATTGGCACGTTTAATGTTGCCGATAAAATATTCATTTTGTGTAACAATATCCTTTCCCTTCCACCAGGGTCTGTTATCACCCATAACGATGAAGCGGAAGTTATTTTTTTCATAAGGTGCCTTCTTCGGAACCACGCTGCAACTGCAAATAACCGCGCAAACCAGCAAAACCGAAAGTATCTTCCTCATTTGAGCCCTCCTCTATTAAGGGGCTTCGACTATGAAATCACTTTTCGACAGTGGTTGAAAAAGAGCAAGGTTGCCAAGCAACCGCAGAGCTCCGAACCCCGTTAGTTTAAATTATTTCTCCTTATAGATAGCTCCAACTATAGCACCACTAACTACATTAAGTACCAGAGCTTGTATTATCCAGTATGCAACTACAGTTGTTGCTATGGTCATATAGAATGGCATTGACACTATTCCTGACAACGCTCCCACTAACCACACAAGGATTCCATACGTCATACCTTTTGGGGCGCCTTTTCCTGGAATTCCTCTGTAGAGCAGTGCATACACTAATGCAAATATTATGGCTCTAACCAGCCCCGTTAAATTCGCTCCGATCATATTTCCCGCACTCATCATTACGGCTGGACCCTTCCATATATTTGGTGGCAGTGTATAAACCCAGTTGAAAAGCCAGCCACAAGTCAACCAGCCGAATATTATACCTACTATCCATATAACAACGCCGGAAATTAAGGCTCTTTTTGTATTCATTGTTTTTCACCTCCTTTCTTTTAATATTTTATCTTTTTCAAGACAGGGGTCGAAATTTCATATAATATCTCTGGTGTAAAAGAAATTCTGCCCAAGCAGAATTTGGAACGGAGCGAAGCAGAGTCTTTTACACTGTGTTATTTGAAGTCCAACCATTGGAGTATGTAATCATAAAGGCTTATTACAAACCAACATTGGATAGTATTCGCCCTCTGCAAAGGTGGAATGTTCGAACTTAATCTGCTTTACTTCAAATCCAACTTTCTTCAAAAGGTCGTGCCAACGTCTCATCTTAAAAATACCACACAGGTGCCGGTCGGTATGAATTTCGAGTTCGCCTCTATGACGGATCAAATAGATAAATGTTGCTTCATAGCTTGTGTCAATAGGGTCTGGATCATAACAGTTTTCAATAAATACGATTTCCACATCGCCTTGAGAATGAGTCGAGTATTTAGTATTGTTCTGTTTGAATTGCCCTGTGATTTCCTCCACGAATGTTAGGAAGATACCACCCGGTTTCAAATGTTCGTATGCGGTAATAAATGCACTGCGGAGACCCTCCACAGTCCTCATATAATTAATAGAATCAAGAATAGTCACCGCATCAAAACATTCTCCCAGTCGTATTGTTCGCATATCACCATAGTGGTAGATCACCTCTGGGTTGAGTTTTCTTGAGAGGTTAAGCATATCTTCACTAATGTCAACACCGGTTACTTTAAAATGTCTCTTAAAAGTGCAATCATTGTGACCTCCCCCACAACCTAAATGAAGTAATGTTCTCACCTCGATTTTTGAATGTTCTTTAATTACCTTGCTAAATAACTCTGTCTCTTCTACATAGTCCTTGGGAGGACTAATAATCGGCCACGTCCAGGCAAGATCACCGTATAATCGTCGATTATCGTTCCCAGATACGGTTTTTATTATGTGTCCCTCCATTGGAGATTTGTACATCCTCAATTCTTAGGCGGGATTTCAGATAACGTTCCCAGCATAAAAGGAGTTTTTGTCGTGGGCAAAAATTTGGGTGAAGGCTGAAAGCCCGTACCCGATACACAAAGAGAGAAAAATTTACTACTATTACAAATTCATATTAATATATCAAAGGATGAATTTGAACATACAATTTACAAACGACACGCATTCCCTGTGCCGCATAAACACGATTTCTAACTTTTACAAAATCAATTCACCACAGGCGAATGTTCCGTAATTCGTGTAATTTGTGAAATTCGTGGTTACGTAAAATACGACTCTTTACATAGGGGGCAGAACTTGAATAGTGGAACTGGTGTTCCTTACGCCTCTGTCTACCCCAAAACGCATCTGTGGATGTGACGGGTCATTTTACCTCGATATATCCTTCCTTTCTAACTTAAAATATGAATACATTTGAAACACACAAACACGGGAGGTCAATTAAAATTCATCAGCCCCTGCAATTCTTTACCTCATCGACATAGAATATTAACCTTTATCCGATGAGATTTTCAAATCCTGCCCTCTAATTATCTGATAACCCGGGTTTTAATACAATGAAATCTCTTCTATTTGTAATTCCCCTGAGCCGGATTTACCAGGGATGTATATGTCGATGTTTTTAATTGCCTGCAGGTCCAGTGTTTTGTTCCCCTTTTGATTACCCCAGACTATCCTGATGTCGAAGTCTTCAAAATCACATCTGTATTCTGCCATCTTTCCTTCTCCAACCAATAAATCTGATCTGAAG
>CAZGKP010000251.1:0-5616 GCA_964526215.1 uncultured Candidatus Sumerlaeota bacterium
GGTCTCAGTTTAGACTACCTTGCATTCTCGTATGAGCAGTCCTCATTGACGGGCGTAAGAAATATACCCTGGAACCTGCTCCCTTAGTGGATTGGGGGCATTCTATGATATTTACGACATTATGAATCGCTCACAACCTCTTTTGTTTTATCTAGATTGTCTCTTGTCATATCCATTTTCCCGGGCATGCTTTCTGATAAATATGTGCATCCTGCTCGCCGTCCTAAAAGTAAATGTCCCTTTCCCCCACGCCGCCTTCGTGCGACTGATACAGTTTTCGAAAGATGACAATCTTCTTGACATCACCAATGCTCAGTTTATACGGAAACATAAGAATACTGAAAGGAAGGGGCAAAACTCCCCATCCTCCGCACATTTTCCAATAGTGAAAAATCATTTTTCCAATAGTCTTTTGTCACTTTTCCAATAACGAAGAACGATTTTTCGGAACATTTTAGCTCTTTGAAAAGGGGTGCGACATAATATGTTTTTGACGGGATAACAGGATTAACGAAATTGATAATCATCCTGTCTGCCGTTTGTGCCGTAAGCCGAAAAATCCTGTAGTGAAAAGCAGCCTTTCCAATAGTGGTTTGTCATTTCCCCAATAAGGATTTGCTGCGATACCCAAAAGCATCACTACCGATACACGCAGACTTGTACCCCGCAGGAGGAGTGACGCAGATGAACCGGTGCACATCTGTGTTCATCGGTGGGTAATTTTCATTGTTTTGGGAGAGGCGAATTGCCTCCTGATGACTATCCCGAAAATTTACCTGTGCAAGGATATTGCCAACGGATTCAGGGCGGCAACGGATGTAACATCATTAGCGTTCATTCGCTTTATGCGCCCATCATTTTCGCCCTTTTGGGAGATGCGCCGTGGCGAATTATGATGACCGCTCCGCAAAATCCATAATTCGTGAAATTTGTGAAATTCGTGGTTAGATATAGAGTAACTTTTTTTACATAAACGCCAATATTAGAGGAGGTCTCAAGTTTGCCGGTTCTATGTGCATTTTTGATGGTGCTGGTAATTGCCGCATCGGCAATGGGGGCGCCTCCGAAACCCGCATACCTCAAGCGTCCTGTGCCTCGAGCTTCTTTGTGTTTTCTTCAAAACGGTCAACCGCGAGGTGTACCCTATGACCCCGCGAATTTTTTCGGGGAGAATCTCAAAAACGTTTCGGCTAAGGAACGAACAACACTGCTCGTCTCCGCGCTTATCAAAGGTCCCGATAAGAACCTCGCCGAAAAGGGCTATGGGACTGGATTTCCCGCCGATTGTCGGCTCGCTGATGTGCAACTATCTAAAAATAATGCGGGCGTTCGGGTATACCTTGATTTGCCGGTGGATATTTTAACAAGTCCTGCGAAACTCGAATCCGCCCGGCGCGCTATGCTTGACCAATCGTTTAATACACTCGATGTATCCATAAATGAGATTGTGTTTTATGCCCGCGACCCGGAAACGGATAAATTCAAATCCCTCGAAGAATTCCTACCGAAATCTACACCTATTCCTCCAAAGCCTTACGAAGCAAAAGCGTCCGAGGCGCAAGACTTCGGCGTCCGTTGCACCCGCGACGGGCGACAATATCCGCACGTCTCCCCGCACAAACAGGGCTTCCTCTCCAGCAAACACGTTTACGTCAACCCCGGACACGGCTGGACATATCACGACAACGGTTTCTGGTACTTGCAGCGCGGCATCGTCACGGACTGCTGGATTATGGAAGACCACAGTAACACCGAGGCGATTCATTATTATCTTTACCGATACCTGCGTAATGCAGGCGCACAGGTCTGGAGCGTGCGCGAATCTGACCCGAATACCAATATGGTCATTGTGGACAATTCCGACGGCACAGCGCATCCCGCAATCGGCACCTATATTGAGAGCGGCTCATGGGTGAACTCCTCCCTTAAAGGTTTCGCCGGAAATTTTGTAAACGGCACAACATCCTGGGTCTCCGGCATAAATCCTATGGAAGAGGGTGGCAACCGTCTGTGTGAATGTTCCGCGACAGAAACCGGTCGCGCCACCTGGACACCCAATATACCCGAGGCTGGCTTTTACAATGTCTATGTGTCTTACAGCGCATATTCCTACCGCGCAGAGGATGCGCATTATGTCGTAAAGCATCCGGGCGGCGAAACGCACTTCCGCGTTGACCAGACGCATAACGGTCTTACCTGGGTATATCTGGGAAATTTCTTTTTCGATGCGGGGACAAATCCAGACAAAGGCTCAGTCGTCTTGATAAACGATAGCCAGAATTTGCCTGCGAATGTTTCGGCGGATGCAGTTCGATTCGGCGGCGGTGTAGGTCTCATCTCACGCGGCACAATCGGCACAAGTGGCAAACTCCGCTTCGAGGAAGAGGCGCGCTACAATATCCAATTCCAGGGCTGCCCAGAATCATACTACGACTACAGCGGGCGGAGCGATGAATCGGACGGCTGGACAGCGCGTGGCAAATACGCAGCCTGGCAAAATGAGACCGGGCAACAGGCTTGTTTCATCTCGCACCACACAAACGCAGGCGGAGGCACCGGCACGAGCACATTCCTCTACACAAACAATCCCGGAACCGATGGTGAAGAATATCGCGCACTTATCCACGATGAGATTATAAATGACATCAGGCATTCCTACGATGCCTCCTGGTATGACCGGGGGAAAAAGTTCGGTTACTATGGGGAGTGTAATCCTAACAATGTTAATAATGAGATGCCGATTGTCCTTGTAGAATGGCTCTTTCACGACAATCCTTATGATTCCGAGTTATACCGCGACCCGAAATTCCGCAGGTTGGGCGAACGCGCCATGTATCAGGGCATCGTAAAATACTTCGCCTGGAAGGATGGCGTGGACGCCAAACTCCTCCCCGAACCGCCATACGGTTTGACAGCAAGAAACAGCGGTCCCGGTCAGGTTACGCTCACCTGGCACGCATCCCCCACAGATGCAAGTGGCGTTGTAGGCGACCCGGCGACTTCCTATCGCGTGTATAAAAGCACGCACGGCTATGCATTCGATAACGGCACGGACGTAGCGGGTCTGACGCACACATTCAGCGGACTCACAGTCGGACAGGTTTATTATTTCCGCGTTACGGGTGTGAATGAGGGCGGTGAATCTTTCCCGACAGAGACGCTTGCGGTGCGCATCTCACCCACCGGTGCATCAAATGTCCTCATCGTTCACGGCTTTTCAAAATTTGATGAATTACTTATGGTGCGAACCACCATCGGCGGCAAACGCTGCGACCGCGGAATGCTTGAAAAGATGAACCTCCTCAACTATGTAATTCATCACGCAAAGGCGCTGGACACATACGGTGCTGCTTTCGATTCCACCAACAAGATGGAAGTCGCAAACGGCGGCGTTGACCTCTCTCATTACAAGCACATAATCTGGATGGCGGGGCAGCAGTGCGAGTATGAAGACTTCGACCCGACAGATGACCATTCATTTTTATCCGGCGAACGCACTGCCATTGAGAATTTCATCACCGCTGGCGGCAATCTCTTTGTTACGGGAAGCGAAATCGGTTGGGACCTCGACCGTAGCGCATCATCCGCTTCTGAAAAATCTTTTTACGAAAATAAACTCCGTGCACATTATTTGGAAGATTATATGGGGACAAAATCCGCCACCGGCTCGGGCGGAATCTTTGCATCAATCGGCACACTCACATTCGGCTCTGGCAGCGATTTCACATACACACCACGCACACCGGATAAAGTCGAGGCGCGAAATGGCTCATCGGTAATTATGACATACACAGAGGGTGGCGCAGCGGCAGTCCAGTGGTCGGATGCAAACTCCAAACTCGTCTATATCGGTTTCCCATTCGAGACAATAGACAGTCAGTCAAATCGCAATGCCATAATGGCAGCCGTATGTGATTTCTTCGACGTAGGAGACGGGACATCCGGCGAGCCGACGCCAACACCCACGCCTTCGGGACCAACACCAACTCCAACTGCAACGCCCACACCGTCTCCGACTCCGCCACCTTTCACGCTCCTTGAAAATTTCGAGGAATATGATGCGGGCACACAGGTGATGTTCCGCCAGCCACACTGGTCAGGCTCGACCAGAGGTATAAATCGCGAGACTGATACTGCCGCCGTCTCTACGGATGAAGCAAATGACACCCTGCCTGATTGGCTCGCCCCAATCGGCACAAAATCGTATCGCCTCTTCTGGGAATGGGAAACTCCCGGCGCAGGCTTTGTCCGTGATACAACTCATAGCGTGGCAAGGAAAGGCAATCCACTGTTAGATTTACATCAGGGGCTTTCTTTCTTCATAAAGGTGAAAGAGGGGGATGTTGACCTCGGCTACTGGATACGCGAGACAGGTGGCGAAGGACCAATCGGCGCCGATGGCGGCACATCCGGCGGCATCGAAAAGATGGAAAATTACCGCCGACTCTCCGCATCCCCCGACTGGCAATACATCTTTTTCGGCATACCCAACGAGACATACACAGGTCTTGAGGGACACGGCAACGGCATCCTCGATGGCGACTGGGGCACACTCGAGGCACTCATATTGACGGCAGTTGCAGGCACAACCTCCCCAAACGTCGAGATATTCATTGACGATATGTATCAAGGCGGAGAGATTCTCCCGCCCACACAAACGCCAACGCCTACACCAACAACCACGCCTTCTCCGATACCAACCCCAACTCCTACGTCCACACCAACAGTAACGCCCACACCAACCCCTGTTCCCGTAGGAGATGGCTGGATGCTACATTAAAGCTAAATTTTGCACTTGTAAAGTCATACAGCGGTTAATATCGTCTAAATGCATATGAAGAAAAGACGCCTTGATGCCGTTTTTAAGGAATACGCAGTTTTGATGATGTAAGATACAGGTGGAGGGAATCTATGGCTACGGCAAAACTTACATTCACGGCGGATGAACGCCTGATTGAGGAGGCAAAGCGTCTTGCGCGTGCCAGAAATACCAGCGTCTCGGCGATGTTCTCAAAATTCCTTGAGAGCCTCAGCGAGATTCGCAGGCAAGAACCTCAAAACCTTGGACCTATTACGAAACGCGCCTCTGGTATTGTCAAGATGCCGGACGGAAAAACCGATGAACAGTTGCTGGAAGATGCCCTTGCTCAAAAGTATGGTGTGAATAAATGAACGTTTTCGTGGACACCAATGTTTTGCTGGATGTTCTGCTGAAGCGCGTCCCTTACTATGGGGCTGCTGCCCGCCTCTGGACACTATCCGAGGTGGGCAAGGTGAAGGCATTCGTATCAGTAATTAGTTTCAACAATATCTACTATATCATTCGCAAACTATCTGGAAAAGAGAAAGCAGTAGAAGCACTCCGGCTGTTGCGTGATGTTTTTGAGGTGGTGTTGGTGAACAATCAAATTCTGAATCAGGCAATAGACATAGGGATGGATGATTTTGAAGATGCTGTGCAATTTTTCTGTGCATTACGTTCGCGTTCGCGATATTTAATCACTCGCATCCCGAAGGATTTTCCCAAAAGCGGTCCGATAGTGGTTTCGGCGGATGAGTTCATCGCCCTTATCCAGGCAAGTCAATAAAGAAGTGTGAGGGGGGGACATTCAGGGT
>CAZGKP010000252.1:0-5608 GCA_964526215.1 uncultured Candidatus Sumerlaeota bacterium
CACTATTCTCCATTCTCCATTACTTATATTTATTAGAGAACTATGAATAGTGAACTGTGAACAGTGAATTAAGAATGATACCCCACGAACTGAAGTGCATTCTCAATTCTAAAATCTCAATTCACTAAACACTATTCCTTCTTCACCATTCTCTTCTTTTTTGCCGTCTTGATCGAGGTGACCAGTATTGCGCACAATTCATCAGCCTCTTGTAAAATCCTCCGCATCCGATTAGAAGGAAGCATCTCGGAACGTTGAATTACCTTGAGCCAGTATAGAGACTCTCTGAGCTCCTTCAGTGCCACTCCCAGTTTATGGAGAAAATCGGCATTGCTTTCAGCTCCACGCGCCTCTTCATAGTTAGCTCCCGCCGATGGCCCGGAGGATACAAGCTGGTTTGCAATGTGGCGTCCTGTGTATGATTTAGGGAGTGCGCCGCAGAGTTTAATGGCTCGAACCGAAAAATCAATTAATCTCTCCGAAAGTTCTTCTCCTCTCATCATTTCCCCATTTGTTGAACTGTGAATTTAAAATGATACCCCTCGAACCCACCGTCCATTCTCAATTCTTAATTCACTATTCACTATTCTAATTTTCTATCCGGTAATGGTTTTTGTAATATTCCTTAAATTCGCCGGACTTTATTCGCCGCCACCATGCTTCATTTGAGCGATACCACTCGATAGTTTTTTTTAGACCATCCTCAAATGTAGTTACGGGCCGCCACCCGAGCTTTTTTATCTTTGTAAAATCCATTGAGTAGCGGCGGTCATGCCCCTTGCGATCCTGCACATAGTGAATCAGTGATTCGGGCTTAGGGGCGAATTTGAGAATCAGTTTTGTCATTTCGATATTCGGTTTCTCCTGCCCGGAGCCGACATTATATATTTCACCCACTTTGCCATTGCGCAGGACGACATCAATCGCCTCACAATTATCCTCCACATAGACCCAGTCGCGCACGTTCATACCATCACCGTAGAGGGGTAGCGGCTCATCCTCGAAGGCATTTGTGATAAAGAGTGGGATTACTTTTTCAGGATATTGATTCGGTCCGTAATTATTGGAGCTGCGTGTGATGAGGACGGGTAGTTTATGTGTGGTGAAATACGAGAGCGTGAGTAAATCAGCGCCCGCCTTGCTTGCCGCATACGGACTACTCGGCGAAAGTGGTGAGTCCTCCCTGAACGAGCCTTCGGCGATGCTTCCATAAACCTCGTCAGTAGAAATCTGGACATAACGTGAGATGCCAAGCTGGCGCACTGCCTCTAAAAGTGTGAATGTCCCAAGAATATCGGTGCGGACAAAAGCCTCCGGGTCAGTAATGGAGCGGTCTACGTGGGTCTCGGCTGCAAAATTTAAGACCGCATCGGTGCCACTTAGCACCTCCCGCACGACCCCAGCATCACAAATGTCGCCCCTCACAAAAGAGAAACGGGGATGATGTTTGAACACGGCGAGGTTTTCGGGATTCCCCGCGTATGTGAGTTTGTCCAGAACAACCACCGAGTCATCAGGATACCTCTCGAGGATGAATTTCACAAAGTTAGAGCCGATAAATCCAGCGCCGCCCGTAACCACAATTTTCATCCATATACCCCCTTGAAACTGATAGAAAGTTGATAAGGGCGGGTAGCAGTGATGTCAAAGGAAAACATCTGAGGTGCTCTCCATAAGCCGGTCAAAAATGAGGGCATTTTAAGGTGAATTTTCGGTCTGCCTACGGCGAATAAAATTGTTTCTGAATCAATTTTAATCCGCCTCAGGCGGAAAACGGTCAGGAAGGATTCCCGTCGTCTCGTTTCTTTTTGTTGTTTTGGGGGTTGGCGGGTGGGCGACCTTGCTTAATTATGCGCCTCAAGAGGTCATTTTCTTTGCGCAGACGGCGCACCTCGGAATAAAGAAGTAAAACTACAATGAAAAGCAAGCCGCATACCGTAAATAGCAATAACGCCTCTCGCAGGAAAAACATAAATTCACCCCATAGATTTCTCAACATTTCCTGACCATAACTGATATGAATTAAAACGGTGCATTTGTGCATTTGTCAATTCTAACCGGATTCACCACGTTGCAAAAAAAGGGAAATTCGGTGTTGACGAGCAGGCTGGCTGTCGCTACACCCTCATACTAATATTTTTGAACAGGATAATTGCACAAAAAAGGGAGGATAAAAGGTGAAGGTATCAAAACGTGTCCAGGGTGTCTCTCAATCAATGACGCTTGCTCTTTCGGCAAAGGCTAAACAGATGAAGAAGGAGGGAATTGATGTTGTTGGCTTTGGTGCTGGCGAGCCGGACTTCGATACCCCTGAACATATCAAGGCGGTCGCTATAGAAGACCTGAATAATGGCATAACTAAATACACACCCGCCAGCGGCACGCTTGAACTCAAAGAGGCTATCTGTAAAAAACTGAAACGTCATAATAACCTCGATTACACCACGAAACAGGTTATTGTATCGCCGGGTGCAAAGTATTCTCTCTTCATTGCTGTTATGTCTGTGTGTGATGAGGGCGATGAAGTGATTATACCCGCTCCCTACTGGTTGACCTATCCCGAGCAGGTCAAGGTGACAGGCGCAAAACCGGTCTTTATTTACACCGGCGTTGAGACTGAATTCAAGATTACGCCCGAGCAGCTGAAAAGCGCCATCACACCCCGCACCGTTGCCATCATATTAAATAGCCCCTGCAATCCATCAGGTGCCGTCTATACGCCCGATGAACTTAATGCACTTGCGGATATCTTTGCAGAGACAAACATCGCCATAATCTCCGATGAGATTTACGAAAACCTTATTTATGACGGTGTGAGGGTTGTGAGCATTGCGGCGCTACGTCCGGAAGTAAAAGAACAAACAATCGTCATAAACGGTGTCTCGAAGACATACGCAATGACGGGTTGGCGAATCGGTTATGCCGCGGGACCGGAGGACGTGATAGGCGCAATGGGGCGACTGCAGAGCCACAGCACATCTAACCCGACATCATTTGCGCAACGCGCCGCTGCCGTGGCTATGTTAGGAGACCAATCTTGTGTGGAAGAGATGCGAAAGGCATTTGACGAACGGCGCAAATACATTGTGGAGCGCCTCAATGCAATTCCGCAAGTAAAGTGCGCCACCCCAAAAGGTGCTTTTTATGTCTTCCCGGATGTGAGCGGGTGTTATGGCAGGAAGATAGGCGGGCGCAAGGTCAATGGCTCTATGGATTTCGCAAATGTGCTTTTAGATGAATTCAAGGTTGGTGTGGTGCCAGGGCGCCCCTTCGGAAACGACCGATGTGTGCGGCTTTCGTATGCAACTTCTATGGAGGATATTAAAAAGGGACTTGACCGCATTGAGACGGCACTCACGAAGCCGTAAAATGTATTGGAGAACATAAAGATAATTTTCTTTCTCTTGTGTGTGCTTGGTATCTTGGTGGTAAATAAATTTTCGGGATAGTTCACCACGGCGTGTTCACCATAAATCTCCTCCCAAAAAGGATGAAAAATATCAATCAGGAACTCTCATATACTGCAACAGACGACGGACAACGGACAATTGACAACGATTATTTTCGGGATAGGTAAAAGAAAATATCGGGCATACAAGATAAGAGACAATACATCCTGAAAGGATGTGAAAAAAAACTCTCTGAAAGTGATTTTTTACTTGCAAAAGATTTCGGGGGTGGGTATAAATATACTGCTTTTGCATTTTTCGGGGTGGAATCTGTTCTCATAGATTTTTTTTATTGTTGCCGGAGAGTGTGAACGTGAGAAATATCCGGGAATATCTGAGGCATAGGTTCGATTAGGTCTGCCCAAATCACCTTCCTTGCACGAACACCGCCAAGTCGCTACTCCCCGTTTCGTTTTATCCCACGAGGAAGCGTTCTGCCAGATTTCCCCTGGTCAGGAGACCCCCCACGTTAGGCGAAATCCTGTATTTACAGGTTAATATTCAATTATTGAGGAGTGTGTTATGAAGATCTACGTAGGAAACCTGTCTTACGACGCGACTGAAAGTGACCTCCGTGCAGCCTTTGAGGCGTATGGAACTGTCGGGGAGGTCATCATCATCGAGGACCGTTTCAGCGGCAGGTCAAAGGGATTCGGGTTTGTGGAGATGTCCTCGCAGGAAGAAGCGGAAAAAGCCATTGCGGGCTTGAACGGCACGGAGCTACTCGGTCGCTCGGTGCGTGTGAACGAGGCTCGTCCCCGCGCTGAGCGCCCACGCCGTTCAGAAGGTGGTTTCCGTGGGCGGGATCGTTACTGAAACGGTATCGTGCCTTTTTTGCTGGTGGCTTTTCACTGGCACTATCTTCGTCCATCAGCATAGAACCAGTCGGCATACAGATGATGGAGCACATTCTATGTAGTTTATCCAATGGCAATCTGCTTGAGGTGAACTGTTTCTTGCCAGACCGCCGGTTTGGCTGAAATGCCAGATTTGTTTGAAAAATGGGATTGACATAGATACGCCTTACTCTGTAAGTATCCGTTACGAAAATTTTAAGGCTGGAAAAAACAACCTTGAAAGTAGAGGCTTTTGACGCTTCTCACCTATCATCCCGCACACCTGCGGGGTCACTGGGTTTTATGTTCGGGACAGTTGGTTATTCTTTGTGCCGACGGGAGAAGTGTCACTCCCGTCATTATTTTTAACCAGGAGGTGATTGGGTATCAGAGGAAGGATTCGGATTAATGAACACATTCATATCCGAGAGGTGCATCTTATTGCGGAGGATGGGACGCAAATAGGAATTGTCCCAACGGAAGAAGCCCTGCGTATGGCGAGGGAGGCTGGACTTGACTTGGTGGAGGTCGCTCCCACTTCCAGGCCCCCTGTCTGCAAAATTCTGGATTTCAATAAGCTTCAATACCAGAAGCGCCTAAAGGCGAAGGAATCAAAAAAGAAATCCAGACAGGTTCACCTAAAGGAGGTAAAATTTCGCCCGGCTATTGACTCGCACGACTTCGCTACAAAAGTCAGGAAGGTGCGTCAGTTCCTCCAACGTGGGGATAAGGTGAAATTGAGCCTTATGTTCAGGGGGCGTCAGATTGTTCATTCTGACCTTGGTGAAAAAATCCTGAAAAATGTAATTGAAGAAGTAGCCGACATCGCCGAATCGGAGGGGGGAATACAGAGGCAGGGACGCTTTATGGGCGTCTTTTTAGTGCCGCGTCCACAGGCACCACAGCCTGTAAAACCAGCACAGCCACCATCTGCCCCTTCTGAAAAGAAGGACACAGAGCAAACAACCTCAGTGCAGACAGCTCCTGCCAAGAAGTAAATTTGATGGTATTCCCGCAGAGGGACACAGGCGACTGATAATGGATTTCCCTTTCGGCTTTGTGTAAAAATAAACGTAAAGAGAATAGATGCGCCAGGAGTAAAGGCTCAAAAGCCTCCGAGAGTAGTCAGCCCCTGGTGCTTTATTTTTGCCCTTTTAACCGGAATTTTACTAACACACGATAAAAAGGAGGAGACTCCCAATGCCCAAGATGAAAACCAGACGCGGTGTAGCTAAACGATTTAAGCTTACGGCAACCGGCAAAATAATAAGAAATAAAGCCAATCATAGTCATCTCCTGACAAAGAAGACACGCAAAAGAAAG
>CAZGKP010000253.1:0-5599 GCA_964526215.1 uncultured Candidatus Sumerlaeota bacterium
AACCTTCACCTCCGTATGTGTAAATAGGGGTCAGACCCTGCCGGGAAAGCCCCTTTGCCTGAAGGGTCTGACCCCTGATTATCTGAATCCATTTGAGGTCGAGGGGACTTGCAACATCCACCCTTATTTTGGGTGGTGCCGTGATACTTATCTCCTGCCCCATCATTGCATCTGCGACCTCAAATATTATGCGGATTTTGACGCCACTTGTAGCATAAGTGCGGCGATTTTTCATCGCATCAAAGAGAGCCTCACGCGTCAGCTCCTTTGCCAGTATGCACGTCATACCGGCACGCAGGCAGTTGCGTTTCCACCCGACCCTGTGATGCCATATCAGTCCGTGTGAATCGCTCCCGCCTACGAGCCCGAACTTTAAGCCCCGCGCCAGTCCGTCCTGCACAAAGCAACCCTGCTTGCCCCCCCGATGATAAATTGGCTGATTCCCCATATACTCGAATGCCCCGTGAACGGACACAATCTCAACCAGAGGCTGGACAATCGGGTCGTGATTCTCCCAGTCCACGCCAGTCCAGCCGATGTGATGCGGGATGCAGATTGCGCCGAGTTTCTTTGCCCGGGCAAAGATCTTTTTCGTAGTATTCGACTCCTCATCGGTATGGTCGAGGAGCGGCATTGCCGGGTCAATGTGGTAGATGTTTTTGTGCCCGAAGGCTTTGGGCCAGCGCGCCGTTGTCCATTCCTGACCATACATCGTAATGAAGCGACCGGGGGCGTTATAGTGCGTGGCAATATCTTTCAGTTGTTCCCATTCGGATGGCAGAAGTCCATTGCCGACAAATGTATCGTGGTCGGTGAGAACTGCGAAGTCGTCTTTGAGCAGGTCACGGCGCTGGATGTAAAATTCATCGAGGTCGCCGGTGCCATCCGAAATCCACGAGTGACAGTGAATATCGCCGAAGAAAAATTTATAGCCGTTCCAATCGGGATAGGTTGGTTTTCTCTCAATGCCGACGAGCGCGGGAACTTCCAGCGGTGGATGAAAACGTTTAAGGCGTGGCTTCACGTATTCACCCTTCAGCCCGCTCACGCTCTGGAGGACGCTCATATTAAGGTCGCGGCGTGCTACCCATAAATCACCTTTCTTATCGAAGGCGACCTTGACGTATTGCCCACGTCCGCCCCAGCCATCCTTCGGGAGTCGGTAGAGGCAAGACCATTTGTCGCCCTTATACCATTGGAGGCAGAAATTATGCGAGGGGCGACCCGTGAGGATGATGCGTCCATCATCGGCGCATACCACCTGCATAAATTCAAAGCCTTGAACCGTGCCGTCTTTTTCGAGATTTTTATCCAGAGGGGCGGAGACCGGCTCGTAAAATTCGCCGTCTTTGTAAGCGCGAATTTGAAACCAGCGCGGGATGTCCCAGCCGTCGGTACCTTTGCGGTTTGAATGCCAGGCAATCCAGATGTAGCCCTCCTTATCGGCAGCAATGGATGGGGCTAAATCCGATGCGGGATGATGACTGATGCGGATTTCCTTTCCACTCCTGCTCAGCGGCTTCAAATAGACATTATAATTCCCGGGGGCAACGTAGCGGTCCCAGGCAATCCAGACCGTGCCATCGGGTGCGGTGCAGATTGCGGGACGACAATTATCAAGTTCATCATTAGTTACAGCGAGCGTCTTGCCGGAGGTGTCTGAGGTGATAAGACGCGCCTTTATACAGAAATGTCCGTCGGTTCTGGACTCCCAAGCGACCCACAATGCACCGGACTTATCGAGCGTTATTGCGGGTTTCCAGTTCAGCGGGGCATCGGGAGAGAGTTTAATTTCTCTGCCAGTACTACCTGCGGAGAATGTGCGCAGAAAGATATTGCTGGCGCCATTGCGTCTCGCCGCCCACACGATGTAGAGTTTTTCACCTTCGGCTATAACCTGCGGTTGATACTCAAAGCCCAGTTTTTCGCTTATGCGAATCTCTTCACCGAAGCCGGTTCCGGAGTGAAACTCGCGCAGGAAAATCCCCTCGCCACCTTTTTTCTCCGATACATAAACCACCCAGATGCGACCTTGAGGGGTAATAGCCACGCGCGGATATTCATTTTTGATGCCGTGGGCGATAGGGTGCATTGTTGAAAGCGCAAATTTGCCCTCTGGCGAAAGCATTACAGAATCACTGCGTTCCACCCAGGGGAGTTCGGCAAGGGCGTCTTTTGCAAAGAGGTGCAAAAAAATCCCCCCGCCAATTGCGCCGAGGGACAACGTCTTCAAAAACTCCCGTCTGTCCATAGAGTTTTTCATTTTCCCCTCCTGAAAAAATTGATTTGAAATTTCGCCTGAAGTCTCAATGATGAAAATCATATTCTGGCTGTAAGAAATCAACAGAAATCCTCAATTTGACTTTATTTTACTTGAAAAAATTTTTATCATTACAGTATAGAAGAAATTCTCTGTTTATGTAGATGAAAAGAGTTAAAATACATATCTAACGTTGTTCTTAAATAAAGGAGGTTCGGTATGGAGACCGATAAAAGCAAGCGGAAGTTGTTCAGGATGATTATACCGATGTATCCAACTTTTAACATTTACAGCCGCGTGGCGGATAAAACTACTGCGCTGGGACCGGTCTGCGTGGCTACGTGCGCAAATAAAATGCCTGACTGGGACGTAGAGATTATTGATGAGAATAATTACCACTTCTATGGACCTCGCACCAAAGACGGCTCGCCAGACCATAACGAGCTCCAACGCACTCGTCCGGCGAGTGCAGTCGGCTTTTATGGTGGACTCACGTCTACTGTTTCTCGCCTTTACAAGGTGGCGCAGTTCTATCAAGAAAGGGGCGTCTTGACAATAGGCGGCGGATACCACGTGGATAATATGTCCGAAGAGGCGCTCAATTCCGGTATTGATGTAGTTGTTCATGGCGAGGGGGATGAGACAATTACCGAACTCCTTGAAGTGGTGGATGGCAGGAGGTCGCTGATTTCAATCCCCGGTATCAGTTTCAAAGAGAATGGGCAGATTCGCCGGACTTCCAATCGCGCACCTATCACCGATTTTGACCGCTTCCCTCTACCCGACTTTGGACTCCTGCGATATGCACACGTTTCTGTTTTCCCCATAAATCGCACTCGTGGGTGCGGTATGAACTGCGAGTTCTGCGCCGTTAAGGGCAAGGCGCGACATGCCTCGCCAGAAAGGCTCCTCGCACAGATAACCAAACAGGTGGAGACTTACGATGCTAAAGAGTTCTTCGTGGTGGATGACCTGTTTACACAGGATAAAAATGGCACGCTGCGCTTCTGCAAACTCCTCGCCGATTATCAAAGACGCATCGGGAAACGTCTCATCCTTGGTGTGCAGATTCGGCTCGATTCTGCAAAAAATACCGAAATACTAAAGGCTATGCGGCAGGCTAATATTGATTGTGTCTATATCGGCTATGAATCAGTCATAAAGGAAGAACTCAAGGCGATGAATAAACGTCTGAATGTCAAAGATATGCTCTGGCTGACGCAGAGATTACGCCGATTCGGTTTCCTCATTCACGGTATGTTTATATTCGGGTATCCTATGCGGGAGGGCGTAAACTTTCGGGTGAGTGCTAAAGAACGAGTCAGACACTTTAAGTCGTTCATCAAAAAATCCAGGTTAGATACCGTCCAGACGTTATTACCCGTCCCGCTCCCTGGAACTGCCCTGCGCCAACGCCTTCTCGAGCAGAGACGCATCTTTGATTTGAGGGACATCGGCTGGGAATACTACGACGGCAATTTCCCGCTTTTCATCCCCGATGCCCCAATGACACCCGAAGAGATGCAAAACTCAATCGTTGAGTTAATGTCAAAATTCTATCGCTTTCAGCACCTTCCGGCAGTCTGGCTGCGAACGCTCTCATTCCCATTTGCAATGCTACCCCTTGTAAACCTGAAAAAGAGATGGTGGGAATGGTATCGTTCCTGGAGGAGCCATGTAATTGGTTTTGGTGGCTGGTTACTGATGAAGAGGTGGTTGAGTCACCGCAAGAAGATAAAATTCTTAGAGCATCTCCGCCAGGCGCGCCACCATCTTACGGAGCGTCGGGAGATGCAGCAACACCTCCCCGTGCAAGCAGTTAAGCCATCCGACACCCCGGCTCATTGAATCCAGGGTTAGAACTCAAAGAAAAGGAGTTATCAATGGATAAAGCTAAACCAAAAACCAGGGGACCCTGGATTCATCGCTTCGCAATCAAATTCTTTACTGTTGTCCTGACCGTTCTCATCTTCTGGTTGCTTGGCTTCGTTGTTAATGACATTGGCTCTATTCCCGGTCCAAAGTATGGTGATATTGAGAAGAGACACCTGGACAAAGCATTAGTTGAGAAACAGAAGACACTTGAAAAAGATATAGCGGAAGTCACGCGACAGATTGACAATCTGAAGGAGAAGCAGAACATCCTTGGCGACAGCACACGCAGTTTGCAGAAGACCATTGGACAGTTGCTTGAACTTCAAAAGTTGAGCGTGCAAAAGAATCTGACTCTTTCAGAACCGGAACGCAAAACTTTCACAGAGAGCCTCAACCTCTTTCTCTCGAATCAGAAGCGATACCAGGGTATCAATCAGGATATCGCGAAACTGATTGAAAAGCAATCATCCTTGCAGACAGAAAAGAGACAAATAGACAGGGTTCTTGAGCAGCAACGTAAATCGGCACGTGAAGAATATCGGAAGATTCATCGCAAGCACAATCTCAATCTTGCTTTTTTGCAGTTGATTGTATTAGTTCCGCTTCTGCTTGTTGCAGCACTTTTGCTCATCAAGAAAGGGGGCAGTATATATTTCCCGATTTTCCTGGCGCTTGGAATATCTACATTTGTGAAAGTCAGCATTGTCATACACAAGTCCTTTCCAAATCGCTTTTTCAAATACGGTCTCATTCTTGTGTTTCTTGCCGCCGTCATAAAGTTGTTGAGTTACTTCATCAGATCAATAGCTTTCCCAAAGACACAATGGTTGATTAAGCAGTATAGAGAAGCATATGAGCGCTTCTTGTGCCCTGTCTGTGGTTACCCTATCCGACGGGGACCAATGAGATTCCTTTTCTGGACCCGAAGAACTGCGAGCAAATTGACCCTACCAAAAGAGTCTCCCGAAGAAGTGTCTGATTATGTGTGCCCATCGTGCGGAACCAAACTGTTTGAAGAATGCAGTTCCTGTCATAAAATAAGACACGCTTTGCTTCCATTCTGTGAACACTGTGGAGCAGAAAAGGAATTGAGAGAAGAGAGTTCTAACCAGAGCATAAACACCAGCGAGAAGTAGCCGCGACGATTTCTCTCAGCTTATGCTACCCGTTATACTGCTCCCGCTCTAATATGCTCGCCGGTTTTTGCTCCTATCACCATTGAGAATAGTGATTGACGATACGCCAGGTAAGCTCGAAATCACCATCGGGCACGGGCAAGGGAAATCCCCGATGCCCGAATTTTCCGGATAGTGATTTTGAGTCAGACGATATGGCACAAAGGAGATTGACGCGATGTGCTGGTGGTGGCAGTTTTGGTATCACTGTTTTGCAAGGAGCAAAATAAAGGGAACATTTTAGCTGGTATAACATATTTTATTAGCCAGTGGGGAACTCCCTAAGGAG
>CAZGKP010000254.1:0-5597 GCA_964526215.1 uncultured Candidatus Sumerlaeota bacterium
CGCTGCCAATTATGCGAGATTGTTTCATTATTTCGTTGCGATGACGGAATATAACGGGGCATTTCCGCTCTTGAATGCTCGCGGGTGGTGGGTGCGTTTCATTATGCCGTTGATGAGATTGCTTAGCCCGAGCCAGTGATATTCCGGCTCTACTTTTGAAAACCCGATGCGGGAAAGCAGCGCCGTTATCTCTGCCGATGGAACACCATCAGAGTGAATTTCCGACAGCTCATAAAGACGTTTACTTATGTGCGGATTTGCGCGGCGATATTTTCGCTCGGCATCAAAGATATAACGATAAATTCGGAGAGGCAATCGAAAACGCCTGACGAACTCTTCATCTATGTCGTGGTCTGTATAAAATATCCCGCCCGGTTTTAATATGCGATACACCTCTCTGAAAATCGCCTCATATTCGAGACAATGATGGAGCACCGCAAAACAGCCGATGAGGTCGAAGGTCGAATCTTTGAAAGGAAGGGCGGCGGCATCTGCGCATAATACCTTTTCCCTGCGACTCGATAGCGAAATGAGTATTTTTGTGGATATATCAATGCCGTATAGTTCGGCGAAAAAGGGGCGGGCGATTTTCAAGAGCAAACCCGAGCCGCATCCTAAATCGAGGAAACGTTTGCCGCCGGCGCGTCCTGCCAACTCACGCATAATGTTCACCAGCCATCTCTGCTTTTGCATTGTGCGTCTGCCATCAACGGCGTCATAAATATTCGCAGCGAGGTCGTAGAATTCGCGATTAGCGCGCTTCACCTCTTCATCTGTAACTTTTTGTTTACCCATTTTGTCTTCTAAAAAGGGTATTCAGGATATCTTCGGCTGTTGGTGGACAGCCCTCCACATAGGGCAGATTTTCAGCAAGCGCACGCTCGCGCGTGCAATTCCCCACGCATAAAAGGACGCCGTGATTTTTGGGGATGGGAGCAGATTTGCCGACAATGAAATCCAGCCGCCCCAGAAAACCGTGGAAAAAGGCGTAAGGTAAATAGCGCGGATTTTTTATCATCTTCCTTAAGGCGTCGGCAATGGCTTTGTTGCAGGCGGAACAACCATCATCTGCACAATGTATGCGCATATTGAATTTGCGAATGATGTCGGGAGTGGCGCGCCTGAAATCCGAACGGCATCTCTCGAGAGGCTCACCGACAATTTCGGGAGCGAGCGAACCGAGCCCCTTTTCCGCTGCAAGGGCAAGATGTTTCACTTCTTCCGGCGCTATGCCCATTATGCGCGCACAAACCGCGTCTACCTCGACCTGATTTTTTCCGGCGACAAACAGTCCCAGCGGCTTCGGAGTGCCGAGTGTGCCGGGACCATCCCCCTCAAGCCCAACAACCGCATCAACGAAAGCAAGTGCAGGTGAAACGACCGACGCAAGCTCGGCAATTGCAGTATGCAGATTATGTTTAATGTGGAACTTTTTCTTCGTTGCGCCGTCAAGAAGCCCCTTTTGATTTTTCAGAGCGCAGGTTATGACAGTATTAAAGTGTGTCTTTATAGAAGGGATATTAACATAAGTAAATTCAGGATTATGCACATAAGTCGGCAGAGCAATTTCGCCGAATCTCCAGGGGAACAAATTACGCGGTTCATTCTCGAGGCACAATATTTTCACGCCGGGTTCATTTTGCAAAGCGAAATAACCGGCGGCTTCGAGGCACCTGCGAGTATCGCCTCCCGGAGTAACGTCCTCGCCAATAATAAACTCTTTGGCGCCGAGCTTTCGGAGCGCCGCAACGAGTGCTCGCACAGAAGCCGGGTCAGCCACGATGCCCGAATTCCCACGCACAGGTGCGCATACGTTCGGTTTCAGGAAAACCTTTGATTGAGACGAAAAGTCAATCAGACGCAAAGCCCGTTCTGCAGCCTCCCGTCGAGCATCCTCGCTCTTACCCCTCACCTTTACGACAGCCACCGACAAACCATCCCACTCCCGATTCAAACGAATAACCCCGATAGACTTTCAACAACTCGCATTTCCCACATTCCAATGCAATACTTTTCAATATCCCCAGACAGGACTTCGGCGGAGAACTTCGCAATTTCACTCGCCGTAGGCAAGCCCCAAGCCAAAATCTAAAATCCGAATTTATTTTGTCCTTCGCCCTTTTCACTTCGTCCTTAAAAAAACTGGGGCTATCCGCCAAAAAGCCGACAGCCCTTTTTATTAAATATCCTTACGCCGGGAATGATTCATTCCTTAACCCGGTGAAAAGGGTCAGATGGTTTCAAATACAAGTTCCCGCAGGTTCAGATTGCCGCTACGTTTAGAGAGATGAAGGATTTCGACGCCAACGACCTCATTATGCTCATTGTAATCAACAACGATTCCCGGCGAAATCTCCTCCGACTCGACAATGGGCGAATTATCAATCGCTAGATACAACGCATCGGCTTCTTTATCCACTTTTAGTTTCATAATTTCCCTCTCATTCTTCGGTCCCAGAAGACCGTGATAACCCTGGCGGGTACAACATTAGTATTGACCACCACCCGCAGTACCCTATTATGATATTCCGAAACCCTGCCCAATCGGTGTTCCAATTCAGAGTCCACCTTATCCGGTTCCACAGCTTGAGGATGGTTCAAAACAGCCTCGACGCATTCAAGAGGAATAGAGCGCCGTTCCAGGGCATACTTAGCGTGTTTGGTTAAGATAAATTCCATCCTATCTAAAATATGCACATACCTCCTTACAGTACCAATTCCAACCACCAAGATTTTCAGTATCTTCCAATGAAACCCGATACGATAGAAATCATACCAATAAGCAAGCCCCGCAGGCAACAACAAATCAAAGACAATGGCTATTGTCCATAGTCCGTTGTCCATTGTCCGTAGTACAACAATAACATCAGACACTGAACAGCGAACAATCTACATCCCGCAATCAGAACATTCTGCCCGCCACGGCGCGCCCGCCACGGCGGATCTTCGACAATCTGCATTTCACAATTTTACTCGCCTTCGGTGAGCCGCAATTTTATCCGCCACAGGCGAACATTTCGTCCTTCGCACTTCGCCCTTCGTCCTTAAAAAAACTGGGGCTATCCGCCCAAAAAGCCGACAGCCCATTTTTCAATCATCCCGCCCCGCAGGCGATTCATTTAACAACCGCCGGATTGCTATATCGGAAATATCATGGCACGATCCAAATCCAGTCCACTCTCGACTCTGATGTTCCTTACGCTTCACCCGCCTTTTCGAGCACCGCTGCTCGGGTTGCAGGGGCAATCCGGAAGCCCAGGGAGTGTAGTTGATTCAAAACAGGACCCACAGATGAGAGAAATCCCGCTTCTTTGGCTGAAAGCAGAACCCCCAGTGTGCCTGTCAATCTTACGCCAAGAGCCAGTGCGCTACGTCGCGCAAGCATATCATCCAGGATGGCTACACTGTCTCTGATTTCGAGACACAACGCCAGAACTTCGGCTTCGCCCCGCCCAAGATTCGTAACCAGAGGCAGAGCAATAGCCCCGGCGGGTTCCCGGATGATTACCCAATTAAGGGAAACCGGGTCGGGTAAATCAATCCCCAGGGAGCGGCCGGCAGCCAATTCATCCACTACTGCGGGCGGAACAATAATTCTCCCCGCCAATTCGTGTAAAAGTCTTAACAATCCGGTCTGGTGAAGATACTGGAGGGGAGACGTATTGCAAATTACGTCAGGCAAGAGGAGTCTCCTTTTCCAGGTCTTCGCTGGTCAGGCGGAATGTATCAACCCCGTAATCTGCCAGTCTGGAGAGGAAGACCACGCGCGGAACTCCTGCAAGACGCGCCGCTGCCCCGGACGACAGACGTTCAATCTCATAGAGTTTGACAGCGGCAGCCATACGCAATTCTGCGCCCAGCGTTTCAGGATGCGTCTTCAGAGCCAGAGCCGTATCCTCGGGTATATCCAGAACAATCTTACTCATAGAAAATATCTCTCCTTACTTTTGCCTTAAAATCAACAATAAAAATCATACCAATAACCAAGCCCCGCAGGCAAGAACAAATCAAAAAGAATGTCCGTTATCTGTAGTCAGTAGTGATGCATTGGTAAAAAGTATTAATCCGTAGATTGTGCAGAATGTTCGGCACTTTCAGTGGCTCGAAAAGAAGACACGGATTTTTCAATCAATATCAGTAGTCTACGTTAATCCTTAAGCAACGCGACATAATCTGTGGATTCCTGAAAACGACTTTTTACATAGGTGTCAGTAGCAAGAAACAACGGACCACTGACAACGAACAACTGACAAACCCCAATCCGCCTTCGCAAACGCTTCAGCGGAGAGCTCCGAAATCTGAAATTTTACTCGCGGCGAGCTCCAATCTGCAATCCGAAATCCGCAATTACTTCGTCCTTCGCACTTCGCCCTTCGTCCTTAAAAAAAGGGCTATCCGCCAAAAAGCCGACAGCCCATTTTTCAATTTTCCGCTCTGCAGGCGATTTGTTCAATTCAACAAATGCCGGAACGTTATATCGTAAATATCATAGTACAAACCCAATCCCCGGATTAATCACAGGACAGTTTCTCGTACTATTTCTGTCCGGTTATGTATTTTACTACCGTAATGATGTCTGCAGCATTGATGATTCCGTCATTGTTTGTATCGTAGATGCCGCCCCTGTTTGCCGTCGTGATGGTAATAATCGCCACGCCTCCGTCTTGTGTTCCATCCGATGGCGTTACCGTAACCGTCCAGGTTTGTCCGGGCTGAATCTTTTCGGTTTCAGTCATAACGTCACAAAGCATGTCATGGATACTCACAACGCCGGTATGGGTTACGACATCGCCTGTATCGCTCTCCCACTTTACCGTATAAGTCACGGGTTTACCTTCCGGGTCAACACTGGGGACGGTGATGGCGATTGCAAGGGTGCCTGCGATAGTTGGCGTTGTTGGTGGGTCATCCGGTATGGGTGTTGGCGTTGATGTGGGCGTTGGAGTTGATGTAGGTGTCGGGGTGGACGTGGGTGTTACCGTGGGGGGTGGAGTCGGTGTTGCCGTGGGCGATGGGGTCGGCGTTGGAGTTGGTGATGCCGTTGATGTCGGTGTCGGAGTTATAGTGGGCGTTGGAGTTGGTGTGGGTGTTGGGGTGGACGTGGGTGTTACCGTGGGGGTTGGAGTCGGTGTTGCCGTGGGCGTTGGTGTTGGTGTTGGTGTCTCGGTTGGTGTGGGTGTACATTTATCAATATCCGATACGCCGCCGATAGTATTTGTTTGCCCATCAAAAGACACTGAACCGCTGAACGAATGTGTTCCACTCGTTCCCTGCGGCGGCGTTACATCATAAGTAACCGTCCGCCCAAGGTTATCAAAGAATGGACCATATTTAACTTTCTCATTAACAGGGTCCCAGCCGCCACCGTCGGAAATGTTTGAAACTGTCCAGTCCGATGGTGGAGAATCTTCACAGGCTGCAACCAGCGCACCACCCGGCGGCGACAGTGCAATAGAGACCGTCAACGCTTGCTCCGCCGTATAACAAGAAGGGCTAAAAGAACGCTCCGCTGAGCCCGGCACAGGTGTCGGGGTCGCAGTAGTAGTTGGTGTCGGTGTGTCCGTAGGGGTCGGCGTTGGTGTTGGTGTAGGCGTGGG
>CAZGKP010000255.1:0-5485 GCA_964526215.1 uncultured Candidatus Sumerlaeota bacterium
AGTCTTCTTATTATCATCTCTTGCCGTCCTGCCTACGGCGGGGCGTCCCGAATCCGTTGGAAAATATGGGATTTGAAATATTACCATTAGACTCTATCATCAGCGAAGACGAGACTTTCCGCATTACGTTCGGTGCACCATCAGAGCGGCTCATCTCTTCAATTAAATCTGTGGGGATTCTGAATCCGCCCTGGGTGAGGCAATACCCCCAAATCCCCGACAAATTTCAGATTGTCCTCGGATACTCACGCCTTTGCGTTGCACAAACCCTGAAATTCCCATCGCTCATCTGCCGTATTATTGAAAAAGATATCCCCGATGCTGATTTGCTGCTCGCCAACATATACGACAATCTATCGCAGCGGGAACTGAACCCGATTGAGCAGGCGCTTGCACTGGGAAAATCACTCTCATTATTTGAGAAAAATCAGGTGCTTTCGTGCATAATGCCCGTCATTGGTCTGGGTGAGTCGGAACAAAATCTGAAACGTGCCCTTTCGCTTTTGAATCTCCCGCCCGAGATTATGAGCGCTGTGGCGGATGGGCGCATTACACCATCGAATGCTTATAACTTCCTTCGCCTTAAAACAGAAGAACAACTTCCACTCTTCAATCTCTTTAACGCTCTGCGTTTAGGCGTGAATCTACAGAAGGAATTTTTCGAGAATCTTTATGAAAGCTCGCGCCGGGATGGCATCACAATAAACGCTATTATTGAGGGTGAGCCATTTGCCAGCATCCTTGCCGACGAGGCAAAAACGGCGCAGGAGCGAGCAATGCTTTTCCGCGCACACCTCAGGCATTTGCGTTATCCGCATCTCGCAAGAACCGAAGATGAGTTTCGGGATTTCGTGAAATCTCTCAAACTCCCACCTGAAATTGTCATAAAGCCACCCGCATATTTCGAGGGAGACACCTATCAGGCAAGTGTGCGATTCAGAACGTCAGAGGAGATTGTCTCTCGGCTCGAAAAGATTCGCAGCGCCTTTACAACGCCCGCCGCACGCACGTGGTTCCCACATTCATAAATCTGCCCCTTGAGGTATTTCCCCAGGTGTCGTTGTTGAGTCTCAGTGGTATGCGCAGGGTGTTCGGGGTTGCGTGCCTCTTTTGAAGGGCATTTTTTCATAGATGACGGCATCGGGCTCTCTTTTGCAGGCGTTGGTGGCTAAAAGCCCGGACTTACTGCATACATCACAAAATACAAGGTCGTCCGGGACGTGAAAATGTTTATGCCATCGGCGGTTGAGGTGAGCGGAGCGGCGCACTATTTCTCGCCATATAGGCGCGGCGACTCTCGCCCCCGACATCTTTATACCCAGTAACCTGTTATCGTCAAAACCCACCCACGCACCTATAACGAGGTCTGGTGTGTAACCGATGAACCAGGCATCCACGCACCCGGTTGTTGTGCCGGTTTTTCCAGCCATTTCGGGGAGGTCTTCACCCTTTAATACGTCGGCGATTGGCACTTTTCCGGTCCCGCGCCGAATAGCACCCATCAGGGCATACGTGATTAAACAGGCAGTTTGTGGGGATACTATCTCACGCTCATAAGGCTTTATTCGCAGGGCGCTTTTTTTATCCGGTCCGATGACCTTTGTAACGGCACGCGGTCTGATTCCCACGCCATAATTGACAAATGGAACATAGGCAGCGGTTAAGGAAAGTGGCGTTACCGAGAGCGAGCCGAGTGCCACGGTTGGGTCGGGTGTTAATCTCCAGGATGGTTTTTTATCCGTCACATCGAATCTTCTCACAAACGGGAGTGCCCTGCGTGCCTTGAGCGCCTGGAAGAGCAAGACCGTAATAACGTTGCGGGAGTGTTCAAGTGCCTCTTCAAGCGTTGTGAGTCCAAAGTGGCGATTCTCGTAATTTTTCGGGGAATAACCATCGGCAAAAACTATCTTTCTATCATTGAACATAGATGCAAATGTGTATCCAGAATCGAGCGCGCAGGTGTAAAACAGGGGTTTTATGGCGGAGCCGGGTTGACGCCCCGGTCCTTGTGCTGCGCGATTCCACTGCCCATTATTGTTAAAGTCGTAAAAGTTTTCACCACCGCACATAGCACGGATTTCAGCGGTGTGGGCATCCAGAATCACAACCGCCCCCTGAAGCGGTTTTTTATCCGCAAGCTCGGCAAAAAAGGTCTTTGTGGGCTTATGCACGTCAGTCGGGATGATGTTTATCCATTTGCCGGGTTTGAGTATCTCTTCGGGCTGATAATATGGGAGTGGCTTCGGTAGAGAGAGGATGCCGGAGTAACCGGCGAGTTTGACGTTCAACGAATCGGAAAACACCCGCATAATTAGGGCGAGCCGTTTTTTGCCCACGACAGGAGACCGGTCTCCGTATTTCCGGCGCTCGAGCGGGAGCTGGTATTTCAGTGCATTTCGCTGCCTGGTGAGCTCGGCGGCGCGCAATCCCTTTTTCAATTCTTCATCTGCGATTTCCTGGAGTTCAGAGTCGAGAGTGGTGTGAATAATGTAGCCATCACTGTAGAGTTTTTCATTATCCAGTTTGCCGGTCTTAATCAGGGAGCGGCGTGTATATTCCACGAAATACGGGGCGCGATTTGTGGCAGGCGGCGGGGTGGATACCTTGATGGGTGTGGAAACGGCATCGTTGTATTGGCTTTTTGAAATGAAGCCCTGTTTATACATAAGGCGAAGGACGATATTCCGGCGGCGCGTGGAGGCTTCTATGTTATTTATGGGGCTGAAGCGTGCAGGGCGTTGCGGGATTCCGGAAAGAACTGCACATTCGGGCAGTGTCAGCTCTGAAACATCCTTGTTGAAAAATGTCCGTGCCGCTGCCTGAACTCCATACGCACCATTGCCAAGGTAAATCTGGTTCAGGTAAAACTCTAAAATCTGACTCTTCGAGTAGTGTCCTTCGATTTGCAGAGCCAGGAGTGTCTCTTTTATCTTGCGCCGGATGAGTTTTTTATGACTCACGCCCTTCAAGAGATTGCGCGGAAGTTGTTGAGAAATAGTGCTGGCTCCCTGTGCGCGCCTGCGGCGCCAGAGATTGATAAGGAGCGCCTTTCCGGTGCGCAGGAAATCAATCCCGAGGTGTCGGTAGAAACGCTTGTCTTCGACTGCGACGAATGCAGTCTTGAGATTCGGAGGCATTTTATCGAGGGGAACCACGACGCGGTTTTGTCGGGCAAACGTGGCAATCTTAACAAGCCCTGTGCGGTCGTAAATACTTGTTGCCTGCGGTGGGGCATAATTCTCAAGCTGCTCGATAGGGGGCAGTGTCTTCAGATAGCCAAGCAAAAGCCCTGTCGCAATGGAAAAAATCAGCGACAGGAATGCAGTTATGCCGATGAAGACATACACCCATCGGCGGAAGGTTCTTTGGAATCTTGAGGTTTGTAACATTTTGCTCGTTAGTCCGTTGTCCATTGTCCGTTGTCAGTTGAATCCACTTGTTCAACTCACAGGGGTGAGCCTGGCTCTGCCTGTTAGGGCTCTGTCTCTGTTTATGAATAACCTGAATGGACCATTAACGCAAAAGAGCGATGGGTCAAGTTCGCCAGGCATTGAGGTTCTCTCTATTGCAAGGATTGCGTCAATGGGCAAAGAGGAGAGTCGGGCATAAAAGCGAATATCGCCTGATGGCGAATCCCAGAATAGTGTGAAAGAGCATTGAAATTATGAATAAACACGTAAGCCCGGAATAGTTTTTCGTTTTTCATCCTCCTCACCTAAAATCCGCTGTGAGACAATGGCAAACTCAAGGCAGATTTAACTTGCATTTTTTATCTATTCCCGTCAATTGCTATATTCTTGTTAAGGTTTTGAAGGGTCGGCAGGAAAGGAGTCACCTGGAGCAATGGGTGAGAATCACCAGGAAAAAAAGATTACGATCCTTATAGCAGAGGATAACCAGATTAATCTGCTCCTGGTAAAGGATGCCCTCATTTCTCAGGGCTATACAGTTATCACGGCTTCAGACGGCAATTCTGCACTGGAACTCTTTCAACATAACTATGAACAAATATCACTTGCCATTTTAGACATTTCGATGCCAAAACCCGATGGTTTTGAACTATGCCGCGAATTTCGAAAAATGCGCCCTAACCTGCCGATTATGTTAATTTCCGGCTATACCGGGGAGGACATCTGGGATAGAATTGCCGGAATGCGGAATATCTATTTTCTCCAAAAGCCCTATAGATTGAAGCAGCTCCGTCAGTTGGTGGCGAATACCGTGGGAGCCTTCCCGCCGTAAGCGATTAGTGCTTTTTCCTCTTGACACCCCGGTAAGGTTTACCATTTACATATCGCTAAAATGTGAAAGTCTTTGCCAGAGCAAAAATTAATCTATTTCTCGAAGTCCTTAAGAGGAGACCGGACGGTTATCACGACCTGGATACGGTCTTTCAGAGTATTGCTCTGTCTGACGAATTGCTCTTTGAAAAAAAACGCAGCGGATTTAGTTTAACGGTAAGCGATAAAGCGATTCCGACGGGAGAGGAAAACCTCGTCTGGCGTGCATACAAGCTTCTGAGTAAGCGATTTCCCCGAGAGGTTGGCGGCGTCAGCATCCACCTTGAGAAGCGAATTCCGAGTGGCGCGGGTCTCGGAGGCGGAAGTGCAGATGCGGCGGCGACTCTGAAAGCCCTTAATTTTCTCTTTGAACTGGGGCTTGCCGATGACGAATTAAAAAATAGCGGAATTGAGTTGGGGATGGATGTTCCCTTTTGTCTTTCCGGAGGGGCAGCGGTCGCCTCAGGGCGCGGTGAACTCATCATACCGGTTCAGAGAAAAGTTGATTTTGGGGTACTTGTGGTTTATGCCGGTTTTTCAATCTCAACGCCAGCTGCTTATGGGGCATTGAGGTTGAATGAGGCGCAGACAAGACGCACATCAGCCAACACTGTGAATGCCCTCGGTGCGCAGGATATTGCCTTACTATGGCACACATTGTATAACCGTTTCGAGGAAGTACTCATTAAGATATATCCAGTTCTTGGTGAGATAAAGAAGGCACTCATTGAAGGAGGCTGTTCAGCGGCACTTGTTACGGGAAGCGGTTCGGCGGTTTGCGGTTTTGCGCCATCCGTGGAGAGGCTTAAAAAGGTTGCATCCAGGATGAGAGAGCGGTATCCATTTGTGTCGCTGACTCATCCTGTTAATAAGGGTCTGGTATTTCAAAACAACGCGGCATAAGCTGCGCGGATTACATCAATCCGCCCAGGGCGGAGGGTAGAAAGGTGGTGACGAAACTAATGGCAGGTTTGGAAGTAACTGAGGTCCGAGTCCGTCCTTTCAGCAAAGAGGACGATAAACTGAAGGCTTTTGCAACGATTACGTTCAACGATTGCTTTGTCGTCAGCGACCTCAAAGTCATCAGGGGCAAAAAGGGTCTCTTTGTTGCAATGCCCAGTCGGAAACGTAAGGATGGCAACTTCAGGGATATTGCGCATCCCTTGAACAATGAGACACGTGGGATGATTGAAAGAGAGGTCCTT
>CAZGKP010000256.1:0-5481 GCA_964526215.1 uncultured Candidatus Sumerlaeota bacterium
TATCGCCCCGATAACTATGCACCGTACAAACTCCATGACTTTGATAATCAACACATGGACTGGACTCACCATATTGATGAAGCTCTGTCGTGGGAGGACCCGAATGCCATTTGCAGCGGCACAAGAGACGACCTTGACATCGGCTATCATTACTGGGGCGCTTGCTATGACAACAATGGCAACTTTACCATTGATCCTGCCGCCACCGTCACCGCCATCACCCTGCGCCACCCAAAAGATGCAACGGGGAAGTTTTCTTACAACATCTATGGTGAGCCGAAACTTTTCTATCCGGACTTCGATATCATCTGGTATCCATACCAGAGCGAGGCGAAACATACTGCCGTTGCTTCCGGTTCTTTCAATGGACAGGATGTAACTTTCGGAGCCTTTCGGACTAACCGCCGGTGGGTGGTGGGGGAAATTCCCGATGAACGGCACGTCCTTGTATGTGCTCACCGCTTTCGTGGAGAAGACACAGGAGCCCAGGATGTAGTGGCACATTTTCAATCCAGAGATGATTTAACCTGCTGGAGAGAGTCCGTTCCCTCCCCCAGCGACCCATTTGTGCTGCGAATCGTTATGACCGCTGGAGCTAAAGACTCTGATAACTCTCCCATATACCTGGGTATAAATGTGAAGTATGAGAGGTATTGTTGCTGGGCGGGGGCGGAGTTGCGGATTTATCGCTACGAACCGACAACCGATGACTGGTTACAGATTGCCGAACGCTTCAACTATGGGACGGAGGGATTCTCAGATATGACAGATATGGCACTTGCCGCAGATGGGGATGACCTCGTGGTAGTGTGGCTTCAGACAGATTATAATGAAGAAGAGGGAACTCTCCCCGCCCTTTGGAGCTACCGTATTGTCGGCGCTGCGACATTGATTCCGCCCGATGTCCCCGTTAACTTTAGCGGTGCCGGGGCGAACATCAAAGATCTCAATAGCGGTTCTTTTGATGATGTGCGCCTGAATGCCGATTGGGACCCGGATATTCTAAAGCCCCGCATTACGTGGACGGAGTTGGATGCCGGCAAATACAAGACCCATGCAGCACAGATAATATTTGTTGGAGGGCAACCCTTTACGATTGGTCAAGATAAAGTAATCTCCGATGAAGACGCAACAGAGAGCACTCAAAATCCCTCGATTGCCGTAAATCATCCAACATTCACCAGTGGGTTTGATCCTCCTTACCCCTGCGAGGCGTTTGCATCCTTTACGTGCGGCAGGTCAATCCTCCGGTCAGACCTTCAATCTTCGGGAGGCAATGACACCTGGACACTTGAAGACTCCCTTGCTTCTGGGCCCGATGTTTACGAAGGCGAAACCTGTGTAACATACCGCGCCTTTGGCACGCCCCTGAATATCTGGGAACAGGATAATAATCTCTATACGGATAGGGAGATAATTCCCACGCGTTGGGGTCCCAATCCCAAGGGTGTAAAGCTATGCACCAATCGTCATAACCAGACTGATATCTTTACCGCGTATGCCCGGTATGCCGGTTTGGGGAACACCAAGATAATGATTCAGGAATTGGCGCCTTAAAATGAGAAGACTGACCATTACAATCTGCATCGCCTGGCTGCTCCTTATGGGGCAGCCGGGTGCCCTTTTCGCCGATTACGTGATGATGTGCACCTTCTTCCAGAATCCGGTTGCAAGGATATACAAAGTAAGCGATGAGGGAGACATTTCATTAAATTATACCTTAACAGTTGGGGGGTATCCACTATCAATCAGATTTGCTCCAAATGGGAGGTGGGGATTAGTAGGTAGTGATACGACGGCCGGTCATCCTGAGAGACAGATAACTATTGTTATTGGAGTGGATGAGCATCGTCAGGTTTCAGTTTTAGGGACAGTTCATAATGAGTATGCGGATCTGGTGGCGATTTCTCCTGACTCCCTCTACGGGGTGTATGGTGACCATTTACAAACGCTTCGCTTCAATCCTGGTGGAACCTTCACACCAATCCCAACCGACAATCCAGCTCTCGCAACTTTGTATGCCGATTTCTCTTCGCTGAATGGTCGCTTAATTGCTGGTCATTCATGGCAAAAAGTAGCAGAATATACCCTCCTACCCGATGGCAGGACGACATCTACGGGGCTCATAATGGACATCAGCCCCTCTTCGGGGAATGAAGACCTTGAAGTTACCCCGGACGGCAGAACCTGCATCGTCTTAAGCATAGGGAAATATGAAATTTCCGTTTTACAAGTGCATGCCCAGGGTGGTTTTTCCCTTGTCCAGCAGTTCAATTCCCCAAGTCTCAATCCCAAGGAGGTGGACTTCACACCCGATTCAAAATTTGCAATAGTTTCATTCTGTGATGGTTCTTATAAAGCTGGTATGAGGAGTTTTCAGATTGGCGCAGATTCCCGCCTGACCGAGGTGGATGGCATAAACTTTCCCGAAAACAATGGAGAAGATATGGCGGTTACGCCGGATGGCAAGTTTGCCATTACACGAGCCCTGATAATGGATAAATCCTATTTCTATGTAGTGCGCATATATGATGACGGCACATTAGAATATCTCCCACACAAGGATTATGTATGCACAGGGGATGTATCAGCCATAGCCTTTGTCCCCCCGTACAAGACCGCCGCTGGCAAATCCTGGACGAGGTATAAATGAAATTAACCTCACGCAGAGCACGCAAAGCCCGCAGAGATGATATATTAAAATCTGCGTTTATCTGCGTTCATCGGTGGCTAAATATTTAATGTCGGAGTGTAACGAAGATATACCCACCACGGCGCGTTTTTAAATAGCAACAGACGTAATTATATCTACAACCGATATGATATTATTCGCGAGCATTCGCGCCATTCGCGGATTTTTTTTCATCCTTCCCGGGAAAAGCAAATCTCCTCATAATGACTGTTCAGGGATTTATCTTCAATTGTCCGCTGTCACTTTTAACTTGATGGGAACACAACATCTGCAAAAATGTTGTAAATCTTGTCATCTTAAGCGCTTATACTTGTTGGGGGTAGTTGTGTGTTGGCGGTTTTTTATTTTTTTTCACCAACCCATCGTATAGAGTATGTCTCTATTGACACGAAGCGGGTCATCGGGAATGATTAAAATACAATGATAAGGGAATTGAAAAAAAGAAGACATCTCATTCCTCTTGAGAATCTTGCGCGAGGTTCGGTTTATGTCCTTATTTTCTGGTCAATGGCAGCGCTGGGGGCAACGGGTCAGGTGCCGCTTGCGCCGCTTGCGTTGTTTGCGGGACTCTTTGCCTACTCTGTGCGCTCGGATTCGCTGCTGCGTAAAATCCCGGGCGCCTTATGGGCATTCTTCACCCTTTTAGCCTTTGTGGCTGCCATCTATTACGCCGGAGAGGATTTCCTCCTTTCGCTTATCTTCCTGTTTTTCTATCTCATCCTGCACAAGGTCTCAAACCCGATGCAGGTGCGGGATGAACTCCAGGTGATTGGGCTTTGTTTTTTCCTGTTCGTCGGGAGTGCGGTGATGACGGATTCGATTACGTTTTCGATTTTCCTTTTAGGATACGCCCTGCTTTTCACACTTGCAATGATGCTCATTACGTTTCGAGAGGAACGGGAGATGTCGCAGAGGGTGCGGGGGTTCACCGGGGAGCGTCTACCGGGTCCCCTCGTGGAGAGAGACAACGTAATCAGGGTCCGTGCCGGTGAATTGGTGAAGTTCAGCGCAAAACTCCTCTTCATCTTACTGCCGGGGGCGATTGTGCTCTTCCTTTTTATTCCACGGTTTTCGTCGGAGCAATTCCTCTCCCAATTCCGGGGTCTGCGGAGCACGGGGCATACCGTCGGATACAGCGAGGGTGTGAGACTGGGCTCTATGCTCGATGTAAAAAATGACCGCACTGTGGTTCTGCGCGTTAAAACAATGAGGAGGAATCATACCCCGGTTCGCCTTTCACACGTATATATGCGTGGGACTTCGCTTGATTTCTACAGTGGCAGGCACTGGTTAAAGAGCCCCTATGCGAAGAGTGTGAGCGATTTCGGCAGGACAAATCAGGTTACCTTCCAGGGTATATCGAGCGGAACACCGCGCCTGAAGGGCTGGTGGCTACGCCAGCAGATTTATCTCGAGCCTGCCGCTTTCCCTTACATCTTTGCTGCAAGCTATCCATCCACATATTTCTTTTCACACCCGGTGGAGGTATTCATAGATTTCGAGAGTGGTTCTCTTCAACTAATCCACTCAATCTCGGAGAGTCTCTCTTATATCGCATATTCATACATCGAGACGAATAAAGGCAGACGCAGCATCTCGGTTGGGAATAAAAATCTCACCGGCACCGGCTTCCGTAGGAGAGTGCGGAAAATCTATCTCCAGCAACCCAGACGCGGGCAAAATGAGCGCATCGCATTTCTTGCCAGCGAAATTACGCGCAATGCATCCAGCAACTATGAAAGGGCTGCCCTGATAGAAAATTACCTGAAAATACATTATGTCTATAGCCTGAATTTTGTGGAGAAGGGTCACAAAGACCCCCTGACAGAATTCCTCTTTGAGCGCAAGAGCGGACATTGCGAGTTCTTCGCGACCGCAATGGTGATGCTCTGCAGGGCGTTGGGTATCCCGGCGCGGATCGTCAACGGCTTCTACACCGAGGAGTGGAATGACTATGGAAGTTATTTCATTGTCAGACAGCAGGATGCGCACTCCTGGGTGGAGGTATGGTTCGATGAGACGGGGTGGATAAGTTTTGACTCGACACCACCCGGTGGGCACGCTCGCCCCGGAAGGCATAACTGGATACCCGGCGCCCTCCAGAAAATGTATGATACGTTGAAGTTCCGCTGGTATCAATACGTGATAGACTTTGACCTTGGTGACCAGATTCGCATTAGCCGTCGGTTAAGCGGACTCTCGTGGGCATTCGGTTCGAGACTTGAGGGTCTTGGCAGGACAATCAAAGGAATGATGCGTCCCGGAGGCAACGTCTCTCTCCACATAAGCAGCCGAACAGTTCTTTTTGCCATCGCCAGTGTTATAGCAATTATGGCGCTTCTGGGATATTTAATGTGCCGTAAAGGCGCCTCAAGGCATCGCGGCGGGAAGATATTTTCCCTGCTGGCGCGAGGCGAAAATCCCGCCACTATTGAGTATGAAAAAATCCTTTCCCGCCTTGGGGCTATAGGGTGGTCTCGCAAGCCATCACAGACCCCACGCGAATTTGCCACAATCGTCATTCGTCAGCGCAGTAACCTCACCGACCTCCTCCCCATCACGCTGCGTTATTATGCCCTGCGTTATCGCCACGACCTCTGGCAAGCCACAGACCGAGAGATGTTCAGCCGGTTTCTGAACCGACTCGGCAACAAGACGCCATAACCCTTTTACCAATCGCTCACCCGAACTGTGAAAAGATAAGCAAAAACCAATCGCCGTAGACGGGGTAGACGGGGTCAGACTACCGAAAGCGTTGAAACTGTATGCTATCGCTAATTTATCCCCGC
>CAZGKP010000257.1:0-5396 GCA_964526215.1 uncultured Candidatus Sumerlaeota bacterium
CCAGAAGTCGACGTGGCTGGTAGAACGTGGAAAGGGGGCACTCGCGGATATTTCCCCTGCCGGTGAGAGATTGGAGGGTCCGCTCAAGTCCCGGGACGAATCCGCTGTGGGGTATGCTTCCGAATCGCCCGGTATCCAGTGTATCACCAATAGTCCCTTTTCCTTAAGCCACAATCCCTGATTCGCTTTAACAAAATATCAAGATGTTCCTTGCGCTGGCTGCCGCCGATAACCTCTCCTATTCTGGGGAATAAAACGTCCAAGGCAGCCACGGTTTTCCCATCATCGTTCAGGCATATGTAAAAGGCATTGATATCCTTTAGATAATCCACGACAATCACCAGTTTTTATATCTTTACTATACGAATTATGTATAATTTTACCCCTCTTTCTAAACTTTAGCGATTTTTTGAACTGAATTTGCTCTTTGACATAAAAATAGATAGAGCCGTGTTTTTGCGACCCTAAACAACGCCGAAGGTCGGAGACGCGCCTCCGGTGGGCGCGCCATCGGTGGGGGGAGGGTTTTCAGCCTACAGTGGACGCAAGACGTGGGGACATACAGGTCCGCCGCAGGCGGATTGTGTGGCAAGGACGATGCTTATACTCCTGATATTGAAAAGGAAAGGCGGCATAATCGACCCGTGGTGCCGTTCAGTGCAGCCCAAATACACCACCGTCGGGCAGAAGAGACTCAAATTGACCTCGGTTTTGGGTCAATTAGCCTCACTTGCGCAAGATGACAATAATTCCGGCAACGTAGGAACCATCAAATGTCAAAGAACAGAAAATCGCTAACGTCTAGGAATATAAAAAACTTGAAAAAATCTCCAATTGTAGCCAGAGAAAAGGCAATAGATATATGGCTATCTGAAAAATTTGAAATTTAGCTTTCGGGGTGATGTAAGTTATGCCTGCGAATCTCTCACCGGAATATCTGGCGGCGGAAAAAATCCTCAGGGCGGCAAAAAGCAACGATGAACGCCTACTTGCCCTTGAGGAGATGCTTCGCACCATCCCTAAACACAAGGGCACCGAAAAGATGCAGGCGGACATCCGGCGCCGTATATCTAAAATCCGACAGGCAAGGGAAACAAAGAGAGCCAGAAAGGGATTTTCACACCGTATCGTGAAGGAGGGCGCGGGGCAGGTCGCCCTTGTCGGTGCACCCAATGTTGGGAAATCGCAACTCCTGCAAGCCCTCACTAATGCCGAACCGGAAATTGCTCCATACCCCTTCACTACCCTGATGCCCCAACCCGGTATGATGCAATTTGAAGACATCCAGATACAGTTAGTTGACCTGCCTCCCTTTTCGCCGGAGCACACCGAGACATGGCTCCCGGAGATGGTGCGCGCCGCCGATGCCGTCCTCCTTATCGTTGACCTTGCCGGTTATCCCCTCCAGCAGATTGACTTTATACTCGAACGCTTGGAAAAGGTGAAAATTAAATTGGTGAAGGAATCCGTCCCCGCACTTCCATTCAACATCGCTCAAAAACGCACGCTCCTTTTGTGTAACAAATCCGATGTGCCGGGCGCACCCGAATCATTCGAGGTATTGAAGGAACTCTACGGAGGTCGTTTTGATTTACTCGCCATCTCGGCAAAAGAGAACACAAACCTTGACACATTGCGCCGTGCCATATTTGACCTTCTGCACATCATCAGGATTCACTCAAAGGCACCCGGCAAACCCGTTGATTTATCTGCACCCTTCACACTGCCAAAGGGGAGCACATTGATTGAGTTTGCAGAGACAGTCCATAAGGACTTCGAGAATCTGAAATTTGCCCGATTATGGGGACCGGGTGCAAAATTTGACGGACAGACCATTCATAGAGACCACGTCCTGCAAGACGGCGACATTGTTGAATTGCACCTTTGATTAAGATATAAACCGGAAAAAAAATTACCCCCGGGATTTTTTTAGAAGAAACCGGGGGGATGACTGGTAAAAAAATTGCCCTTCTACCAGGGCGGGCATTTGCCGGATTGAAGATGTTTATACGTAGATGAAGCGGATGCTTAAGACATCACCTAATGCACCTATCTCTTTCACGATTTCGGAAGATATGGGCTGGTCGGTGTTGATAATGGTCATTGCATCTCCGAGGGGTTCTGAGCGCCCCCACGTCATACGCGAGACATTCACACTGTGGTTGCCGAGTATGGTTGCCACTGCCCCGATTATGCCGGGGATGTCGCGGTTCTTTATCACCAGCATATTCCCCTCCGGGAATGCGTTAAAGTGTCTGTCATTGAGAATGACGAGACGTGGCATCTCTCGTGAAAATAGAGTCCCGCAAACCTTGTTGACCTCGCCGTTTTCCAGTTCCGTTTCCACCGTGATGAGGTTTGTGTATTGATACTGGACGGAGCTTTTGGATTCGACCACCTCGATGCCACGTTCGGAGGCAAGCCCGAGTGCGTTGACATAGTTCACGGTGAGGTCGGAGATTGGTTCGAGGAATCCCTTAACGATAGCGGTGGTAAGAGGTGCAAGCGCATAATCGAGGACACCGCCGCTATAACGGCACGTTATCCTGACGACGCGTGCGGCGGCATAGCGGGATGAAAATGTCCCGAGTCGCTCAGCGAGGTTGAGGTAAGGACGCATATCCTCTAAGAGTTCAGGGTCAATGGATGGGGCATTCACGGCGTTAATGATTTCTTTACCCTTGAGGGCACTGACGATTTGCCCGGCGATCTGGGTTGCGACCTTTTCCTGCGCCTCTTTGGTAGACGCACCCAGGTGTGGTGTCAATATCGCATTTTCACATTTGCGAAGGGGGGAATCTCCAGCCGGAGGTTCTTTTGTGAATACATCAAGGGCGGCACCGGCAATACGTTTTTCCTCGAGTGCACTAACGAGTGCAGTCTCATCAATAATTCCGCCTCGTGCGCAGTTAACCACACAAGCCGAATTCTTCATATACCTGAACTCTTCCTCGCCGATAATGCCACGTGTCTCATCGGTGAGCGGCGTATGAACAGTGATGAAATCCGATTCCTTTACCACTTGTTCAAGGGAAGCAGACTCTATGCCCAGTTTACGTATCGCGTCGGGGGAGACGTGGGGGTCACACCCAAGGACACGCATCTCAAATGCGAGGGCGCGTTTTGCCACTGCTTGTCCGATCCGCCCCAGACCAATAACGCCCAGCGTCTTTCCGTAAAGTTCAACGCCGGTCAGGCGTTTCTTATCCCAGCGCCCCGCTTTCATCGAATTATCCGCATCGGGGATATTTCGCGCAAGTGCCAGAATCATACTCATAGTGTGTTCGGCAGCGGAGATAGTATTGCCGTCGGGTGTATTCATAACGATGATGCCCAGGCGAGTGGCGGCGGGGATGTCAACATTGTCGAGACCGACTCCGGCGCGCCCCACTACTTTGAGTTTTTTACCCCGTTCCAGGATTTTTGCCGGAACCTTTGTGCGACTGCGCACCACAAGTGCATCATAATCACCGATGATTTCAGCCAGATCCTCCGGCGTAATAGTTGGTTTGAAATCAACCTGGATGTCTTTTTCATTCTCCAGAATCTTTAATCCCTCTTTTGCTATTTTGTCAGCGACCAATACTTTCATTTTTCCTCACTCCTTTTTTAATACAATTTTCTGGTCCGCCGCGGCGGAAAAAACAGGACTTGTATGGATTCCATAATCTATACATCATCCCGAAATAGTGCAAGATGTGCCGGTCATTCCGCAAGGACAGAAAGTGCGGCTTTGATTCCTGCCCCTTTCTCAAATTTGTAACCCAATTTCGCCAGCGCAAGCTCGAGCGCGCAAATGCCGGTTGTGACGTCAAACGTGGCGGCATAACCAAGCGTGGCAATCCGGAAGATTTTCCCTTTCAGGTGCGCCTGTCCGCCGGCTATCGTAACGCCGAACTCATCCCTTAACATTTTGGGGATCGCCGCACCGTCTATACCATCGGGAACCTTGATTGCCGTAACGACGTGCGAGGGCGAGCTCGAAAATGGTTCAAGCCCCAATGCAACACAGCCCGCCTGGATTGCACTCGAGAGTCTTTTATGCCGTGCCCAGATGTTGTCAAGCCCCTCGGCTCTAATCATCTCGAGCGATTTATCAAGCGCCGCTATCAGCGATACTGCCGGTGTGTATGGTGTGCTCATTTCTCCGAGGCTTTTCAGGTAAGACTTCAGCGATAGGTAATATGCGGGCGATTTTGATCGAGCAACTCTCTGCTGGGCACGCTTGTTCACCGAGACGAAAGCCAGTCCTGGCGGCAGCATCAATGCCTTCTGGGAGCCGGTTACGACAACATCAACATTCCACTCGTCGGTGCGGAATTCCTCTGCGCCGAGGCTACTAACTGCATCAACAACGAGGAGTGCATCCGTTTTCGAGACCACCTCGGCAACGGCTTTAACATCAGTTAGCACGCCGGTCGAGGTCTCGCATTGCGTGATACATACAGCCCTTGCATCGGGGTGCTGTTCGAGCAATTCCTTTATGCGCTCAGGTTGGATAGTCGTCCCCCACTCGATCTTTTCAGGGGTGGGATTCATCCCGAACGCCTCGGCAATCTCGCTCCAGCGCTTGCCGAATTTCCCACCCTCAATGGTGATGACCTTTTCACCGGGCGAGCAAACACCCGTGAGGGCGGACTCCATCGCACCCGTCCCTGAAGAGGTAAGAATCACCACGGGATTCTGCGTCTGGAAGAGATACTTCAGTCCCTCCTGAATCCTTTCGAGCACGGGGATGAACTCCGGTGCCCGGTGATGAATAACGGGCATAGATTCTGCCCCCGCGACCTCTGGCGGAACCATTGTAGGTCCCGGTGTGAGAAGAAGACGTTTTTTCACGATTTCCCCCTTTTTTAGAGTAATTGAGATGTGTTCGTAACAACCGGTGGGGAGCGATGTCAAGACCTTTTCGCAATTTTTTGTGAAAAACTTCACAATCTACTTCTTCCCGCCATTTGGTTCATAAGCTACTCGTCCATTCAAGGGGCACAACAAAAAAACTCCCCTCTCAAAATCGAAGGCGGTTTATGGCTCGCACTGCTCCGAAAATACAACTGTAAGTCCTTCTTTACCAGCCGGGGGCATAAGAGCACGGGGCACAAGCGCACAAAGCATCAATCTTCAGTTCATTCCTGTGCGCGAAGCGTTCTTAATTTTCATGTTTTCGGGAGAGGCGGCGGGGTGGATTTCGCCCCGCCACCTTTTGAACTATCCTGGAGATTCAGGGACCGAATCGCATTACGTCTCCATCGCTGACAGTGCCATTTGTCGGGTCGTAGATGAGCTACCCGCCATTGCACCACAGGTCAGGACCGTTGCTCCAGACAAGCCAGGCGTGTCCGGTGTGCTCCTGTCCAAAGATTGCCATCTCACGCGCCCTAAAGAAATTCGGGCTT
>CAZGKP010000258.1:0-5393 GCA_964526215.1 uncultured Candidatus Sumerlaeota bacterium
CGGTTTCCCTTTCGAGTGTATAACGGGCGCAGACAAACGCGCGGCAGTTATGAAGGCAGTTCTGGACTACGTCTCACAACCATAACCCGATTGCTTTGCAATCAGGCGTCATTAAGGCATTACGCTGGTTATCAAATTTTGTTCGCCGCCACCCTGAATCGGACTATCTCCACAATGGCGATTATGGCGCACCCTATCACCAGATAGAAGATGAAGTTATATGCGCTCGGCAATAGGGCGTGGAGGTATAGTAGGACCCGTCCCCCTCTGCCCTGATACACGGGGTTATGTAACTCTAATTTCAGTATATAATCGTGTCCGAAAAAGTTCATAATTCGGTAAATCTGGAATGCCACGCCAATCAGACCTCCGAAAATCAGCACCTGCCGTCCTGCAAACGCCCATATCGTATATGGTTTCTTGCCTTTATGCGCCAGGATACTATCCAGAACAAACCCCGCCGGAAGCAGAAAATATCCGGTTACAATGAGTAGATAGCGCGTGTCGTTCGTGCCGCCACCCCAATACGTGCGATGCAAAGACATTAGCAAAAGAAAGCCGACAAATAGCCCCACGAGATAAATCCCCTCGGCAAGCCGCCCTCGCTCTTTCAATACGCTGGGGCGCGCACCGAATAAACTGAGCAAGAAAAACGGCGCCGTTACCAGCAAACCTCCCTTTTTCCAACCGAAAAGCAGATGAAGAAAACCGTCCTTGAAGTTCCCGCTGAAGGTCTGACGGAAACTCTGCGCCCACTCGAAGGTCGCCTGATACCTGTATGATGTCGCAAAGGGACTGCCAAAACAATGCCAGCTATAGGCTAAAAGCGGTATCACTCCAATCAGCACGCCACCGCCAAAAATGATGAGCAGTCGAAATCTTCCTTTCCAATCACGCCTCTTTTCTGGTTTGCGGCGCACAAAAAATAGATATGCCCCCGCCGCCACTGCCATCAGGATTGCCGGATACTCAAAGAGCGGCAGCAGTCCGTAGCATATCCCCAGAGCTAAAATTCCCACCGGCGAGACCGTGCGCGCCGTTCTGAAACCGAATAGGAAATATGCCAGCACAAGTCCGAAAGTTGCAACAGGGACGTGCGAAAAGAGCACACTCGAATATTTCCAGTTGATTGTGGCAAAGGCATAGAGAATTGCCAGTATAAATCCCACGCCCTCACTACACCCCAGTCTCTGCGCAAGGAGGTAGATAAAGAGCACCCCGATTGTGCCTAAAAGAACCGGAAGGAGCGTCACGAAGAAACCGGCATGCAACCAGCGGTGCAAAGACGGCATAACGTGCAAAATCGGCTTTCCGGCGAGATAAAAAGGGACGGCTAAAAATGCGGTGCCGGGTGGGCGGTCAGAGTAATAATGCCCATTTCGGCTCGAGAAATCAAAGATGAGTTCCCCCCGCGTGTCGTCAATCCGCAGGCTCCCCTTCTCCGCAATCGCCTGCACCAGGGCATAATGCGATTTATCATTGGTGCACACTATGCGGTTGCTCGTTATCCCATACAGGACAAAGCAGACCAGCAGGAGTATGACAACACGGAGATGTGAGCGATTCTCTTTTACCATAGACGTACGCATCTGGGCAACACTACTCTGTATCTATTACGGGGGGCGGAATTTATTGGACATCAATAATTGGGGGAAATTTTGTCATACAATAACAGAATTTGTATGGATTTCATCATTATGTATCATCCTGTAATCCCGTCTAATATATCCTGCTCCCCTTAATAAGTGATTCTGATTTCTCACCTCTCACTTCTGATTTTTCCTTTCAAGCGTAGTCTTGGAAAAAATCGTAGAGAATTAGTGGACTAAAAGGGTCGGTAAGGGTCGGTAAGGGAATTGCTTTTGCACCTTTGTCGTGGTAGGATGCCCCGATGTTTTTCAATGAAAGAGTGAAGGATGAGGATTTATGGGAGAAAAATTTAGTCGCTGGAAAGCGATGCGTGAAAGGCTCGGGGCGCTCTGGGATGAGGCAGAAGGGTTGGTCGCTCGCTTTTTTGAGATTTACCGCGCCGGAGATAAAACTATACCGGCAACCCCACAAAATACCGCTCCCACTGATGACGCTCCCCTACTCCCCAAAATGACCGACTTTAATATCATTATCTCTGCACTTAAACGCATTCAGGAGGCTCGTATCGCACTTATCAAGGAGGATGCCAATTATGAAACTCTCGCCCGAACAGATGAGGCTAATTCAGAAGGCACCCAGGAGGAAATTTCTCGAATACTTAAAGCACTTGAAGAAAACAACCGCAGTGAGACAACTGATGAAGACGCGATGTCGCACTGACCCCGAACTCTTTGCACGCTATTTCTTCCCACATCATTGTCGCCTCCCCTTCTCAACTATGCACAGGGATTTCCTCCGCACATTCCGCAGACACATCGCACCAGATTTACTTTCCCGCAAGAGCCATAATGAGGCAATTGCCGCACCCCGCGGCTTCGCAAAATCCACAATCAAATCCCTTATCCTTCCCATACACGCCATATTATATCAGACCGAACGCTACATTGTCATAATCAGCGCCACGCTCAAACAGGCAAAACAACGTCTCAAAAATATCAAAAACGAACTGCTCACAAATCACGCGCTTAAGAAATATTACACTCTTTCATTTTCCGGGGGACAAAAGCGCTCGTGGACACAGCTGGCTATAAACGTCAATGACGTGCAGGTGGAGGTTTATTCCGCAGGCACCGAGATGCGGGGCATAACTTATGGTGAGTTCCGCCCGACACGCATCATCTTAGATGATGCCGAAGATTCATCTCTGGTCGAGAGCGCAGACGGGCGCGCAAAACTCCTCGAATGGTTCAACGAGGTGGTTGAGAACCTCGGCAACTCTTACACGATTATTGACGTCATCGGCACTTTGCTGCACCCCGAGAGCCTGCTTGCGACGCTCCTGCGGCGTCCCGACTTTGACGGACACATCTACCGCGCCATTATCGAGTTCGCCGAAGATACTACTCTCTGGGAAAAATGGAAACACCTCTTCACGGATTTATCGGATGCTGAAAGGCTCGAGACGGCGCATCGGTTTTTCTTGAAAAACCGCAATGCAATGCTGAAAGGCTCAAAGGTTCTGTGGGCGGCAAAGGAGGATTATTATTCACTCATCACGCAGCTGACAACGCGCGGGCGAAATGCATTTTTTCAGGAGCAACAGAACGACCCGCGTGCCGCCGAACATCGCATCTTTTCGCGGGATGCCTTTCGATATTTCACACTCAAGGGAGATGTTTTGCGCGTGGAGAGACCGGGGCAGGAGGCAGAATCCATTCTACTCTCATCGCTTGCGATTTGCGGTTTTCTCGATTCGGCACTGGGCAGGAAAAGAGGGCGTTCTCGCTCCGGCAGAGGTGGCGATTTTGCCGCCATTGCCACAATCGGGCGCGATGCAAATGGATATGCTTATGTGCTGGATGTCTGGCTCAAACGCGTGCCGCCCACAAAACAGATAGCACGCATATTCGACCTTCACGCCCGCTTCAAATATCGCCGCTTCGGGATAGAGACAAATTGTTTTCAGTCGCTACTTCTGATGCCGCTTGAGGAAGAGAGGAAGCGCCGCAAACAAAGAGGTGATGCCTGGGACGTCCCAATAGTCGAGGTAGAGCACCGACAGAATAAAGAAGCGCGAATGCTGGGATTAGAGCCATTGATAGCCAACGGATGGGTGATATTCAACCGCGCATTGCCAGAGGAATTCTTCCGCCAGTTAGAAGACGTCCCCAGCGGCATTCACGATGACGGACCCGACGCCCTCGAAGCAGCACTGACTCTTTGCAAAAGCCGAAACAGCAAATTCTCCCAGGGATTAAACAAATCCACCCAGAGCCGCCGTGCCACAAAAAAGCCCCTTGCCTATTTTTAGACACTTCCCCCTTACGAAAATTTCCACGCCTCAGACCGACTAACCGGCTAACCGACCAACCCATTAAAGGTTGACGTCAGCGTCCATTCAAGTTAGTTTTGTTGTGGTTAGTAAATGTGGAGGGATAAAAAATCATAACGGGTGTGAACTGCCTGCCTTTTGAAAAAGAAATGAAACAGGGGAATCCGCTAATGAGCGATGGCAGTCAAAGCGGAATCGCTGGGGATCCATCCGTGCCCTGGTTGATAACGGAAGAAAAGGTTCAAGCAGCGGTTGAGCGGATTGTGGATGCGAGTCATCCCTATGCTGTGATTCTGTTCGGCTCCTATGTGCGAGGCGAAGCCACACCGGGGAGTGACCTCGATTTGCTCGTGGTTGCAGATGACTCGGTGGAGCATTGCCGCCGTGAAAGCGTGAGGCTGCGCCGCGTTCTGCGTGGCATTTCGATGCCGGTGGACATCGTAGTGGTGCGGCGCAAAGACCGCAAAGACCTGGAACGCTTTAAGAATACGCCTGGACTCATCTACGAAAATGCCCTGAAAGAAGGAAAAGTAGCCTATGAGCGCGGATAAACAGAACATCCCGGCGGGCTCGCCTGAGCAATGGCTCCGCCATGCCGAAAGCGACCTTGCGCTTGGTAGGCTGGGGCGCGAAAGCCCCGATGTGCTGCCCGAACAGGTGCGTTTTAATACCCAGCATGCAATTGAAAAGGCAATCAAGGGACTGCTGATTCACCTCGGTTTGCCGTTTCCCCCAGTTCATGACTTGGAGCAGTCTTCATGAGGCATTCGCCTCACCCAACAAGGATGAAAAATAGTTTCTAACCACGGAGGGCACGGGGGACACAGGAATTTCCTCTCTTCCCCGTGGTAGTAAATTTTCGGAGCAGATAACTCTTTCAAACATCTAAAATGTTACTATAAATCATTGCGAGCCTCTCGCCAGTCTGACCACTCTTCCGAGTGGCGCAATTCACGAATCTCGGTAATCTCTTCGTCTGTGAAGAATTCTTCGTCCAGTAGCTCTAAAAGCGCTCGGAGCCTCTCGGTGCTCATTCTGTCCACCAGTTGATGGGCAAATGTGCAAATCTCTGTTTCGGTAGCCATTGCTACTCTGAAAATTCACCACTAACGCACTAAGACACCAAATTTTTTCTTTGTGATTGCTTTGTGTCTTGGTGCCTTTGTGGTTAAGGTCTTTCCCTCTTGAAGACAGGTTAAATCTTTGTGAATACTTGATGCCCTGGTGTCTTTGTGGTTGATGCTTTTTTTCACCACCAGGACACGAAGACACAAAGGTGCACCAAGGGAACTTTATTAATGTTTTTAATATCTTAGTGCCAATGCAATTAAGATTTTATCAACACAAAGATAGTGCTTTGTCCGGGTTGTAGTGAGGAGTAAATTGTCTAATGTGCAGGACAAAACCTGATAGAAGGTATTTGAAATTTTTCGTCTGAATATCGTTGTGCTCGTTGTGCCGTTGTGGTGGG
>CAZGKP010000259.1:0-5390 GCA_964526215.1 uncultured Candidatus Sumerlaeota bacterium
TGGAGGAACTTACGAGCCGCATAACCTTCTCCCGAATTCGGGAGATGCACCCGTCAAAATAGTTGTTGAATAATTCCAGGCGGTTCTTGTTATCTATTTGTGTTTAGTAATTACCGCCTCATCTAAAAATGTCTCATCTCTAAAAAGGAGGGACAATAAAATGAAGGTCAGGGTTATTCTGGAACCGAGCCAGGAAGGTGGATATACTGCTATTGTTCCTTCTCTCCCCGGTTGCATCAGTGAAGGCGACACTCGCCAGGAGACTTTGAAGAATATCCGCGAAGCAATCGAACTTTATCTCGAACCCATCGAGGATGATTCTACATTTAGCCCGGATGCTGAACAATTTGAGATGGCAATATGAGCAAGGTGCCAAGTCTGAACTATCAGCAAGTCATTAAGGCTCTCAGGCGAGACGGATGGATAGTGGTTCGCCAGAAGGGCAGTCATATCAGATTGCAAAAACGCTTGCCTGACGAGACGCTCAAGATTATTGTCCCGGCGCATCGTCCTATCAAAAGGTCTACACTGTCGCACATTTTGAAAGAAGCCCGTCTATCAGTATCGGACTTTAACAATCTGCTATAAGGACTCACCCTGTGGTTTATCCGATTTTCAGTGCACCGATAATATCTTTTATGCTTTTGAGGTCGTGTTTCTGGAGATATTCTTTGATGCCGTCAAGGATTTCGAGCGGGGCGAAGGGGTCTTGAAAAATAGCCGTCCCAATCGAGACTGCCGATGCGCCGGCAAGGAAAAATTCGAGCGCATCATTAGCGGTTCGTATGCCGCCCATCCCGATGATGGGGATTTTGACGGCACGCGAAACTGCCCATACCATTTGCACCGCCACCGGTCGTATTGCCGGACCAGACAGCCCACCGGTTATGTTTCCCAGGAAAGGTCGCCGAGCCTCTACATCAATCACTATTCCCAGAAGCGTATTTATAAGCGAGACGGCGTCTGCACCGCCCGCCTCTGCAGCGCGCGCAATCTCGGTTATGTCCGTTACGTTTGGGGTGAGTTTGACGATTACGGGCAAATGGGTCGCTGAACGGACGGCGCGGGTGATTTCTTCCGTTGAACGTGTAGAGACGCCGAATGCCATCCCACCCCGCTTCACATTAGGGCAGGAGAGGTTAATTTCGATAGCCGAGAGGTTCGGTGCGCTATTGAGCACCTCTGCGATGCGGACAAATTCTTCTACCGATTCGCCAGAGATGTTTGCGATGAATGTCCCGCCGATGCCATCAAGTGCCGGGAGTTTTTCATTCACAAATTTCTCGAGCCCCACATTCTGAAGCCCGATGGCATTGAGCATACCGCAGGGGGTCTCGGCGATGCGGGGGGCGGGATTTCCCTCACACGGCTTCAGGGTGATGCCTTTCAGAAAGACCGCACCCAGGAGCGCAGGGGAGTAGAAATCAGCGTATTCAGTCCCGTAACCATAAGTGCCGGATGCCGCCGTAACGGGGTTCTTGAGACACAGGCTTCCGAGTTCAACTGATAAATCAGGCATCCGGACTTCCTTTAATAGAGACGATTTCATCCGATAGAAAGACGGGACCGTCAACACAGACACGCCTGTAACCTTTTGTGGTCTTGACAGCGCAGCCCTGACAGGCGCCGACACCGCAAGCCATACGGCTTTCGAGCGAGAACTGCGCCACAAGTCCTCGTGCATCGAGTTGTTTCTTCAGGGTGTGCAGCATCGCCTCGGGACCGCAAGCATAAAGCGCATAATCGGAAGTGTAATACGAAGTCGCCAACTCGCTAATCAGACCCTTTATCCCCGCCGAACCATCTTCGGTAGCAACCTCCAACTTATCTGCAATGCGAGATATTTCATCTATAAGGAGCAAATCAAGTTTAGTGCGGGCGCCGTAAAGGAAACTGACATTGCCCCCTGCCCTACGCAGTCGTTTTGCAAGAAAGATGAGCGGGGCGCAACCGATGCCGCCTGCAATCAGAACCGCAGGTTTTACACCGATGCGAAAAGGATTGCCAAGCGGACCGATTATGTCAATCTCATCACCGACAGTTGCACTTGAAAGGAGCCTTGTCCCCTCGCCCACAATCTTGAAAAGAACCTGTATCTTTGTGCCGTCAGCCGCAAAAATACTAAAAGGACGGCGCAGAATCGGATGCGGACCATCTGCAATGCGGATATGAATAAAGTGTCCGGGTAGCGCGCTGTCGGCGATTTGCGGCGCATCATAAGTATGGAGCAAATAGCCCACCCGCGGTTCCCGCACCTGAACAAGTCTTGCAATAATTTGCCTCACCGGCACGCCCCCTCTAATGATTTTGTCTTTAGAAAAAGCTGAAATGTGAAGAAACGACAAATCCCAATTTTCAAAGAACCATAATATTCGAGTCTTTCATTGCGCAAACAAAATTTGCTCAAAATCTTGCCTGGTCAGAAATCTATTAAAGAAGACCAAGAGTTACCTGATAAATACGGGGAATGGAAATAATCGAAAAGGAGTTCATTCTTGACAGGCGTTCAATATCTATACGAAAAGATAATCAATCATTGAAAGACGTGAGGGGAAGCAGCAAACACAGTTTGAAACGGCGGCGGGGTAGGCGGGAACTTCAATCGGAAATTTCGGAGCTTGATGTTCACGACAGATAAAAAGAACCGTAAAAAAAGATGTGTTAATTATCAATTATGATGCATCGGTAAAAAGTACTAATTCACAGATTACACAGACTACACGGGGCAGCATAGCCGCAACCAAAAATAAAAGTCGCGAAATTAGCGCCTTGATTACGACGGCGTCAACCGTTCAAAACAAGGAACTTATGGAACTATCAGCATGAACTCTTGCGCAAAATTGGTAAAACCTGACGGATAGTAGTACAGATTTATAAATTCTGTTATAACAGTAATTTGTGAAATCTGCGGATCATTAAAGAGGACTTCGTTCGCTTCGGGTTCAAGACTACCGTGTCCTCTATCAAATTATTGAAGCAGAGGCAATTATCTACATTGTTACAATTGCACATTGCCGAGAATCGTATCGTTAAAAGTGTATACGCTGGGGGTTGGTCTATATCCTTACTAAACCACCCCTCTGCGTGTGAACAATTGCAATGCTACTCTTGCCGGGGGCATGTCAATTTGCTGTTCTGCCTATCTGCCTTTCAGGCTGACTTGATGTAAAAGGTAATTCCTTTCTCTATCAGGAAACCGGGAATACAGGCAGAAGTCCACCTCAGCCGGATTATGATGCTCCAGAGACAGGCAGAAAATTTGGATGCCAGTAAGAGGTTGGGTAATTTCCTACTGTATATAGAACGCCCCAGTGTGTGCGCGTGTATAGTATAAAGGATATAGATTTACCCTACCCGCGCACTTGATTGGTGAAAGGGAAGTATAATAATGGGTAATATATCCCCAAATGAACAACCAATCGCTCGTATTACAGTATTATCAAAACTCGTATTCCTTCCCGCTGTTATTAGTTTTGTGCGAGATGTTTCTACCAAACTGGGCCTGGCTGACAGGGATGTGGGGAGACTCGAACTCGTGGTAGAGGAAGCCTGCCTGAATGTAATTGAACATGCTTTTGACCCCGGGGAGCAAGGTTCTTTTGATGTCATTATCCTGCGGAAGCCCGGACAGGTAGTGGTGGCAGTAGAAGATCAAGGCTTACCTTTTGATTTCAGAAAATTTGAGGCTGGAAAAGAATCAGGCCTGGGCATAATGTTGATGAAGGCATTTGCTGATGAGATTCGGTTTCTCAACTTAGGGCGTCGTGGCAAACGAGTTGAACTTATCAAGAACCTTCCATATAAAGACATAGAGGCATATATTTCCGAGGAGGAAAAAGAGGAAGTACTCCCTCTTCCACCAGCTCCAAAGGACCTTCCACTTTCTTTGCGATTTATGAGGCCCGACGAGGTCGTTGATGTAGCCAGGTGCATTTATCGTTCTTATGGATATACCTACGGTAACGATTATATATATTTCCCGGATAGAGTAAGAGAACTTCTGGAAAGTGGTCTGTTGAATTCCTGTGTAGCTTTGACCCCGGAGGGCGAGATTATTGGACATTTAGCAATGAGTATGGAACATCCAAACGCTCCGGTTGGAGAGACAGGGCAAGCGGTGGTTGACCCACGATATAGAGGACGTGGACTTTTCAAAAAAATGAAAAAATTTTTAGTAAACTGTGCTCGAGAAAAAGGTATGTGCGGAATTTATAGTGAAGCAGTGGCAGTCCACCCGTATACTCAGAAAGGGAATATTTCACTTGGAGCGCGCGAGACGGGTTTCCTTTTAGGTTTTACTCCTGGAACGATGTTTTTTAAAAAAATCCAGAAGCAACGGCAGAAACAGCGCCACACTGCGGTTCTCTTTTATCTCAAAATCAACCAGGAACCATTGCGGGATGTGTATCCGCCGTTTCACCATCAGACAATGATACGTCGTATTTACGCGAGAAATAAGCTAAGACGAAATATTAGGAACGCAGCTGATCTTAAGGGGCAAATTGAGGTTCCGCCATCTTCACGGGTGGATGTTAAAGTACAGACTGAACCCAGTCGTGCTTTTATGCGTATAACCCAATACGGGACTGATCTTGAAGAATTGGTGAGATTCCGCCTGCGGGAGCTTTGTCTACGCCGAATCGACTGTATTTACATTGATTTACCGCTATCTCATCCAGCTACACAGAAATTTTGTGTGGCAGTGGAAATGCTTGGATTCTCTTTTACGGGAATCATTCCTGAAATGTTTGAGGGTGATGTGCTTCGTTTGCAATATCTTAATAATGTGGACATTGACACTGGAAAGATTCAGGTCGTCTCTGATTTTGGGGAAGAGCTATTCGCTTATGTAATTAAAGCAAAGGAAGCATAACACAGGCGATGGGGGTCGGACGCCATAAATAGTGTAAATAAAACTTGCCTCGGAATATATCTCTTTACGGTCATACAATTTATGGCACGTCCGATAGTGAATAAATCTGCCTTATTATGTTTATCATGTTTTCTCTCGTACAAATTCGGGAGACCTGGTGTTCTTTGACCGCAACGCTCGAGAGCTATTCCTGTCACACAAGACGCATTAGAGACGATGAAACCGTTATGGTAGCAGTGAGAAAAATAAAGATATGAGAAATTTATTTAAACTATTTATTGCGTTTGACCCCAATTTCGTCGCCAATTTCGTGACGCGTCATCACGCAGCAGGAAACGGTTCTTCATTGAACTGCCTCCTCGGCAACGAAAGCAACGTGGGATGTAGCTTTCAGCAATAGGTGAATCGGTTCCTCCAGATCGGCATCAGGGTCTGTGCAGGTCGGGTCCGGTTGAGGAAGTGGTTCGCCCCGTAGTAAGTTGGTCTCCGCCATATCCACCAAGGCGCTCGCCAGCAA
>CAZGKP010000260.1:0-5388 GCA_964526215.1 uncultured Candidatus Sumerlaeota bacterium
CATAGTGATACATTGTTCAAGGTCAATAATAAGGCGGACTTCAGGATTTTTCTCCCGCAGGTTTTGTGCGAGACGCTGAAAATCCAGACTATCCTTAAACGAGGCACGTCCCTGTATCCTTATCACCGCCACATCATCTGTGGGTGAGGCAAACTGAATACCGGCTTCAGATTCAGGCATAGTGCTTCCTTTCAGTCAATTTTTTTGACCGGCATAAATTGAAACAGAACCCGTCTCGAGCGAGGACCGTCGAATTCACAAAAGAAAATCCCCTGCCACGTCCCCAGGGCAAGTCTTGCATTTTCCACGGGAATAATCACAGAAGAACCCACCAATGTCGCCTTAACGTGGGCATCAGAATTTCCCTCAATGTGTCGAAACGGCAGCGAGGTGGGCACAATCTTCCCCAGCGCCATAAGTATGTCTCGAGGGACATCAGGGTCGGCATTTTCATTAATGGTTACTGCGGCGGTTGTATGAGGGACATAGACTATACAGATGCCGGATTTGATGCCAGATTTGCGCAAGGTGGCTGTGGCAACACTGGTGAGATTAATCAGTTCTTCGCGTCGCCCGGTTCGCACGGTTTCCTCAAACATAAACAATATCTCCCTACGTCTATTTTTTGAGACATACACCTCTATGGGTAAAACCAAAAACTAATTGAAATTTGTTATACGCGTAAAAAGCATTGTCAAGTCTCTCATTGCAACATCTCTGAAAAAACCTGAGTAAGCATCAGCAGTAAATAGCTTATTTACTTCCCCTTAAGCAGATAGTGAAACAACGAATTTATAAAAACGAAGTTTTTCTTCGCTCGCGCATCAGCATAAAAAAACAGGATATAGCAACTTCTATAAAAAGGAGAAATAAAAAGCTTGCATACTCTTACGCGCATCGTGTAATTAAGGAACTATATTTTAATAAAGGAAGGAGTGAAAAAATATGGCATTTGAAAAGTATACGGGTGCGCGTCGCACCTCCCGTGGTGCAATGGTTACTATCAGAAAAAGCGGACAGATTGCCTTCAGCGCAACCGCTGCCAGCGATATGGGGCTGGTGGATAAGCCAGCAGTTGTGCTTTACTATGACCGGTCTGCCCGGCTCATCGGTATTCGCACCGAGACCAACCCAAAGGCAGAAGGGGCACGCAAGCTGGGTAAGATTGGACGCACCAGAACAATTGCCGCCTCGTCGTTTATGAATTTCTACGGCATTTCTCTAAAGCGGAATTTGAAGGTCGCGCCGGTGCTGGATAAAAAGAGCAATATGATTATTCTGGATTTGAAGAAGGCGATAAAAGCCGCCGTCCGGGCAAGAAAAAAGAAATAGGCGCTCAAGGCGGCAACATAGAAAATTTTTTGTCGCTGTTGAGTTCCTATCAAGCGAAAATCTAAATCCGCCGTGGCGGAGACAACTAACAGTTTAAAAGTAATCCCTCTCGGTGGACAATACTTTTACCTTTTTACCTTTTAATTCTTTTTTCAAGCAAAGTCTTGGAAAAAGCATAGGTCCTTTGATGCACCGGGCACTTATGCAAAGGGGAGCAGGAGTGGTCAGGTGGTTCTCTCGTCATTGCCCGCCGAAGGGGAAATAACTTTTTCAAATTCCAACTCATTGAGCCACTTTTCCAATTTCGACTTTTTTTCATCCCGCACCCCTTTCATTTCTCCCATCTTTTCGGCAAGAACTTGAATCTTTTCCTCCAGTTTACGAGCCCGTTCCACAATCCGCTTGCGAAGGGTCTTCTCTTCATCGCTGTCTTTTAAGACGGGGAGATTTTGTAAAAGCCGACTTTCCTCATCAGAGAGGTGCTCATATTCGGCTTTGCTCTTATCTAATCCCTTGCCAAGATTTTCGCACTCCACTCCGGTAGTTATTAAAGCGTTAAGACTCCTCCCCACTCCCGCATCCAGATACTGGTTTGAGACAAAACGGACAACGTCCTGGTGGGTGAGTTCCAACAGGTGATAAAGTGTCTGAACCTCCTCGGCGGTCTCGACCTGAAAGCGGACCGTGGTCTCCGACGGAACCGAGATTCGGAATCGCCAGCAGTGCTCGGTCGTCTCGGAGGGATTTCTTGGTCTGAAGAGGCGGCGTTCAGGTTGACGTGGTTGCTCAATGACTAATTCCCTCTTCCCGTCGCTTTTATTTTGAACCTCATAGGTATCTACAAACTCCCGAGCCGACGTAAGGACCAAGTCTCCCGCTTTGATTGTAGCCCGACTTACGATGTCTCGCGATGTCACCTCGTGCCTAATCTCACAGTCACCATCTATGCCATAGGGCACTAATATTGCCTTGTTGGGCATAAGAGTTGGGAGCATTGCCTCCCCACCGAGCGAATTTGCTTCAATAATAGTTACCTCTCCACCGGGGATTATGCGACCTGTGGAGTTCACGATGCGAACTCCCCTGTATGGATATTTTGAACAATTTTCCGGATTGAACACTATAACCTTTTCGCATTCGAGCGTTTCCCCGAAAATGGGAAAAAGGACTGAGGAAGTTTTGGGAGCGGTGATTGGTTCCGGGATGCGATATTTAAAAAATTCAAGACCCTTATTACGCGGCATTCCCCTCTCCACCTCCACAGACCCCTGTGTATCCTCCGCGGTGGACAGTGTCCGCGTGTGGGCGGATATAAGTGTCAGGTCAACCCCTTCCCAGGCGTCCTCGCCCGGATTATGAATAATTGCCCAACCCTGAAGCACACCTTTACATTTTCCCGCATCCACCGGTAAAAGCAAGCGATAAGAGGTCTTCCAGCCGGGCATACGCAGGAGGTAAGAAACCTCCACCGTCCGTTTGCCTCTACCCGCGATAGATATTGTCAGACTTCTGGAGTCCCTTCTGGACAATGCCTCCGACAGCTCCAGGTATTCCCCAACCCTCCGGCGGATTTCAGTGTCTACCGGACGAATCTCGGTTACCTCCGATAGGCGGAACGTCCCCACAGTTCCATTTTCCATATAAAGGCTCAACATAGGTTCAGCGGAAGGTTTTTCCCGGGTGTATTTTTCCTCTCCGGCGCAGAGAACCCGCCCAGCATATTTTTCACCATTTACGCTGACTTCGACCACCGCGCCCTGTAAACCAGCAAGGGCGGATTCAATACCACCGGAAGCGGGTATCTGAAGACACAACTCTCGAAGGCGCTGTTCAATTATCTCCTCATTTTCGTATGAGATGGTCTGGACAGAGCCACCGCCGAGGTCAAGCACCGTCAGCGACTTCAGGACGTCGTTCATCCCGGAAGACGGCACACGTAGCGTGATGCTCCCGTTGCCTTCCACTGTGAACCTTTGAGTGAATAACCCCAGCCCATACCTGTACAAAACCACCCTTTCAATTTTTCCCATAAGGCTAACCTCCCTTATTGAAATAAGTGGGAAATAGAACTCTTCATATGAATCATAATAAGGCTTTCGCCTCTCCCAGAAAGATGAACATAATCCGCTAATTGCGCTAATGAACGCGAATGTTTATCAGCGTATCCGCCGAATGCGGACTGAAGGGCTCAATCCGCCACGGCGGACTTTGCAGACTCCCTGTATACCTCCCCGAATGCCCTAAAGCCTTTTTCACTCCGGATAATCCAGCCGTAGCAAAAAACTGTGTGCCCCTTTAGTCCCATTGAACGAACCGCCTTAATCTGCTCGCTTATGGGCGGATGACGGGGGCTTCCGTAAGCATCCGCGTTTTTTATCGAGACGGCAAGAGCGGGTATAATAAGTGCTTTACGTTTATTCCTTACGGCAACGGCGGCAATCTCCTTACGTATCGAATTTAGTGTGGAGCCGTAAGCCATCGGCATAATGGCGTCTGGATAATTTCTGTTGAGCCAGGTTGCCCAGTCCTGAAAAGTAAAACTCCTCCCCCGGCGGTTATAGTAAGAGGGAGAGACTGCCGCCGAAAGCATCACACTCGGTTTTTCGTTCTGCACCAGTTCTGCCAGTTTCCCCACAAACTCCGTAATGCGCCCCTCTCGCCATTTCACCCACTTCATCCAGAGCACAGGGTTCTTTTTGCGATTGATATTGAGAGGGTCAACGCCACTTTCTGCCTTGAATGCCGAGCTCGCATACGGCGTGTAACCTGTATCCAGCGCACCCGACGTATATCTGACGTAATCCAGATCCAGCCCATCAATATCGTAGCGCCTCAAGAGGTCTCGATAGTATTCAAGTAGAAATAGTTGGACGCCCGGGTTGGCAGGGTCGGCAAATATATGGGCAGGCTCGGCGACCTCGGTTGTCTTTCCACCCTTTGTAAGCAAGCGCCATTCAGGATGGGCATCGAAAAGCGGCGTCCGGGGATATTGAGGATATTTCTCCGTGTCCACCTGCCAGTAAAATGTCTCTGTCCAGCAATGGATAGCAATCCCGCGACTATGTCCCTCCTTGATGAATTGCTTCAGCACATCATAGCCCTCGTATTCGGGGCGGATGGGGACATTCGACCCTGGATAGATTGTGAAACCGTGATAGAACGTTTCGAGAAAGATGGCATTAAATCCCGCCTTTTTTATCCGGTTAAGTATACGCGGGATTTCGCCTGGATTGTTCGGCGGACGCAACCATATCCCCCGTAACTCTGCATTCAGTGTTACCGCTTTTGCTGTTTTTGTGCAAACAGGTCTTGGGCGCTGAGTATGGAGACAAGAAGAAACCAATAGGGCTACAAGAGCACCTGTTAATAAAATCCGTAATCCCTTGAGCATACTACATCTCCCCAGAATATAGTTAGGCACTTAAGACGCCAACAAAGAAAATTCTTTGTTGATATGGGAAAATATCCAATATCAAATCTCCAATTTCCAATATTCAATAAATGAAAGAAGGGAATTTAAGCCTCCGATATACTTGGAAATTGGATATTGAGAATTCTACACTTGTCCGCCTTAGGAGGATTGGATATTTTCTGCCCCGAAGGGGCAACTTTCTCCAAGCGAAGTCTTAAAAAAAACGATTTTATGATTGACCCAAATGAGACTATAGTGATACAAAACAATTACCAATCATGCCAACGGGAGGGAACGGAACAACAGGTTATTTCCTGTCCGTCCCCTTCTGTTGAAATTGATTTAGGAACAAGCCCAGAATCCACCTTAAAATACCCTCGGAACTGTCCAGCTTATGGGGAGCACCTCAGGTATATTAGATTCGCCACGATTGCGGCGGACAGTTCCCAAAACATATTTTAGACAGGATAGACAGGATATACAGGGTGAAAGGTAAGATTTACAATGTCCCGAAGGGCAAAGGGCGTTAGCTCGTAGCGTATATGCAGTGTTAGACAACGCTATGGCATTTGCACCATACATAACTAACTCATTCAACTTTTTTCTCTTCAATGGTAGCATTCGCCTGGTTAATTGCCTCCTCA
>CAZGKP010000261.1:0-5384 GCA_964526215.1 uncultured Candidatus Sumerlaeota bacterium
TGAATTTGGGTTATAATCTTAATCTTAATCATAATTGTAATCCTGGTATAATCTTATTCTCCCTTGTGTTCAGTTTTCGACTGCGAGTATGATTACGATTGCGAGTGTGATTACGAAAAACAATCGCGGCGTTTCCGCCAGAACATTGAAAGTCTTCCGTCTATATCGCTTCCGAAAGTGGCTAAGATGACTAAATACATATTCGTAACAGGCGGGGTTGTATCTTCACTGGGAAAGGGAATTTGCTCCGCATCTATCGGATGTCTCCTCGAGGCACGCGGTATTAAGGTTACACTCCTCAAATTCGACCCATACATAAATGTTGACCCGGGGACGATGAGTCCCTTCCAGCACGGCGAGATTTTCGTAACCGATGATGGTGCAGAAGCCGACCTTGACCTGGGGCATTACGAACGATTTACGTCTGCGGTGATGGGACACGATAATAATGCCACCACGGGGCAGATTTATAGCGCCGTCATCGCAAAGGAACGAAAGGGCGAATACCTCGGAAGCACCGTGCAGGTGGTGCCCCATATCACCGATGAGATTAAGGCGAGCATATACAAACTCGGTAAAGAAGAAGATATTGACGTTGTTGTAACCGAGATAGGCGGGACAGTGGGCGACATCGAGGGACAGCCTTTTTTAGAGGCTATAAGGCAGATACCTTTTGATATCGGGCGCGAAAATGTCCTTTATATACATCTCACGCTGATACCCGTTATCCGCGCCGCTGGCGAGATAAAGACCAAACCCACCCAGCACAGCGTCAGGGCGCTTCGCGAGATAGGTGTGCAACCCGACATCCTGATTTGTCGGACGGAACGTTGGTTTAACGATGCGGTGCGGGATAAAATCGCACTCTTTTGCAATGTCAGCCGGGATGCTGTTTTTGAGGCTATTGATGTACCGGAGATTTATGAAATCCCCCTTATGTTGCACAGGCAGGGCCTGGATGAAATCATTGTGAAGCGACTGGACATTGAGGCGCAAGAACCTGACCTCAATGCTTGGCAGAACCTCATCAAACGCGTCAGCAAGCGCACCGAACACGTCCTGATTGGTGTGGTTGGGAAATATATCCACCTCCAGGATGCATACAAGAGTATTTACGAGGCGCTGCGGCACGGCGGTTTCGCTAACGATGTGATTGTTGACATAGTCAAGATTGATGCCGAATCTGTGAACGACGAGACGCTCAAGGGCTCTATCCTTCAGGTTGACGGTATCCTCATCCCGGGCGGGTTTGGTGCTCGAGGTATCGAGGGGAAAATTCGTGCCGCACAATTCGCTCGTGAACATAAAATCCCATTTCTGGGGATATGCCTGGGGATGCAATGTGCACTCATTGAATGTGCACGCAACGTCTGCGGGCTTGAAAACGCCAACAGCACGGAGTTTGACCCGCACACGCCGCATCCGGTCATATCACTTCTGGCAACACAGAAACATCTGGTGAATCTCGGAGGCACTATGCGGCTGGGGGCATATCCCTGCCGGCTTAAAGAGGGGTCGCTCTCCGCCCTCGCATACGGCGGCGCACAGACGGTTATGGAGCGCCACCGACATCGCTTTGAGGTGAATAATAAGTATCGGGAGATTCTGGAGAAAAAGGGATTGCGGATTGCGGGAGAATTTGAGGAAAGCCACCTCGTCGAGATTATCGAGATACCTGACCATCCTTGGTATGTTGCGGTGCAGTTTCATCCAGAGTTCAAGTCGCGCCCCCTAAAGGCACATCCGCTTTTCAGGGAATTCATCCGTGCCGCCGGGAGACATAAAGAAAAAAACATCGAGGGAGAAGTTTAGGGCTCTGAGGAAAAACGAAGGTTTTCATTAGCCCGTTTGCTTGCGACAAACCCAAATCCCATTTTTTCACTCGATTGAAAATCTCGCACTCTTATGATGTTTATATTGACAGGGGAACTTGCACCTGTATAAACTTCGTTTTGTTTATATGGAAAATATGTTACGCATACGATTCCATTGGGAGGAAGTATTGGTATGAAAAAGGTTTTTGTGGCAATCACTGTGGTGTTTGTTTTCATTGGTGCGGCGGGTGCGCAGGAGATGAAGCCGCTGGGGGGAGACCTGATCGTTGTTGAGCGACAAGTGGAAGGTTCATCAGAAAAGGCTGCGATTGATGATGCCGCCCGCGCCGCTGTCCAGAGCTGTGTAGGGCGCGTCTATTTCTCAAAACGCCTCATTATGGCACGTTCTCTACTTACCAAATATCTCGATAACTACTACAAGAAATTTATATTTACATCGGTGGTTGAGGATAAAAAATACCTCGGCGATAAAGTGCGCCTGAATCTCAAGACATACGTGGACTATACCAAACTTGTAAAAGACCTTGAGGAGAAACGTTTCCTTTTCAAGCCGCGCGTGCGTCCCTTCTTTTGTATATTCTTGAAAGAGGTGCTGGATGGGAATCCTGCACAATACAAATACGGCAGGGAAATGGTGCGCGACGCCTGGAAGGATAGTACCGGTCAACGCGAACCCGAAAACCACATCACCAATCCCCCTGAGAATGTGGATATTACCAATTCGCCAAAGCTCACAGCCAGCGCCATCCAGGCTGCGCAGAAAAGGGGCGCCGAGATTATACTCACAGGCACCTCTTCTTCGGCTCGCGAAAAACACGAAGAACTCTACTATGACACCTATACCTTTTACCGCACAACTATAGACCTCAAGCTCATCCGGGTGGATACCGGCGAGATTCTTGATGAGGCAAAGTCCTCAAGCCTCGCCGGGAGTGTGAGCAGGCACCGCGCCATTCAGCTATCCATCACGCGCGCCGCACAAAAGGCAACTGCACAACTTGCTGAATTCTACGGCGCTAACTGGGACAAAACCGTTCACGCCAAGGGCGATTATCAATTTTTGTTCACCGGCGTTACGGATGAAAAACTCGACATCATAAAGCGCCTGCTCGCCTCCCTGAATGGCTCATCCGAGGTCTTTGTGAAAAACCGGTATGCTGATGTGGCGGTGGTGAATCTCGTATATAAAGGAAGCAGGGAACTCCTCATAAATGCATTAGAAGGCTCTGCATATCCCCGAATGCACATCCTCAAAGAAGAAGATAACCGCTTCGAGATACAGATAAAAAATTAACTCAATTGCCAAAATCGGCGACGCGCCTGTGGTGGGACTGCTTGAAAAGAAAGCCGCGCACTTGATTCCGCTCTCTATTCTATCTGCAAGGCGCAGAATTTTCCTGGTACTTTCGTTGCTCATAATTGCGGTGCCTCCCGTTTCCTCCTCCGATTTCCCCTCCACTTTCACCTTATTGCTTGTGGACGATTTTAAGACTGCTTCATTTCCCTGGAAGCCCCTCTGGAGCGATGCCTTCACCTCATTGGGGCTAAATGCCACCTTTGCTTATGAATCTGAAGTTGACGAACCGGGACGCCCTGGCACTTTTCGACTACCGGACTACCGGGCTGTTGTCTGGCACACCGGGCTGGACGAAACTGGCACACTCTCACAAACTGACCGTGATGCAATCGCAGATTATCTAAAGGGGGGCGGTAACCTCTTGCTCACCGGTGTGGGCGTGCCTTATGACCTTATCCAGAACGGGCAGCGGAACTGGCTGGTGCGTTATCTGCGCTGTGATTACCTCATGCGAAATTCCACTATCGTGGAGGGGAGTATTTACGAATATGAACCGCTCACTGGCGCACCCGGAAGCATTTTTGAAGGGATGCACTTCTGGATGGACCACGGCGAATTCGACACCTATCCTGTGGATTCCCCAAACCTGATTTACGAAGAAGTAGAAGCGGCTGCCGGCGGAGGTGGGGCAATTCATTGCATCAGTTTTGAAGATATCCCCGGAAACCTGGGCGTCCAATTTGAGGGACCTGTGGTGAGTGGGGTAAAACCGTGTCGCATTCTACTTATCACCTTTCCACTGGACACAATTCATCCGGCTTCTGTGCGGCTTGAGGTGCTTCGGCGTACCCTGGAGTTTTTCGCTGCGTCTGCAAAAACATTCTATACCCTTCGAGGAATCGTGCAGGCAGACGGGGAGACCTCTGCGCCACTTGCGAATGCAGAAGTCTTGCTCAAAGGGACGACACTGCGCACGCTGTCTATGGCTGATGGGTCATTTTTTCTGAACGACATTCCGGCGGGAATGTATGACGTGAAGGTTTCGCTCTTCCGGTATGCACCCCTTACAATAAAGAATGTGAAAATTCCCGGAGACATTCACAACCCATTAGTGCTTCGCCTGAAGCCGCTGCCGCTGCCGCTAAAAGAAGGACGTGCAATCTGGGTCGTGCGAAACCAGATTACGTCACCGGAAAACATCGAGCAGGTTGTGAACCGCTGCGCGGACGCGGGGTTCAATGCGTTGTTTGTGCAGGTGCGCGGCAGTGGCGACGCTTATTACAACTCCGCAACGGAACCGCGCGCCTCCGCCCTCTCCGGGCAGCCACCCGACTTTGACCCACTCGAAACTATTTTGACCAAAGCCCACTCCCGCAATCTACAGGTCCACGCCTGGCTGAACACCTTCTACGTCTATCCCGGCGGTGGCGCCTGGCCATCGTTACCCAAACACATCCTCAACCGCCACCCGGAATGGGTTCTGACTAACCGCGCTGGACGTCCTCTATCCGATTACTCCTCCCAAGAACTCAATGAACATTACTGTGAGGGGATTTACCTCTCCCCCTGTATTCCAGCCTGTCGGGAATACCTCGCCGATGTCTTCCTCGAAATTGTGGAAAAATATCCGGTGGACGGTATACACTTCGATTTCATACGTTTCCCTTTTCGTGGAAACCGCATGGATAGTGATTGGGACTTGGGATACAGCCCGCTCGCCCGAGCAGCCTTCAAGGCTGAGCACGGCACTGACCCCCTGGACCTTCCGTCAACCAACACCGCCCTGGTGTGCCTATGGAATGATTGGCGTCGGCTTTCCGTGAGCCTCGTGGTGGATGATGTGCACCGCCGCACCCACTTGCTCAAGCCCCGGATGCGGGTTTCTGCGGCTGTCCTCGAGCGATACCACCTCGGTCGCGTGCAGGCATTTCAGGACTGGATTGAGTGGCTGCAAAACCATAAACTCGACACGTGCTGCATTATGGCGTATAATTCGGACAACCGACTTGTGGGGCTGCGCATTCGGCTCGGCGTGGAAAACCAAGCCACGGGAACTATCTGGGCTGGTATGAGTGCATGGGGTTCAATCGCTCCCATTCTGGAACGCACCGAACTCGTTCGCCGTTACCACCCCGAAGGTGTCCAATTCTTCGCCTACACGCACTTTAACGATTCCGAATTCCGTCAGCTCCACGATGGTCCATTCACGCCACCCGCAGTCGCGCCTGTTCTTGGCTACCGTACAATGTGGG
>CAZGKP010000262.1:0-5083 GCA_964526215.1 uncultured Candidatus Sumerlaeota bacterium
GTAAATAATATAAGCCCCGCATAATAATGTCGCGTAATATGCCGTATACCAGACCGTCCATACCTGGAGAACGTAAAAAACGAAAAATAAGAGCATCCATTTCAGGCGCGGACGTGAAAGCAACCTGTGCAAAAAATAAAACGCAAAAGGGAGCCATTGCATATTCATAAGTGCGTGTTCGGTGTGGAGGAAGCGATAGGATGCGAAATTGAAGATTACGGCAGAGAGGAAAGCGGCCGGCGCACTCCGCAAAAAGTGAAATGCGAGGATGAACATTCCTATCCCGCCGATAATGAACGAGAGCAAAAATACGGCGTTGTATGTGAAGAGCGGGTTGCGTGTTACGAGATAAATCGGTAACCCCACGAGGCAATTTGCGAGCGTGTGGTCGGTAAGTGCGAGACTATCCTTGAGCGGATAAAAAAGGGGTGCCTGAAAGAGATGCAGCGGATTATGAAGCAGGGCGTGTATGCCCCAGTTAAGCATCCAGACGCCCATAAATGAATCCGTATCGGGGGCGGCGGGCAGTGCCGAATCATACACCATATAAACCGCCTCACCATAGCGGTCGCTCACAAGATACGGTGCGGAGAACAAACCGCTCCTCATCCGCAATATCAAGGGATAGGTGGTTAGCAAGGTGATGGCAATCAGCGATAGCAAGACAAGGAAATATAATTTCTTTTTCTCTTGCGGGGGCACTGGTTTCTTCCTCACGGTTTTTGTTCTACATCAACAATCATTATGCCTGTATATCTCAGGGTAAGAGAGTGCAAGGTTTTTTGCTGGCGAAATCAACAAAAAGGTTGAGCGGCGTTCATAAGTGTGCTTCAAGGAAAACACGTTAGCTGGATAGAGAGTTTTTAACAAAGCCCGCACAAAATGAAGTTACGGAAATCCATTTCTGCCTGTGCACTTTTTTTATGGGGAATAACCGTCCTTGTTTTTTACTACAGAAACTGGTCTTCGCAACTTGCACTTGTGGGCGTGGGGCGATATTTGCTTTCTGACATCGGCACCGTTTTATTACTGCTGCTGGCATTTTTCGCAGCGGGAAAAAAACTGACACACATATTACACCTCCAATCAGGGCATATCCCTGAAGAAATACTCACCCCTATCGCTCTGGGAATGAGCACGTATCTGATTCTCACAATGCTTTTGGGATTCGCTGGAATCCTTTACGACTGGCTGCTTTTTTTATTTATACTTCTGGGAATCGTTACGAACCTGCGCGACACAATTGGATTATTCCACAGGTCGTGGCACGGGTTGAAAAAATTCCTCGGGCAAAAAATCCCCACAGCTGATTTTGTCCTCTTTCTCTTTCCGCTTTCACTTCTTGTTCTTATTTTCATACTAACGCTTGCACCGCCGCTGGGACCGGATGACTTGATTTATCACCTGAACGCACCTCGCCGCTTCCTGCAAAATCATAACATCTCCCTCTCGCCTGAAACTAAAAATAGCACCGGTATGCAATATTGCCAGATGCTGTATACGCTATGCCTCACATCGGGCAGAGATATTGCGGCGAAGATGATGAACTTCTGCATATTGCTATTTCTGCTGGGGACGCTGAAACAAATCGCAAGGCGTTTCTTTCCACAAATACGAATGGGGCTTGTGTGGTTACTCCTTCTGTCGCAGCCGATTGTTTTCTACGTAGGCGTGCGGGCGTATGGCGATTTATTCGCCACCTGGATGACACTTATGGCGATTTATTACGTGCTCGTTTCGCTGGAGGAAAATAAAAGGCGGGGGTTCTTCTTATCGGCAGTATTCATCGGGATGGCTGTCGGGGCAAAGCTCACGTCGGCATACGCCATCATCTCCATCTCGTTTGTCATCTTGATTGCATCCATAATAAAGAGGCGTGCATTTGCAAAAATCATCGGCGACTTCGCATCGTATTATGTCATAATATTTCTCATCATCCTCGGCTGGCTTTTATGGAACTGGCATTATCTGGGCACGCCGCTATATCCGTTTTTGAGGGAGGTATTTTCACCGGGGCGGGAGTTCATCCTCAATGACACATTTTTAAGCGGCGTCTCCCGCAGTTTGAAATTCGCCACAAACCTCAAGCAATATTTGCTCCTTCCCTTCACGGTGACGTTCACACGTCAGCCGCCAAACGGTTACTGGGGCAACATCATTCTGCCGGGGTTCTTGTGCCTCCTGCCCCTCATCCTGTGGGCGTGCTGGAAAAATAAAATTCGCATTTACCTCGTCATTTATTCCGCGGTGTATATCATTCTCTGGTCATGGAAGATGCAATTTATACGCTATCTGCTGCCCATAATACCGGTTTTGGCTATTCTGGGGGTTGATGCACTCAACGAAATGCGCGTATCTATTGGCGGGCGCAGCGGAAAAGCAATTTATGTTATATGCGTCGCACTTTTTATTTACATCCCCGCAACGCTTTTTCTCTTTGTGAAAACTCTCGACTACCAAAACGTAAAGGCGCTTCAATTCGCGGCGAATTTCATCTCGCGGGATACGTTTTATCGTGGGACATATTTTTCGCCGATGTATCGGATGAGTGAGTATTGCAACAAAACGCTCGACCCAAAGGCGTCGCGCATCCGTATGTTCTGGGAGGCGCAGAGCTACTACCTGAATATCCCATACATCCCCGATTCGCTCACGCACTCGGATTTATACGAACTCCAGAAAAAATACGGGGGAGACACGCAGGCTGTGTGCGATGCCCTGCGCTCGCAAGGAATTACACACATACTATACAATCGCGGTTGCTTTGCAGACCTCTTCAGCTCATCTGACGCCATCTACGGAAAGTCTCAAGAAATCCGCCAGAAGGCGCAGGAAAGTAACCTCTTCTTTCAGCGCTTTGCGAAAGATTACCTAAAACTGGAACATAGAGAAAGATTTATTGAACTCTATCGCTGGAAGAGGTGAAGTGATGAAACCAAACGCGAAAATTATCATCGCCGCCGTTATTATTTTACTTGCCGGCGCAGCATTACACGGCGAAACGCCCGCCCCGCCTAAAAATCTCGTTAAAAACGGCGACTTCGAGTCGGGCAAAAAACTCCCCGATGGCTGGGAACGCCCGGATTTGCTTACCTCCTTATGGGTTAAAGATAAATCGACATCTGGCAAACTAACCAGGTGTATAAAAATGGATACCGATGTCTATATGAGCGATTGGAAACGTCGCCGGGAAGAATTGAAGAAAAATCCCGATGCCCCACCCTGGCACAAAACCCCAACCTCTGGCAAAAAATATAACACCATTGCAGGCAATAACGGCGTCTCTCTTTACGGCGATCCCATCCCCGTCAAAAAAGCTAAAACCTATACCTTAAGGGTTGATGTAAAATCGAATAAATATCACGCCACGCCAAAGGTTTTCATAAAAGGATACGCGTTGCATAAGGGCAGGATGCGGGTTATTTACAAAACGTATCTAAATTGCCGGTTGAATGGGCAGGGTTGGCAACACTTCACACAAAACTTTAATCCAACGAGCCGAACCCCAAAAGTAACAGAGATGCGCGTTATGCTTTTTGCATACTGGCCCCCGGGGCAGTATTTCTTTGACAACGTGAAAATAACACAAGTGCCCGAAACACCCGCCTCAAATCTAAAAGCTAAAACTCTTGTCCGCCGTGGCGGAGACAACTGACAATGAAACAACGCACTACAACAAATCGCCACCTCCTCTATGCAACGGGAAGATACCTCCTCATTTTGTGGATGATGTTCTGGTGGGGATTTGTTGCCTACAAGAATCGTATCTTGCTCAACGTATATCCCTCGCTTTTCCGCTCGTGGAAATTATGGTTTGAATATATGACATACAGGGAGATACTTCTGGCTGTCGCAGCGATGCTTATTTACATTTACGTGGGGCGACTTTTTCTCAACTGTTTTGATATTTTTGTGCCGCGCAGTGCACATCTCGTACTCTCATTTGTGCTTGGCGTTTCCATAATCACATTTGTAGGCGAGCTGTGCGGGTTATGCGGTCTATTTTACAGATGGGTAGTTTTGGGCGCGGTGGTGCTGACGCTTCTTGTGCTTATGATTGCTCAAGAGGTGCACTGGCGAAAACAGATTCCGGGCGCTGAAACCGTAGCGAATATTGCTGTCTTCAGGTCTGCCCGGATTGCCAGCGCCCGTAACTATTACAATAAAACCATCCTCACACCTGCGGGGACTCTGCAGAAAACATTCACCCTCGCATTTCGCAGTGGTATCGCTCTCATTATCTTCCTGACATTTTATCATGGGCTACTCTTCCCGATTGTTTACTGGGACAGCCTCTCATACCTTGGTATGGCGCGCAGCCTTGTGCTGAATCATCACTTTCCCTTAAAGGTGATGGCGCAGATGGGAATCGGCACCGGCTCGAATTATCCGCAGATGTATCGCCTTGCCAGCGCGGTACCTTCGGTTATTGCGGGCTTCTGGTCGGACTATTATGCGATGCTTCTTGCGCCATTGTGCGGTCTATTTTCGATGCTTTTGGTATATCACATAGTTTTACGCCTCTCGCGTGTGCGTCTGATTGCACTGATGGTGGCACTATTATTTTGCTGCATACCTTACGGCATTCGCTACTTCACATTCACCTCCGATTATGCCCTCACGATACTCTTTACCGCAGCATTCTTATACGCCGCGCTGATGTATCTAGATAGCGGATTGCGGGGATACTGCGCCCTTGCCGCCCTCATTGCAGCCTTTGCCTTTAACATAAATTACCTGATGCCGCTTTTAGCCGTCGGCTGGTTCTTGCTCATCATCCTCGCACACAAAAAAACGCCTCCCCCAACTCCCGCGGAGGAATACAATGAACAAGTAAAACCCGACCAGCTAAATGAGGTCGCCGAGCCTGAATTCACATCCACCGACAAATTGCCCGCCTTAAGCAAATTCATCAAGAGCCGATTCTTCCTGCGCCTCGTAATTATTTGTCTCATAATCGCCTCGCCCTGGTACTTGCGAAACTGGATAGTGGCGGGCAACCCCGTTTACCCATACTTCTTATCCATTCTCGGCGGGAAAAACATAAACCCCGACGTGCTCCCCTCAATGCAATCCGAATGGC
>CAZGKP010000262.1:5093-5371 GCA_964526215.1 uncultured Candidatus Sumerlaeota bacterium
GACAATGACGGTTGTGGCGAAAAAGATGAAACGCGGCGAAATCCCCGAAAACAAACGGCACCTGTGGATTGCACGCGAATACGACGAGGGTGGTCTGCGTTTCACACTCCCCGCAAAGATTTATTCATCATTTTATTATTTCGTAACATCGCCACGCTGGTCGTGGGCATTGGCGCCGCTCTTTCTGGCGCTTTCTATTCCGGGCATCTTATTCTGGGCGTGACGCTGAATTATCCAGAAACGCTAGTGATACTCGCACCCTCCATCCGTGCGCACAA
>CAZGKP010000263.1:0-5368 GCA_964526215.1 uncultured Candidatus Sumerlaeota bacterium
CAGGTGAAAAAAGAGAGATGCAGGGCGCCATCTGATGCCGAAGAGGCATTGAGCGGATTCGACAAATTGAAGGTTGTCCGCTCGGACATCCCCGCCGTTACCCACGTGGACTACTCTGCCAGAATCCAGACGGTGAGGCGCGAGGCAAATCCGCGCTATCACGCCCTCATAAAGGCATTCGAGGAGAAGACCGGTTGTCCCGTTATTATCAACACATCTTTCAACGTTCGCGGAGAGCCGATTGTCTGCACCCCACAGGACGCCTACCTTTGCTTTATGCGAACAAAGATGGATTATGTCTTTCTCGGTAACTTTATGCTCGACAAAAAAGAGCAGCCACACTTTGAGGAACCAACCGATTGGCGCACACAATACGAACTCGATTGAGTCCGCCTCATGTAGATTATATCCACAGATTACGCAGATTTCGCCGATACATACATAATGGCAAAGTTACAGGTTAATGAGATAACGACCGAAACCGCCGCCGATTGGGATGCGTTTACAAATGCATCGCCGCAGGGTTCGCTATTTTCAAGCTGGCTATGGAAGGGGGTTGTGGAGAGAGGCACACCATTTTCGATGCGCATCTACGGCGTATGCTTAAACAATCGCCTCGCTGCCGGCGTGGTCCTTATGGAGAAGAGACAAATCGGGCATCTTGTTGCGCTCAATCCGCTCCTGACGCCATATCAGGGCTTTCTGCTTCCACCGCCGTCCTCTTCCAAACTATCCGACCGACTATCGAGGGAACACAGAGCCCTCACCGTCTTAATCAAATTCCTCGAAAGGCGTTATGCACAAATAGACCTGTACAATGTCCCTGCGCTGACCGATGTGCGCCCATTTTTGCAACATCGCTGGAGGGCTGTCCCCCGTTTCACTTACTATCTGAATATTGCCGATTTAGATGCACTCTGGGAAGGTTTTGATGGCAGCGTTAGAAGGGCGATAAAAAAAGCCCAGCGCAGTGAGCTCACAGTCGGAAAGATGCAATGCACCCCGGGGGAAATTTTTAACCTGCTCGAACAAACTTTTCAAAAGCAAGGCGGCAAAAACCCGATACCTGAAACTCTGATTGACGTAATTGTTGCGGATGAAAAACTCTCCGAGCACCGCGTATGCATCGGTGCACGAACACCGGGAGGCGAACTGATTTCCGCAATCGTCTGCCTGTGGGATGAAAGGCGCGCATATTATCTACTTGCGGCAAGCAATCCCGCTTTCCTCTCCACCGGCGTTAATTCCCTCCTGATATGGGAACTCGCCCGTTATCTATCAAACACCGGCATCCATTCACTCGACTTCATCGGCGCCAATATCCCGGGTATCGCACGCTTCAAGGAAACCCTTAATCCCGAAACCATCACATATTATAGATTGGAGCGATGGACTTCCCCAATTTTTCGAATCTCGAAGAAGGCAGGACAATTCATCCTGCGACACTGATTATTATGCGAGGTTTCACATTCATACAAGACGTTGCATTTTTTATGGGTGAAAATCAATACGGGAATTTTTTCACGGGGAAGACAGATGGAAGACATACACTTCGGCACCGATGGCTGGCGGGGGATTGTTGGGGAGTCGTTTACTTTTGCCAATGTTCGGCGTGTCGGGAGGGCGCTGGCGCTTCTGGCTAAGGAACGCAAAATAAATGATAAACCCATTGTTATTGGTTATGACAGGCGGTTTATGGCTGAATATTTTGCACGGGCGATTTATGATGAGCTAACATCTGCCGGTCTGAAATCTGAACTGAGCGACCGCCCCATACCGACTCCTGCGCTCTCCCTTGCCACAAAAAGGCGTCATACCGCTTTCGGCGTTATGATTACGGCAAGCCACAATCCCTACTTCTATAACGGCATTAAATTCAAGGCGGCTTATGGAGGACCGGTGATGCCGGAATTTACTCTCGCCCTCTCGCGACTTTTGAAAAAAGTAAAACACACCTCCAATGATGCTCCTGTCTATGCGGCAAAAATCCCGCAGAGAAACCTCCTCGTACCATACCTGCGTGCCATCCGCCGCTATGTGAATTTCGATGTCTTGAAAAAGGCACGCATCAAAGTCGCCATTGATTCTATGTATGGGGCGGGAGGGAAGATATTTGAGGAACTGCTCGCCGACACAGGAATTCGCGTGGTCTCTATAAGGACAGAGAGAAATCCTTTTTTTGACGACCGCCTGCCGGAACCCGTCCCGCCTTTTATAGAGCCACTTATGCAACTCGCTTGCAAGGAAGGCTGCGACATCGGGCTTGCTACCGATGGAGACGCCGACCGTATCGGCGTGGTTGATTCTGCCGGGCATTTTGTCACTCTCCATTATATAATGCCGCTCCTTTACGAGTATTTGATTAAGTCTCGAGGGATGGCGGGGAACGCCGTCAGGACAGCCTCCACCGATGATTTATTCGACAATGTATGCGAGGCTAATGGGCAGCGCTGTATAGAGGTGCCGGTTGGTTTTGCAAATGTCTGCCGGGTGGCGCTCAAGGAAGATATACTCATCGGTGGGGAGGAGAGTGGTGGCATCTGTTTCAAAAGGCACATCCCGGAGCGTGACGGGATTTTGGCTGGAATGCTTATCCTGGAGATGCTTGTGGCGCAGGGAAAGACTCTTGCGAATCTGGTTAATACGATTTCACGGCGCTTTCACCCGGTTGAATATCTCCGGACAGATAGGCTCTTTGCTCGCGAGAAATTGAAGGCAAATCTCGCATCGTTACGTTCACAGCCACCGGGGAAAATTGATGGTTCACCGGTAAGACGCATTGATAAAAGGGATGGGATAAAATTTTACCTCGCAAATGGATGCTGGATGTTGATGCGGGTTTCGGACACAGAGCCAAAAGGGCGTATTTACGTTGGTGGGCGAAAAATTTCAGATGTCCACCGGGTGCTTCGTGCAGGCGAACGCTTACTCTTCCGAGAATAAAAGATGTCTCCCTGTCAAATGAATCTATTAGTAATATCCAGATTCCCTGATCTGATTGGGGGTATTGTCCCGTGGGTCATCATACATCCTGCCTGCGTGAAAATAATACTTCAGGACTGTCCCACCTTCCCCCTGAAAATACTCTGTGGCATAACCCTGACCGCTCGTGCTGGATTGAGTTGAATAATAGCGGAAACCGATGATATGGTCATCCGAAGGGTCTCTGACCCAATTGATGAATACGACAGAGTGTCCGGTGGCGGTTGACCTCGAAATGTCGCAAAAGTCATACGGACGGACGTCCTCAAACTTCGAGGAGTCTCCATACGTAATTATTCTGCCAAGCCCGGACATCTCCAGGGCAGTCGCGGGTGATGGATTAGGCGTTACGAGTTCCCCGGTGTCGCTGTAATGAATCCGAACCACATTCCACATCTTCTTAAAGATGAATATCCCTTTTGTGCCGAGTCCATTCCAGTTCTCGAAATCCTCCGGGATACCGAGGTCCTGGTCTCTTTTTTTCATTGCCCTGTGCCATATCTCGAGCGTCAGTCCTGAGCAATACGAATGCCCGTATGGCTGATACCAGCTCCCATCAGAGAATTGAACCCATTCTCCCGGCGCGCACTCATTCCACATATATGAGACGCCCTGATACCATAGCGTTTCAGTAACACCGGTATATTTACCCCACTTGTCTTTCCTGAGATAACCGGAGACATCGGTTGCCTTTCTGTATTCCAGTTCATCAATAACCTCCTGGACATATTCGCCAAAGGGGCGAACAGTCCCGGACGGCGTTGGCGTCGGGGTAGGTGTTGGACTTGGTGTCGGTGTCGGACCCGTATTCACATAGGCAAATTGAAAGGCATCCGCCATCACAACCCCACTGTCTGTGCTGGTAAAATTGTCCGTAATTCTGGCATAGCAATCTGTTTCCCTGGTAAGGTTGAAGAAGCCGAGGGAATTCCACCTTCCGCCGCCAGTTTTCTGGTTGACCGTTATTGTGGATTCCCCGTCAGCGTGTTTAATGATAATTTCAGCATTGTTTGTTCGGTTAGTTCCCTGCGGGTGCCATTCGAGAATTTCATAAGGTCCCATTATCGGTAGGTCTGGTCTGTATAATCCGTAGCAAGAGCCATCGCCTGCGTAGTGGAAACGATAATCCGAGCCATATTTATCCTGGGACATAGTTCCCGTGCTCCAATCCTCGCCCACAAAGGTAGCGTCAGGGTTATCCACAATAATGGGGTCAATCCAGGGAGGCGTTGGCGTGGGAGACAGTGTGGGGATTGGAGTGGGACCACGAAGGACCCACCCGGTACCATATTCCCCCCGGGCTATCACACAAATGGCAGGTAAGATGAGGAGTATTACTAATGGGCTAATTTTCAACCACGGGAGATAATTCATTCTCTGCTTACCTCCGGCAGTTTTACGAAAATTAGCCCCAGAATAGACGGTCGGTATCTCTCAAAAGACCAACACAGATTTACAGGGGAAGAGAGGCAAGCCATAATTAAAGGAATAAAAAAATCGGAATGCCGGAGACCGGAATCGAACCGGTACGGAGTTTTTAACCCCGAGGGATTTTAAGTCCCTTGTGTCTACCAATTCCACCACTCCGGCAAGACCTGGAGGCGACGAGCGGATTTGAACCGCTGAATAGAGGTTTTGCAGACCCCCGCCTTAACCACTTGGCTACGTCGCCCCGATTGTTTTTTTCCTGAAATCCGCTCCGAAAATTAGTCCGCGAATGTACGCTAACGAATATCCGCGTTCATTAGCGTAATTAGCGGATAATTTTCACCCTTTCGGGTGAGGCAAATGCCTCATGAAGACTGCTCCCCAAAATTTAACGATATTTTGATAGTATTTAATCAAGCATTCCGTCAAGACCAAAAACAAAAAAATAGCAAACCCCGGAATTGCTATGCACCTTATTCTGGCTTCCGGGACTTTGTCAAATGGTCGGGATTAGTCCGCGTTAACCTCCAGCCAGGCGTATTGGAATAGAAATGTGAGTGGACGAGTATCCTTCGAGTTTTCCTCAAAGTCAACCGGTCGCCAGACCGGATGTTTGACTATTAGGCGCAGTGACTGGTGGGGTCTGGTTAATTTTCCCTGCAGCACGATATGAAAAGAGCCAGCAGTCTGATGAACTTTATAAATCTCCCGTTCGTGGGAAAAGTGGAATTTCATTTCAACCCTATTCTCTGGATAGCGGGAGCGAAATCCGATTAAATGAAGTTTATATTTGCCGGGTGCTATTGAGCCCTCGAATTTAATCCGCGTTTTCCTGCCTATTGCCCAGCGACAAAAAGACATTTGATTACCTATCTCCAGCACAGACCAACCATCCGTAAGTAGTTGGTTTTCGGGGAAGGCACAGGTCGCTGAAGATTTGGGGATGGCGCGCGAAGCT
>CAZGKP010000264.1:0-5331 GCA_964526215.1 uncultured Candidatus Sumerlaeota bacterium
ATTTATGTTATGACGGGGGATGATGGTGTAGTGAAAAGCCCTGATTGATTTGGTATCTTTGCAAAGATGCGCCCCTGAAATCTTCGAGATAGAAAAAGAGTTGACTTTAGGGACAAAGATTCCATAAGCAGATTCGAGTTTTGTTACGCGAAGGAATTTTTGTATGATTTTACGTATGGAGAGAATGTATGGGAAAGACCTACAAGATTGCTGTGATACCGGGAGATGGCACGGGACCGGAGGTCATACGCGAGGGGGTAAAGGTCCTTAAAGCTGCGAGCGTAAAATTCAATTTTTCTATCGAATTGGAGCATTACGACTTTGGCGGAGAACGCTATAAACGCACGGGGGAAACGCTCCCCGCCGCGGTAATTGATGAGCTGAAGAAATTCGACGCAATTTATCTTGGTGCAATCGGGCACCCGGACGTCAAACCCGGTATCCTGGAGAAGGGGATATTGCTGGCACTACGGTTCGGATTGGACCAATATATAAACTTGCGTCCGGTAAAGCTCTATCCGGGCGTGTGGACACCTCTGCGCGATAAAGGTCCCAAAGACATAGACTTTGTCGTTGTGCGTGAAAATACCGAAGGACTTTATACCGGCACCGGCGGCGTGATGAAGAAAGGCACACCTGATGAGGTTGCCATCCAGACATCTATCAATACACGAAAAGGTGTGGAGCGGTGCCTGCGCTTTGCCTTTGAAACGGTGCGCAAACGCAATAAAAAAAAGACCCTCACTTTATGCGGGAAGACAAATGTCCTTACTTACGCCTTTGACCTGTGGGAGCGTGCATTTCACGAAATCGGCAAGAAGCATTATCCAGACATAAAGCGTGAATATGCCCACGTTGACGCCACCTGTATGTGGATGGTCAAAAACCCCGAATGGTTTGACGTCATCGTTACGGACAATATGTTCGGAGACATCATAACGGATTTAGGTGCAATGATTCAGGGCGGTATGGGGATTGCCGCAGGCGGCAATCTGAATCCCGAAGGCGTGTCAATGTTTGAGCCAATTGGCGGCTCTGCCCCTAAATACACCGGCAAGAACGTCATAAATCCGCTGGCGGCGATAAGTGCCGGTCAGATGATGATGGATTTTCTGGGAGAGGGCGATGCTGCCACTGCCATCGAAAAAGCCATAATGAAGGTCACGGAAGAGAAATTGAAGAGCCTCGCAGCAGGCAAGATGGGTTATTCGACCACCGAGGTCGGCGATATGGTGGCGAGTTTTACCTAAAAATAGGACTTAAATTTTGCCGGAAGTTTAACGCACTCAATTGTCAGTTGTTCGTTGTCAGTTGTCAGTTGTCCATTGTCAGTTGTCAGTTGGGATATATAAAAATTCCAGTGAGTAACCTCGATTATCACTTGGCGAACGGTCCGGGTCTATAAAACAGGAGAAGGCTTATGCAGCGGAGAAATGGTGTTTTTTTTGTCCTCTTTTTTCTATTTATATCCACAGGAACGGCGGATGCGAAGGTCTTATCAGAAGGGGTGGTATATCTCAAGAATGTGAAGGGTAGTTTGCGCGATTTTTCCCCCTCTAGCTTAAGCCTCTCGGTAGTCAACGAAAATCCTGAAGCGACACCTATTGAGAAGCGTGTCAAGCTCACGAAGGATTTTTTCATCATAATCCCTACTGCGAACAAGCCTGTTATAGAGGATGGCTCGGCGGTATTTGCCCTGTATGATAGCAATCGCAAGGTGGAGGAAGTGAAATGGGGAGACCGTCGTTCGTATAAGATTCCGCCCATAGGTGAGGTTGTGCAGTATAAATCTTACGGGGTTTTTCGTTCCTGGAGGCTGGCAAGGCTGGAAGTGATGGTGTCGAGTCCCCTGCCTTCATCGAAGACAAAGATGCTTCGCCTTTTGCGGCTCAATTTTCGCGTGAGCTTTTCAGGCTCCCGCACCACTCGCAAAGATGCCAGTATGCCCGACGACCCGCTTGCCGAAGATGTCCTTAATGCCCTCATATTGAATCCCGAATGTATGGCGCCGTATCGGATAAAGAAATCTCCCCCCGCAAGCGAACTCGCCTTATACAAATCTTTTGTCGGACGCGTAAATGATGCCCTGACGTCCGGTCCGGCGGTGAAGATGATTGTCTACCACAGTGGGCTTTATGGCGTGAGCAGTGCAGAACTCAAGAAGGCAGGTGTGCCCGTGGAAGAAATCTCCCCCCAAAGGATGACCCTCTTTCACCATAACCGCCAGATACCCATATACATCGAGCGAGAAAATGCATATACATTTGGACAGAGTAACGAGTTTTATTTCTATGCCCCGCCATTTGGTGCATCAAAGCCATACGAGACATACTGGTTACTTTACGAGAAGAATCCCGGATCAAGGCAACCACAGCGGATCCACTATCCGGACATTCGGAAGCCACGCGAGATAAAACCGGAGAATGCGGTCTTTACCGCCCGCACAACCGAGCACTTTTTCCAAAAGCACAAATACTGGTATAAGTTTCCCCTGCCGCTGAAGAACGGCGATTGGTATTGGGATGAGGTTAAGCGGGGGGAATTCCGCTTTTACCCTGCCGAGCTCACCGGTATCATCCAGAAAGCGCCGGACTTTGAGATAACTGTTTATCTTGCAGGTCAGAAGCGACTCCTGGATAATTATTGTGAGGTTTACTTTAACAATACCCGTGTGGATTCATTTCAGTGGCGCGGGCTACAAAACTATACCTTGAGAAAAAAACTCCCCGCCCGCCTCCTCAAAGAGGGCGACAATGAACTGGCATTATATGTCCCCCCGCGTGGAAAAAACACCCAGTCGGAACATATTTACTTCATAGGGTTTGAGATTACGTATACCAGAGAGCTCTGTAACGACCATGCTCCATTAGAGTTCACCATCGAAAAGCCCTCAAAGCCCGGATGGTATAATATCTATTTCCCACAAACTGAAAAGCAGTCATTTTTCTTACTGGATGTAACCAAGCCGTTGAAACCACTTTTGCTCCGGGTTAGCTCTCGAATAGTCTCGGCACGGAATGCGATGTATTATTTCAGCACTGCCAATCTCAACCGCACGCGCCGATTTATACTTGGCTCAAGGGAAAAAGCCGAGGCGGTCGGGGCAATAAAGCCGGTTACCCATCTCTCTCTCTTCGACTCCGAGGAGGTTGACTCTGATTTTATTATTGTCAGCCACGAGCGGTTCCTCGGGGCGCTTAAACCATATCTGGAGTATCGTCGTCAAACCGGATACTGCCCGATGCTCGTCAATGTGGATGACATCTATGATTGCTTCAGTTATGGTGAAAAGGATTACAAAGCCATAAAGCGTTTTTTCAAATATCGCTATTATTACGGTGCAGAGCCGCGTCTGCGCTACGTGCTCCTCGTTGGGGAGACGAGCGATTATGTCGGCGACCCTACCCACGTCCCGCCGGGCGCCCAGCAAGACCTCGTCCCTACGTACGGCTACGGCACCCCCCCCCACCGCGTCCACGCCGACTCCCAGTATACCACCATCTGCGGAGACGATGACCTTCCCGATTTCGGCATTGGGCGTTTCCCTGTTAATACTGTTGAAGAAGTCGCCACTATGATTAAAAAAGCCCGCACCTATGAAGGGCACCCCCCTATTGGCGACTGGCGTAACCGCCACGTCTTCCTGACAGATGATGAGTTTGAGTTTTCACGCATTGCCAATTCCATAATCGCCAATTTCTTCCCTACATCCGCCGATGTCCTCCGCATTTTTCAGCGAAACTTTTCATACTCCGACCTCATCTTAATCTGGCAACGCAAGACGAGCCTTGAGGCAAGAAAAACCCTCATTAAAAATATCAATGATGGGATTCTTACACTCAATTTCTTCGGACACGGTGGTCCAAATTTATGGACTTCGGAACGCCTTTTCCATATCAATGACATCCCGCTTCTGGTCAATTGCGATAAGACGTTTTTCCTGACTGCATCCACCTGCGATACTTGCTGGCTGGACTATCCGACACCGCCTGTGAGGCGCTCGCTGGGTGAAAAGTTTGTCCTCTCCCCAAACGGAGGCGCTATCGGTATTTATGGACCCACGACCGGCGCCAGCCCCAGCGACCACCACATCCTGATAGGTGCATTCTATAAGGGCATATTCGATGCCGGTCTACGTAATTTCAGCGAGGCAATTATCTATTCCAAAATCCTATTCAGATACGAAAGGAACAACCGGCATCTACTTGATCAGTTTATGCTCCTGGGAGACCCAGCGCTCTCTCTGCCGCTCCCCCGGGAAAAGTCGCACCTCATTACCGAATCAAGATACATAAATCAAAAACTCGGTGGGAGAGTCATAATAAAGGGGCGCACATGGCTCCAGCCCTTCTGGGGGCTTGCAAGAGTGACTATACAATCACCCAACCCTGATGAGAATCCCCTCAATTTTACAACCTACGTTTACAATGGGGCTTTTCAGGTTGAATACGACCTCCCTCCCGATGCCGAAATTGGCAGATATGGTGTCTCCTCGTATGCGTATAACAAATACTTTGGGGCTGAAGAGGTCGGACAGGCCACATTCGACGTCATCCAGCCTTCGCTCAAACTGACCCTCGACATTCAGACACCTCCCGGCGGGCGTATCCTGGAAAATGAGAAGGTTAATGTAAGGGCAACGGTTGCAAATCTCTCTCACGTCCCCCTTGAGGATATAAGTGTTCGCCTCCGCCAGGGCGGCATTCGCGAGCCAATAATGGATAGACAGATTGCACTTCCCCCGATGAAGGATGTTGGTTTTACTTTCTCGTGGCTTGCGGAGATGGGGGTTCACCAACTCACCCTTGAGGCTGCTATGCCGGGGGAGACGGGGAAACAGGTTACCAGGGTGGAGCGATTTATTCCCGTTTATTCAAAGACAGCCTTCAATCGAGTAGCGGTTTGCCCGGACGAAATCCGCACCGACCCTGCCCTTTTGGTTGACGGTGTTAAGCCACAGTTCACTGTGCCACTATACAACGTGGGGACTAAGGCTTTTTATGAATTGCGACTGCGGCTCTTTGTTGGCGGCTCACTGATTGGAAAAGCAAAGTCCATTAAATATCTAAAGAACGGGCAACACGTGGATGTAAAGTATACATCCAAAGCGGCCTTCCCCTTTGGGACAATACCCGTTGAGGTAAAGATAGACGCATACAACCAGAAGACAGAGCGATTCGACCAGATATTCCGCACACTCAAGGTCTTCAAGGTGGAAAAACCTATGGACCTTATTATTGCGAAAGCTACAGGCATAATGGAAAGATTAGAACAAGATTTGTTTCTGGACCAAAGAAAAGGCATAAAGTAGTGAGAAAAGTTAAGAAGAGC
>CAZGKP010000265.1:0-5322 GCA_964526215.1 uncultured Candidatus Sumerlaeota bacterium
TCACCAAAATTGAGCGCTCCGGCTTCCTGGGATTGGCGAAATAAGGACGGCAAGGACTGGCTCACACCGATACGCAGTCAGGGCATGTATGGCACCTGCGCCGCTTTTGCATCCATTGCCTGCCTGGAATCGGTCATCGAGATTCACGCCGGCAACTCAACACTTAACCCCAACCTCTCGGAACGTTTCCTGTTTGCTTATGGCGGCGGGCTAAGTACTACCGGCTGGTGGGCGTCCCAGGCTGGCGATTTCTTGCGCTCGGTCGGCACCGTCTCCGAAGCGGCTTATCCATACTCTGGATATGGCGGAGCAAACCCCACAGACTCCGCATCTCAATACATCGGCAACACAACTTATCTAATCGAAGACTGGAATATAGTCGTTTCTTCTTATGGAATTGGTTCAGAGGCGGCTATAAAAAACGCCCTGATGAACTATCCACTCATCGCCTGGATAGATATTTACGACGATTTTTACAGTTATTCAAGCGATGTCTATAATCATACAACGGGTGACCTTATCGGTGGGCATTATGTCCTTTTAATTGGCTGGGATGATGCCGGGGATTACTGGATTTGCAAGAATAGCTGGGATACCACCTGGGGTGAGAGCGGTTTCTTCCGCATCAAGAAATCCACACAAGGCAATTGCAACTTTGCAAACGAGGTGTATGGTTTTAGCCCCCGCACCTCTCACTCGTTTCTATATTACGAAAGCACAAATGTCCCGGTGAATATCCCGGATTCGGGTTCCGTCAGCTCCCAGTGCGAGGTGGGGGGATTAGCCAATTGCACCGACATCACGCTGAAATTCTACATCAATCACACGCGCGACCAGGACATTGCCTGCACGTTATATTCCCCCATTGGTGCGAGCGCAACCGTATTAAACCATAAGGGAGGCTCGCACCAGAACTTTGAAGACCTCTTTCTGAACGATAACAATGCGTGGGTACTCTCAACATTCATCAGCCAGAGAAACAGTTATTGTGGTGGGTATTATCGCGGTTGTGCCATCCCGGAAAGCAGCATCGAGTCGCTCCTTTCCGGACTCCCATACGTAAACTGGACACTCAATGTTGCAGACGACAGCGCAGGAGAGACCGGAAACCTCGCCGCATGGGGTGTATTTTTCGCCGCTGACCACGTAACCGGCGCCAAACCTGAATCCTGGAGCCGTTATTGAGTTACAGTTCGCAGGCTATGCGAATCCCACCCGACTTGAACCGGGGCGGATTGTGAAAGCGCTGTCCTACCCTCAAAAATCGTCCGAGTGATTTTGCATTGCCTCCCTTTAATACCTTCTCAAACCCACCGGGTGGTCCGACAGGATTGTTGAATCTCTTCACCTCGGCTGATTGCTGATACCAGTCCCGACACCACTCCATTACATTTCCAGCGATGTCAAAGAGACCGTATGGGTTGGCAGGATATGAACCGACAGGGGTTAGTAAATCGCAGTCATTAGCGCCGCGCCGACCATAGTTTGCGCGTCCGGTGGGGCTTTGCTCGCCCCACGGATAGGGGGAAAGCTTCAAGCCTCCCCTTGCCGCCTTCTCCCACTGCGCCTCTGTCGGCAGGCAGTAGTTCTTGCCCGTTACCGCCTTGAGCCAGTCGCAGAAAGCATCTGCCCCCATCCACGAAACTGGATATGCGGGCTTCTCCTCACAACCCGGACGGACAATGAACTTTCCGTCGTGCTTAATATATGTCGAACCACTGAAAATGCTGATGTATCCCCTTTGTTCAGGCTCTGGAACGGCGTTCAGGAATATGCAGAATTGTTGAGTGGTTACCTCAAATTTCCCGATCCAGTAACCATCGAGTTTCACAACCGGCGCACCGAACCTGCCTATATGACTACCGTATAGAAAACTCACCGGAGCAATCCATACCATCTTGATATTAAGGTTGCCGATAGTCTCGACATAATTTTTAGAAGGGTCAAGTGCGACAGGGATATGCACAGGGGTGGGTGTGGGAGGCGTTCTGCCGGGCGGAAACCTCCTTGCATCCCAGTTTACAATATCATCAGCAGTATCGGGAGTGTGGTCGGGTCCTTTTGAGAAAAGGTCATAGTCATTATCGTGGGAGCCGGGGAATGCATAAACAAAGCCCTCGCCCCAGGGGTCTTTCGGTATAGACTTCAGGTAGGGGCCCTTCCACAGTTCAGGGTTAACGGTTATGGGGCGGCGGACAAGCGCCTTGAGTCCCTGCTCGGTAGAGGGAAAGGTGCCGATATGAATCTCATAGGCGGTGAGGGCGAGTTTTATCGAATCGAGCGATTGCTTTACCTCATTATGTTTATTATCTGCGCTCGCAAAGATAACTACCCCCAGGAGGTATAGAAAGACGAAAATAAAATTTCGTTGTCTCATCTTGCAGCGATGCCACCAGAGAAAAGTACTCATTCCCAATCCATAAATGATGTTCTTCTCCAGCGATTCTTCCCGTCAAGGATTATCAACAAGGCAGACCTCCGAGCACAAACAAAAAGATTGACTGTTAGGCTATGACATAATTATCATATTTGTGAATTAACGAAAAAACAGGAGGAGTTTGATGGGAAGAAACTACTGTCCGAAGGGCATAAGGCGTAACCTTTTTTCTCCCGTCGTCTTTATTCTTTTGCTGGCATTCACCCTGCCGGTGCCAGTCTGCCGGGCACAAATCATCATTGACCATAACTGCACTAACGAATCGCAGATTCCCGTTAGCTGGATTGGAGCCGCAAAAACTCAGTTCAGAATCTGGTATGGTCATACCTCCCACGGTAGTCAGATACCAACCGGGATGGAGGTTATGAATTATGAGCCCTTTACTTTCAGCGAGGATGGTGCTGGTGGTTCGCTCTCCTTTCAGGAGGAGACAGGTGTTGACCTTGGGCACGAGGGCGACCTCTACTGGGAAGAATTAACCAGAAACAAACTGAATACACCCGGCAATGACAGAAACGTGGTAATGTGGTCGTGGTGTGGCGGCGCCTCTGATAACACAGAAGATGGTATAAACATCTATCTCAACGCTATGAACCAGCTTGAACTTGATTATGCAGATTTCAAATTCATCTATATGACCGGGCATCTGGATGGAGGTGGCAGCAGCGGGAATCTGCATATCCGCAATGAGCAAATCCGAAATTACTGCCGTGCCAATGGTAAAATCCTCTTCGACTTCGCAGATATTGAAAGTTATGACCCAGATGGTGTCTATTATCTCGATATGGAGGCAACCGATAATTGTGATTACTGGGACGGGAGCGAATGGAGGAACTGGGCTGTTGAATGGTGCGACGCCCACCCCGGTGTAGATGAATGTATCTCATGCGACTGCGCCCATTCCATGCCCTTGAATTGCAACCTCAAGGCAAGGGCTTTCTGGTGGATGATGGCAAGGATGGCGGGTTGGGACGGCGGCACGACTCCTACACTGACTCCTACTCCCACGCCAACATATACACCTACTCCCATTCCCACCGAGACACCCACTCCAACCCAAACCCCAACGCCGACACCTACAATACCACCTACTCCAACCCCTACTGCAACACCCACGGCGACACCGACTCCATCTCCTACTGCAACGCCCACAGAGACGCCGACTCCACCTCCTACCGCATCGCCCACGCCAACCCCTATCGAAACTCCGACGCCTACTTCCACACCCACCGTAACCCCCACACTAACCCCAACTGCTACAGAGACCCCTACCCCAATTCCCACTGAAACACCCACACCGACGGTTAGTCCAACACCTTCTCCGACGCCCCCTCCCACTTGTGTTATCTATGTGCCGGGAGATTATCCAACGATTCAGGAAGCGATTGATGCGGCTACAGACGGTTGCGAAATCATCGTTTCACCGGACACCTATAAGGAGAACATTAACTTCAAAGGCAAGAACATCGTCCTGCGTTCTATTGACCCGACCAGTCCAACCGTAGTCGCCAGCACCATTATTGACGGCAACCAAGTAGGCTGCGTTGTGAGATTCGCTGGAACTGAACTCACCACCTGCGTCCTCTCCGGCTTTACAATCACAAACGGCTATGCTTGGAATGGCGGTGGTATTTGGGGTAATAACACTCTGACAACCATCCAATATAACAATATAATCTTAAATACTGCAAATTCAATTTGGGGTGGTAGGGGCGGCGGGCTTAACTCTTGCCACGGCACGATCCAGAACAACACCATAACAAGCAATACAGCTCATTACGGCGGCGGGCTTTCCGGGTGTAACGGCACAATCAAGAACAATACCATCACGAGCAACTGGGCTGGTGCTGGCGGCGGGCTTTCCGGGTGTAACGGCACAATCAAGAACAACACCATCTCAAGCAACTCGGCTGGTCATGGCGGCGGGCTTTCCGACTGTGAGGGTATGATACAGAACAATACCATCTCGGGCAACTCGGCATTATATAATAGCGGCGGGTTAAGTTATTGCACTGGCACAATACAGAACAATACCATATCAGGCAACTCGGCATTATATAATAGCGGCGGGTTAAGTTATTGCACCGGCACAATACAGAATAATACCATCTCGGGCAACTCGGCTAGTGGTGATGGTGGCGGGCTCAGCGATTGCAATGGCATTATACAAAACAACACCATCTTTGGCAACGCGGCTACTGGAGAATCCAGCCGTGGTGGCGGACTCTTCGAGTGCGATGGCGCTATTATAAATTGTATCGTCTGGGACAATTGGGCAACTGGAGGTGCCCAGCTTGATGATTGCTCTACTCCTTCTTATTCCTGCATCCAGTTATGGACGGCTGACGGTACCGGAAACACTTCAGATGACCCCCAAATAATTGACCCTGAAGGCGGCGATTTCCACCTCGATGACAGCTCATCCAGCATTGATGCAGGCGACCCTGACCCGCAATTTAATGATGGTTGCCGACCACCGGGAAAACGCACAGAACGGAACGACATGGGCGCTTACGGCGGTCCGCATAATTGCGGCTGGGTTCCTGTTACTCACTCAGACCTCGTGGGGCACATCCTCGGCAGGCGCGCCCTAACTCCCGACCAACTGCCTTACGCCGACCAGAATGGCGATGGCAAAGTTGACATCGCCGACGTCATAATCCTCATCAACCGGGGTGAATAAATGCTAACACTCGGCAACTGCTATCCCGAAAATTAATCCGCGAATGTCCGCGAATTTACGCTAATAAATATTCGCGTTCATTAGCGTAATTGGCGGATTATTTTCATCCTTTCGGGTAAGGCGAGCCGCCTCATTATGACTGTTACGAAGATTTGCCCCTCCCAAAACTACGAAAATGTTACGATTACGAACATTATCACGA
>CAZGKP010000266.1:0-5287 GCA_964526215.1 uncultured Candidatus Sumerlaeota bacterium
CATACTTCATAAACCGGGTATGGATCAGCATGGAATTGAACAATCTTTTGGAAGGGATAAAAAGAGAGAATAACTTTCGAACCTTTTCTCCACAGGCGAATGCCGAAGGCGCGCCATCGGTGGGTTCCATTTGAAAGATTGACCCCAAATCTACGAAAAAATCGTGTATTTATTGTAAATCCTGAGCGGCTTGCCCGCTTTAAGCTTTTCAGCTGCGGTGGGGCGAAATTCCGAAGAGGCGGAGTTTTTTGTCAAGAGTGGGACGGGAAATGCCCAGGATTTTTGCGGTGAGTTTTTTTTGTCCTTTTGCCTCTTCGAGTGCCTGGAGGATAATCTGCTTTTCGGTTTTTCGCGTAATGCTGGATAGGAGACCACCCTTTGTTCTTTTCAGGGCACCCTCGGTAGGGGATGGCGCATTGGTGCGGACTCGCTCGGGCAACAGGTCTTCGTCGAGTAGTGGCTCACTTGAGAGGATTGCCATTTGTTCAAGCACGTTGTGGAGCTCACGAACGTTTCCGGGCCAATGATATGCGAGGAAGGAACCGAGCACCGCCGGGGAGAGGCGAAAGGGATGTCCCCTTCCCAGCTGGCGCTGAATATCTTCAAGGAAATATTCCGCAATCTCGGGTATATCTTCGAGGTGTTCACGCAGGGGAGGCACGTGGAGCTCGAATGTATTTATTCGGAAGAAGAGGTCTTCGCGGAATTGCCCTTCATTGACCAGGGTTGTGAGGTCTCGATTTATTGCGAAGAGGATGTGGGCGTTCGTATAGATTGTTTTTGTTCCGCCCAGACGCATAAACTCGTGCGTTTCGAGGACTCTCAAGAATTTTGCCTGAAGTGCCAAAGGCAGTTCGCCAATCTCGTCGAAGAAGAGGGTGCCATCCTGAGCCAGCTCGAGTTTTCCGGGTTTTCGCCTGTGTGCGCCGGTGAATGCGCCCTTTTCGTGCCCGAATAGTTCTGCCTCAAAGAGGTCGGCGGGTATAGATGCGCAATTGACGGGGACGAAGGGACCATCGGGGCGAAGCCCTTTCTGGTGCAGGCGGCGGGCAACAACCTCCTTGCCACTTCCTGTCTCGCCCGTAATCAGGATTGAGATTGGTTGCCTTGCCACCTGCTCGATGAGGTGGCGAAGTTTGCATATCGGTTCGCTCTGACCGAGCAAGGGGCGGGTGAATCGCTCGCGCACCACACAATGGATGCGCTCCAGTATATCGCCACGCGAGGCGTTAGCAATAACGGGCGCGAGTTGATTTGCCAGCACGGTAAGGAGGTTGAGCGATGGCTTTGTGAATGCGGAGGCGTTATGCGCACCGATGGCAAAGAGTCCAACAATTTCCCCGCGACAGATAAAGGGGACACACATCTGCGAGCGGGGTAGATGCTTTATTATGTCGTCAACATTTGAATCCGGGACGTGCTTAAGGGCGTCGTTTATGAGTATGCCTTTTCTTTGAAGGAGTGCTGATTTTAAGATTTCTGAAAGGAACGGAAGGGTTTCTTCCTCGGCGAAAATGATGGCGGGTTCATAGTCATTGTGGTGTGCCAGGCACAGGATGGCACTATCTGCGTAGAAGAGTTTAACGAGTCGTTGAGTCACACGCCGAAGGGATGCGCCGTGCTCGGGTGTTTCATAGGCAAGCGTCAGTACCTCTAAAAACACCCGCACGTCATCGGTGGCGAGATTTTCACGTCCCAATTTTTCGGGTATGCTAATTTCGTCGAAATGAGTCTCGGCGGCGGTGGAGACGGTTATGAGCCAGTGTGAACCGAAGCGTTCGTGGGTCTTACGGGTGGGGAATTGAACAGAGAGGAATGTCTCGCCGAGGCGCAGGATGTCTCCGTGTTTAAGCGACTGTTCACCAGTGATGCGCCTGCCGTTCAAAAAGGTGCCGTTTTTGCTCCCCGTATCCCGTGCGATTAGACCGCCATCTGCGGGCTTCACCTCGAGGTGGTGTCGTGAGACTTTACTATCAGAGAGGCGCAGTGTGCAATCATCTGCCCTGCCGATTGTAACGGGGCTTGAGACTTTCACCTTCTTCCCGGCGCTCTTGCCGGAGATGACGGTCAGGACGGGTTCAGTCTCCGTAGCGAGAAAAGGTGCCTGGGTATTCGATTTTTTCTCTTGACTCACGATAGGTTCTGGCGAGTTTCAAATCTTAAGGGCAGATGCCCGTAATGTGCGTGCGTGGAGGATTTCTCTTCCACTCAATGGGCGGATTTCATCACGATTTAGAGTCAACACGGCGATTGTCTTACCTTCTGCCGTTGCAAATTCCACCTCGAAAGCTACATCATCTTTATAGCAATGGATGACTGCCCCGATGTCGCCCCGTTGCAAGCCATATTCAGTGATGTTATGGGTTAGGGCAACGGAATCCAATTCTCGAATCATATTAAATTTCCCCTTCCGTAATCTCCTATCATACCGGATAGGCTGTTATGAAGCGAGGCACCTCTTTGCCAGTCTCAATGAGCCAAACAGTACGCAGCTTAACAATAACCCCCATAGGTGTTTCCATTTCACCGTCAATTATATATTTTCTGCCATAGATGGAATCTATACTATTCTCGACTTAGTTAGAGCAAGCAATCAAAAGCAAGTTTTTCTCAAGGATGTCTATATTCAACTCATTAAAGCCAATCAGGCGCAGAAATTTCGATTTCCATTTGCCAATAGGGTGCACTTCCGAGAGAAGATATTCAGTTATTTTCTCCCGTGGAATGTAGGCTTTCTCTCGATTTGGTAATCTCACTCACGCCCCTTCATTCGAGAATTCAGACAGATTTATGATTCACAATGTAGAGTTCATCGGGGCGGATTTCCTCCCCCATAAACTTGCCTTAACAAGCTGCCGAGTGAATGGTCGCGAAGGACGTCTTTCAACGTGGCGTCAATCCGATGCATCTCATCGAAAAATACGTCTCTCGCCGAGCCATCATAATACAATAATTTCTGGGTGCGTTTCTTAAGGCTCAAGATTTCCCGAAGGAAGATTTTATCAGAGGGCTTTTTTAAGATATAACTATCCTCGGAGGTATTGCACGAAATAAGGTTCTCCTCTTCCAGATAAGCCAGGTGATTGGCAAGGTCGCGCGCCCCAATCGGACAGGCGTTGCGAATATCAGAAAATAGAACGCTGCCTTTGCCCTTCTCGAAATAATCGCCAATCACATAGAGTAAAATCAGCACAACCGCAGGGTCAATGATGTCAATGGACCGGCTCAAGTCCTCAATCATAAGGGCATTCAGGTTCTGTGCACAGTAAGATATTATAATCCCGAAGAGGATAATGAGCCAGCTGACATAGAGCCATACGAGGAAGAACGGGATGGCGCCGGCAGATTGAAACAGATTTGTATATGTGGCGAAGTGCGAGATTATTGGACCGAATGTCCTCTTCGCAATCTGCCATAGTATAGCCCCGATGAATGCCCCTATTGCCGCACATAAGGGACGCACATTCGTATTCGGTATATAATAGTATGCAAAAAATAATCCCAGAAAACCCATTACGAAGGGCAATAGCTGGAGATGGAAGGCGACTCCGCCCGGTGCCATCCACGAATATTTACGCGTGTAAAAGAGCGAAAGCCCAATCAAGATGGGTATCCAGACAATCACCCCGGTGAATATCATAAATGACTTCAGGATATGCCGACGCTTCTTGACCTTCCATATCAGGTTAAAGGCACCCTCTACGATATAAAAAAGGACAACGGCAGCGACGAATGTAACCACAAGACCAACCGCTCCTATCCCTGGCGCCTTCTCCTTATATATCGTGAAATACTCCTGGAGCCTGGCATCAAACGCATTCCCGCTGTCGGGGATGATAAAGGAGAAGATAAATTTACCCACATCGCCCTGGACTTTCTGAATCTCGCCAGCTGAAAAGAATACAGGAACTAAAAAAAGTAGTGTCGCTACCAGTGGGAAGATTGACAGAATTGTGATGTATGCAAGAGCTGCTCCCCGACTGAAACACTCATCCCGCAAAAACACCTTCCCTATACTATAAAGAAAGCGCAAAGCCCTCGCAACAAATCCATCCCGCCGCCTATCTTCCCCCGGAGGAGTCAGGCATAATAACTTCCTTATGCGCTCACGTATCTCTTTGAATAGTTGCAAGGAAAGCATAGGTCATCCAATTGTCAGATGCCCGGTCCCATCAAGAACCTTAATTTCCCAAAAAACAAATAATATGTTATTATGTCAGCGTAAAAGTTGTCAATAGATTACTGTTATTATGGGTCTGGCTTTTATAAAGGGGAGGCGTATAATTTCTTCAAGATTTCGCTTGAAAAAAGGCACAATGAGCACGAAAGTTTCGTTAAAGTTTGGAATCTGTTTGTTACGGGTTCTCTAATAAGCAAAGCACGTCGCCGGGGGGAAAGGTTCTTTCGATGATGCTTATTTCGTTTCGTTCTGTTGTTGGTCGTATGCCCTTACCGGTCAGGATATTGGTGAATGGATTGGATGAACGGATGTGGATGCGGACTCTTACCGGTGTGCCGTCCCATTCGTAGAGTCTGTCGCTGCAAGTTACAATGATGAGATGCCTGCCCACATCATTCTCTAAGACCCCGATGTCTATGTTCGGTAAAGTGGCGTCGTTTTCACCGGTTGCCCAGGCAAAGCGTCTGACATCCGCGCGTTTCGCTGCCGCTTCTATAAGTTTCTGCATCACCTCGCCACTCCAGCTTAAATCACGGGCGATGTATATCGTGCGCGGCGTTGCCACAATTGCCGGTTGAAGTGGCGCGAATGTTGCCAGTATCTTCGCATCCCTTTTGACGGCAACGCATTCGATTACCTCGCCGGTTACCTTCATATCTTCAAAGCCGATGATTGTCCCGCCCGAAAATTTCTCGCCGTAAAATTTTATCCCCGAGTCGTAAAATAAATCAAACAGTGCGGACTCCCACGACATCGGGTGTGCCGTAGCATAACGGAAGCGCTCTGTGCGCACAGTTTTCTGTGTGTGATTGTTGAAGAACGCCATGCTCTTGAATGTGGGGAGTTCGATTCTTTTGCGCGGTTCGGTCTTGCGCTCCAATACTTTTACGCGGAAGAAATCCGGCGGGGCGGTTTTTCGCAAGTTCCCGTATTCGTCCATTTCGGCGAATCGGGCACAGGCGACAATGTGTCCGCCACTGTCGTGAAATCTCTCGATTGCAGCAAGCACCGCATCGGAGATTGCCACTGTGCCGGTTACAAATAGGAGTTTGTAATTTTTCATTCGCCCGGAAATCAAATCATCCTCGCTGATGTATGTTACGCGGT
>CAZGKP010000267.1:0-5278 GCA_964526215.1 uncultured Candidatus Sumerlaeota bacterium
GGGGCGAAATGAGAAGTGAATGATATATAAGGACACCTACCCACCGGATGGATTTTTTCGCAAATTGGGGTTTGACTTCATCACCGCATAGTTGCTATATAGCAAATTCAAATATTTGAGTTTATGAAGAAAGGAGGATTTTAATTTTGCTCGACATAACCGACCTTTTGAATATGACTGTGGAACGAGGGGCATCCGACCTCCACATTGTGGTCGGTAGACCACCTGTCTTGCGTGTTGATGGCATCCTCCGCAACGTGGATGGCGTTACGTCGCTTTCCGCAGCAGATACACATCGCTATGTCTATAGTATACTCACCGACCTGCAGAAACAGAAGTTTGAAGAGCTGAAGGAGCTAGACTTTTCGCTGTCGATGTCAAATGTGGCGCGATTCCGTGTAAATGTTCATTTCCAGCGAGGGAGCGTGGGTGCGGCTTTTCGTGCCATTCCATCTACTATACGGAATTTTGATGAGCTTCACCTCCCGCGCACCGTGTGTGAGAATCTATCCCGCAGACCTTCGGGACTGGATCTCATAACCGGACCCACAGGTTCGGGCAAATCAACCACGCTGGCGGCAATGGTTGACCTCATAAATCGTGAGCGTGAGTGTCATATAATTACCATCGAGGATCCGATTGAATACCTCCATTCTCATAAGAAGGCGCTCATTGAGCAGCGCGAAGTCAACGAGGATACAAACACGTTTGCCAATGCCCTTAAGTATGTCCTGCGACAGGATCCGGACGTAATTATGGTGGGTGAGATGCGCGACCTGGAAACTATCGCCGCCGCCCTCACGGCAGCCGAAACGGGACACCTCGTCTTCTCCACCCTTCATACCGTTGATGTCCCCCAGAGCATAGACCGGGTTATAGATGTCTTCCCTCCTTACCAGCAGGAACAGGTCCGCATCCAGCTGGCTGGTGTGCTTGAAGGTGTCCTCTGCCAGAAACTGTTATCTTCTGCCTATGGGAGGGGAAGGGAGATCGCCGTTGAGGTGATGATCGCTACCGATGCCGTTCGCAATCTGATTCGAGAGGAAAAAACTCACCAGATTTATGCTATGCTGGAGGCGGGTGCCCAATGGGGTATGCAAACTATGGATAGGTCTTTGCTCAATCTATATAAACGGGGGCGGATTACCAAAGACGTGGCTCTCCTGAATGCCAAAAATATGGAGGAGATGAGACGACATATGCTCTCCCCCTGACGTCGCGATGACCCCAAAACCACAAATATGAGGATGTGTGGAAGGGATTTCCCCACAATCTCTAATCGAGTTTGTACCGGTCAATCTTAATGCCCGAGGAATAAAGAGATGTTTATCGAAATGGAACTCGCCGAGATACAGATGTCGGAGGGAATAAATCAGCATCAGGTTATAGTGCTCTTGGAGAAGGGTGGAAAGCGAACATTCCCCATCTTCATTGGTTTCTTCGAGGCATCGGCTATGGAGCTTTCCGTGAAGGGTTATCAGACGCCGCGCCCAATGACTCACGACCTGGTATATAATATCCTGGACGCCTGTGGGCTCCAGCTGGTCCGTGTTCTGGTGGACGAACTCTGCGATGATACCTTCCACGGTAAACTCGTCATTCAAGACGGGGTAGGGGAGGAGATTCTGATTGATAGCCGCCCATCAGACGCCATCGTCCTTGCGACAAAGCGCCGCATACCCATATTTGTTGATGAAGAAGTCCTGAATGAGGTGTCACGCTTCCACGATGAAGAGATTGATGAAGATTGAATGAGCCGCAGGCGCGCCCCTGGTGGGTTGAACGCCCTCCACGAAGAGATGGTTCTTCACCCCTGATAATTCCGCCGGTTTATTCTATCTCGAAATTCTCCTTTGTGATTATTAAGCAGAGGACTATTTATCAGATACATCGGCTATTCAAAAAGCATATTTACCTATACGGCAATCTGTTACTTTTTAGTTTTTGTTCCCGAAGAGAAATAACAGAGGTATGTGAAGGCGTTTGCGCCAGAACTCTTCATTGTGCTCGGCTCCCTCGTCCTCGAAATGCAAAATCTCTTTCCCTTCTTTATATCTGAGGCTTTTCAGGAGGGCAAACATCCGGCGCGTCTCGGGCGCATCGTCCTGACCCTCGCCGGCTGTCCCGCTGTCCAGATATAACCGCACAGGTAGCTTTCCTTTCTTTTTCACCAGGTCGAAAATGGTCTTTCCGGCAGCATCATCGCTATGTGAGAACGCCGTTGAGAGGCAGGCTGTCGCACTGAATATATCCGGGTGATGATAGGCGATAAAGAAAGAGATTACGCCGAAGGCTCGCCATCGGTGGGCCGCCCATTGATGAACCCATCAATGCCGTATTTTTTGCATCAGGGAGCGTGCGATAATGTGCGTCTATATATGGCTTCAGGGTTTTTGTCAGGAACTGACAGTAAGTGTGCGATTTGTCATCGAAGAAATTGTCGCCAACACTGTATTCCTCAAGGCGGGCGTGGGAATTCGGAATGCCGATGATAATTATTTCGCGCATCTTGCCTTCTGATATGAGTTTTTCAGCGAGTGTATTCACATACCAGCCCCCGTGCCCGTAGCAGCAATTCGGTTCGTCCCAGATATTTTGTCCATTGTGCATATAAAGGACGGAGAATCGCCTGTCGGGAAATTTCCGATATGATGGCGGTAGCCAGATATATATGTCACGCGGGGTGATTTCCCATTGGTCAAACTCTGATTCGGGAATGACGGTTACGCCCTTCCAGTTTGCCGGGTCAGGAGGTGAAGGGGCTTCAGTCTCTTCGATGGGCATAATATAATCCTTAGAATTCGTGGATAGGACAGAGTTATATCCCCCATGGTGGTCATCCGTTTTGTTGGGATTGTTGGGGTCATGAAACCATGTGATGCCGTCTACGACAAATTTATACTGATATTGTCCCTGCTTAAGTGGAAGGGTAAGTGTCCAGATTTGCCTCTCTTCATTAAATGTCAGGGGATTCGTCTCGGGGTTCCATCCATTAAAGGTTCCGGCGACCGTAACGCGCTCGGCGCCGGGTGGGGCTTTGAACAAAAATTCCACGAGGATATTGCCCTCATCATCGGTCTGCCACTTGTTATCAGGCGGTTTGATTGCATGACATCCGAAGAAAAAAGGGATGAGCAGGAGCACACAACTCCATAATATAAGAGTCTTTTTTCGCATCATTTCTTGCCTCTTTTATATCTTAATAGAAAAAGGGGATTCCTTTTAAGACGAGCCAGTGAAAGGTCGAGAAGTATATGGGCGTTAATGATCCTTGCAGCGGATTCAAGGATTTTCCCCGTACGAAGGACTCCCGCCTTGAGCATGATTGGTTCCATTATTGAGAAGTTTCGCACATCGCCGTATTTGTGGATATATAGGGTGCGTTTTATTGCCTTTCCACGATAGCCGATGATGGTGGCAGAGACGGGCTTTGGCTGCAGGTGATACGGGACATGTGCGAGTTCTTCAACTGTGTGAAAGAGGGTCACGCTTTCGAGATCTACTCCGAGGAGGACTATGAGCCCGTTGCTGGCTGCGAGCCGGAAGTAAGGGGAGCGGCGACCGCAGGGGGTGGGACAATTGTGATGGCGGTCGAGGAGTCTGGCGGTGTCGGGACCGATACAGGCAACAGAATGTGTCGGATGGAGACTTCTGTGTGCCTCGAGGCGCTGTCGGAAGGTCTCGGGGATTATGCCCGTCCAGCAAGGCGTGTTACGGACATCGAAAAAGGGAGGATTTTGCGGGCTGAGTTCGGCAGAGCCGGTGAGGGTGGGCATCATTACATTGCCTGACGGTCCGACAGCCTTTATCAGGGCATCAATGACCGTATTTGCGCCGCCCTCTACCCAGCCGAAGCTGCGCAGTGATGAATGAACAAAGATAGTCTGCCCCGGCGCAACTCCGAGGCGGTTTAAGGCTTTAGCAATTTGCTCAACCGGTTCGGTCATAGGCGAAGTGCAACAATCCGGCAGTTTGAGAAAAAAATTATGTTTGAGTAACTGATGAAAATCTAAAATTTAAAATGGACAACTAACAATCTAAAATAAATTCCTGAAAGATAAATAGGATGCCCCGGAGCATTGACAGGTCTATTATGAGCGCAAAGAACAAAATGCCAGAAAGCAGAAATAATCTCCACCTCAAGCCGACAAACCATTTAGAATTGTCAGTTGTCCGTTTTAGCTTTTTCCTCGTGGATTGTTAGATCTCCATTTTACAATTCCGGCGGAAATTATTTCCGGTATTTGAGTCCTTCTTTTATGAGTTCCTGGACAGAGGCATCTTCGCCAAGGACACGTGAGGCTTTATTTATTGCACTGCCCGCCACGGCAGGCTTTACGCCCAGGGCAATCAGCGCCGAGATTGCTTCCTCGATTGGTCCGGCGGGGGTAGTCTCGGTCTGTGCTATTTGTTTACCGGCTGCACTTTTTACGAGATAATTCAATTTATCCTTTAGTTCCACACAGAGGCGTTCCGCCGTCTTTTTGCCTATGGCTGGTATTTGGGTAAGTGTTGAGATATCCTTTATGGCGATGGCGCGGGCGAATTCCTCAATAGGCATATTGGAGAGTATGGCGAGTCCAAGTTTGGGACCGATGCCGCTTGTGGCGATCAATACCTCGAATATATCGCGCTCTTGCGGCGTGGCGAATCCGAACAGACGAAAGGTGTCCTCACGCACGTAAAGTAATGTGTAAAGTTCACACTCCTCGCCCGCAGAGGGGAGTTCCTGATATGTGGCGATAGATATATCGAGACCATAGCCCACGCCACCGGTCTCAACCACTACGTGGGTTGGGTCTTTATCAATCAAGCGCCCCTTAATGAACTCAATCATTGTTAAGATTGTCCCGAAGTAAAATCATTATTAGGGCTACGCTTTGAAAATCTATTCTGGCAAGAAGAAATATGTAAAAAAAATAAATTTTCTCCTTGACTCGATTGTTAAACTCATTATAACTCCATACGCCTTTTTTGTTTGTGAGATAAAAGTAGTGTCGAAATTTTTATCCCGGAGTTCCCTCACTCCGGGATAGCCACGAAGGTGCGGATATACCCCAAAGACTCTGAAAGTGACTATGGGGTTGAGTCCCCTCCTGCTCCGTTCTGAAGCGAGGGCGACTTCGCAGGGCACAAGGTGTGCCGCCACACATTTCTTTAGCAAGCCACAAACAAAATATACCATCCGGGGAAGTTTGCGCGAAAAAATCATAAGGGGGAGAGTAATGGCAAAGGAGAAATTTAAGCGGACTAAACCGCACGTAAATGTTGGCACTAT
>CAZGKP010000268.1:0-5226 GCA_964526215.1 uncultured Candidatus Sumerlaeota bacterium
AAGTAATGGCTAAATGGGCAGTATCACTGTTTGTTATCTATATTTTTTTCTTTATGCTGGCTTTCCTCAAGGGCGGCGATACGTTGTTCGAGGCTCTCGAACTCTTCACGGTTGACGAATCGCATCTTTTTTATTGTTGCGCTCACTGTGCGTTCTATCTTTTCCTGGAGGTCGCGGCGGCTTGCCTCTATCTTCTCACGGAGCTCGGAAATTGTCTTCTTGCCCTCCTCCTCGGTGAGTTCGCCTTTCTTAATGAGTTCGTGCACAAGCGATTCTACTTTCTCTTCGGTGAGTGCCGCAGCACCTATGCCGATGTGCATTAGCTTCTTTAGATTTTCGGTAATTTTCATAATTTTCCCCCTTAAAAATTTTCGATAGACCTACATTGCTATGTCTTTTTGTGCAAGTGCAAAAGTTGCCAGCCGAGACGTGGATTACCCCCCCAGCCGCCCCTTGTTCTTGTATTGTGGTTGAATATAGTTTCCATCTCTTTACTCTTGAATGGGAGGGAGGGGAGACCGTGATTGGGGGTGTCTCTATTGTGTTGCCTTCGTTCGTTCCATCAAAGGCGGTAACTAAACAACTCATTGTGTCCCCTTCAACAAAGTTGGAGCCGTCTAAAGTCGGGCTCGTTGCACCATCTATAGCGCTATCGTTCCGCTTCCATTGATATTTGTAGCCTTCAGGGTCCCCATCGGTGTCATACCAGTCTATCTTGTTGACTGATAGGGTTGTATCTGGATATATGGGGTTTTGAGCTATTGTGGCGCTGGTAAATGTGGGTGAATGGTCGTCATCCCGAATGGTATAGATATGCTGAGAGTTTGCGCCAAGAGATGCGTAGCTGGGGTTTGATAGCTCCAGGATGATTGTTTCACCGGGTTGCTCATCAATGGTGTCGTTATTCACCATAATAGAGATGGTTTTTGTTGTTTGCCCTGCGTTGAATTGCAGAGTTCCGGTTGTTAGTGTATAGTCATCTGGTCTTACGGCGGTTCCGCCTGTTATATTATAGTCAACGGTCACTGTGTCGCTGGTTGGTTCCGAAAGGGCTATGGCGATGTCGGGGTTGATGGTTTCATCTCCCGCAGAGGAGAGCCGTTTGAATAATATTTTGGGGTTCTCGGGGACTATCCTGAATTCAATGGGAGCGCCCATAGCCGCCGCCCAACCTCCCGTATATGTACCGCCGGGCCAGCCATGAAAGGATTCCTCCGTGAGGTAGATTTCGCAACCGTAATCGCCGGGCTTGAGGTATACGCCGCCAACGGGAAGCCGCTCCCATTCCCCGAAGATGCTGATTGTGTTCTCGGGATAGTCTGTATCGTATGCCGGCTGGGACGGGTCAGGGTCAAAGGTAGTTGTCTTTGTCGTGCCGTCATTTGAGGTGCGGGTGCGTTGGATGGTATTCCACAGGACGTGATAGGAGCTATTGGCTTCAAAGTTGAGCGAGGCGTTACCGTTTTCATCAGTGATGAAATAATCAAATACAAGATAGCTCGTAAACTTATATTTCTTTCCGGTGGGGCTGGAGGGGTCTTCAATATCTCGTCTTGCCAGATAGGTAAGGTCATTGGGATTGGGAGAGGAGCCATCGCCTTTATTGTTAAGGTTCTGTCCGTTTGCCCATTTGGTGCCGTTCCAGGTTTCCTGCCACCAGCGTCCGGCAAATCCAATGCGTTCATTAATTGTGGGCGCACTCGGCTCGCCTGCAAGCTTGAGCTGATATGCAAAGTTAGGTTTGAGGTTCGTGGCGCTCAATGTTCCATAAAGGGTGGTATCCACCCGTTCAAAAGTTACCTGCACAGTAACATCGGTCTGGTTGTAGCTGTATGTGGTGCGATAATCATCGCTATACAATTGTCCGGCAACGTCCCGCCAGCGATAGCCGCCATATGCCGTTGTTCCATAGTCAACATAATCAAGGTAGACGGTTGTTAATTCAGCAGCGCAGAAGGGCGGTGACACCATCATCAGGTAACCCAGGCAGGCTAATAGTGCCATTAGATATCGGGACCTGTCCACAGTTATTCTCACTGCCGGAAAAGCGGGAAGACGGCACCTCTGATGTCTATATGAAAGGCGCGATTTTGACGAATTCATAAGTTTCACTCTCCACATCAGGCGGGCTCAGGCAGGTCCGCAGATAATGGGCATTTATATATTGTAACTCTGTCAAATCGGCGTAATCCAGCAGAGATGGCATTGCTTGACATATCTTAAGTGGCTTTATTGTTTGGTGGTTTTGACCTCGAGGGCGACACTGAAATGTCCGGCACGCACACAGGTATCCAGAACCTTCACTATTGCCTTATTATGTGCATACGCATCGCCTCGCAGAATCACGCCCTCTACCTCGGTGGGCGACGTCTTTTTCAACTCTCGTTCCAGCTCTTCAAAAGACACTTCTCTTGCGCCCAGGTAAATTTTATCATCGCGGTTGACGGTGATAATTATGGTTCGTTTCGGGGCGGTGATGTGAGCTGCCTGTTGCGCATAAGGGAGGCGCACGTCGAGAAATGCCTTTGCCTGCTTTAGCGTTGTGGCGAGCAGGAAGAAAAAGATAAGGTTGAAGATGACGTCCAGAAGCGGCGTGAGGTTGATTGAATCCTCGCCCGCCCAGGTGAGGCGATTGCGGCGCCTGATGCGCCTGGCGTTATTTACGCTCCGGTTTTTCTTCCAATTTGCCAATTTCGTTTCCCAACCCCGCAATTTTTTCCCATACCCCTTTTACTGTGTGCGGTAAAAGAGTTGTTTCGTAGTAAAAGAGCTTTTGTTTGAAGAGATAAAGGACAACAAAAGACGGAATTGCTATCGCCAGACCCCACAGGGTCGTAACAAGCGCCTCATTGATGCCGCGGCTGAGCTGCGTAATCGAGTGTTCTTCGGACATACTGAAGACATAAAATGTCTTCATCATTCCGATGATTGTGCCCAGTAATCCCAGCAGCGGGCTGACCGTGTATATCACGGCGAGCTGGTTGTTTTTATGATAGAGGCGCGAAACCTCATCATCTGTAAATTCAGCGGCAATTTCCTCAACCTCCTGGGGAGATGGTGCGGGATTTAGTTCCAGAATGCGTCTAAGGATATTTGCCAGTGGAGAAGAATTTTCTGCAACCGCATTGCGAAATTCGGGAAGGTCGTTGTATGAGGAGAGATTATCACTCGCCGAGATTAGAGAACGCGGCATTATGCGAGAGCGCCGCAGGTTGATAAATCCCTGAATGATGAAACCCAGCGCAAAGAAGGAGCACGGAACAAGGAAATACATCATAATTCCGCCGCTCAAGACATATCGCTGTAAATATGACTCCATTTCTTATTCCCGTTCCTCTGCCCGTGCCTCAATGTCTACTCGCTCAGGGTTTCATTAATGTGTTTGATTAACGTTTCGTAATTCTCGGGGGTGTCGGGCAGGACGATTCTGCCATACACGTCCCGTTTTACCGCCGTAATGCCCGGATATTGTTTCTCCACTTGCTTGAGCACTTCATTCTGGGTTTGCACCTTACGCACCAGCTGCATCGCTTTTGTCATTAATTCCTTTTGCTGCAGTGCCTGGCGAATGGTAACCGTGAGGTCGGTGATATTGCAGGGTTTCATAAAGAAGCGACTGATGGCTCCTTCATTTATTGCCTCGACCGCTACCTCGAGCGTGGCTTTGCCCGTCAGCATAAAACGCACTGTATCGGGGAACTCCTCTTTTGCCCGCGCAAGGAGTTTGGTGCCGGTCATACCGGGCATATCCTGGTCGGAAACCACTACGTCAATCTCTTCATTTCTGAGTATCTGCAGGGCTTCTTCCCCTGAAGCGGCGGTGTGGATGTCAAAGTCCTCCTTGCGAAGCGAACGCTTTAAGGCAAAGAGAACATTCGGTTCGTCATCAACCAGCAAGACTTTGTGTGTCATATATGTATCCTCCTTTGAATAGTTTAAATCTCAATCTATTTTGTCAGTAGTCGGTAGTCCGTGGTCCGTCGTAATAATTAAACCCTCAGCATTCAATAACGGAATTATGAGTATTATGCATCGGGAGAAGCGCCATCAGTTTCTTCCGGGATTTCCTCCTGGCACAGATTGTACCATTTCTCCAGTCGGTCGCCCAAAACGGGTTCAGTCTGCCTTTCTTGTAACTCTGCTTCGTATGCCAGAATATTAGCCGCATACACCGCCATCAGAGGAGTGAATTCCCCGGTCAGTTTTTGGGGCTGATGATGGTAAGCTACGGCTTCAATGACGGGCTGCGGTAACCCCCAGAGTCCCAGAAGGTAAGCGCCCGCCTCTGCGTGTGATGCTCCGAATGTTTTTCGTTCTGTCTCAACAACTGCAATTTTTCCCTCGTTTGCTAATTCTATGATAGAATGATAATCATCAGGGAGAAAGTGTGCAAGGATGAGTTTGCCCGCGTCATGGAGCAAGCCAGCGATAAATGCATAGTCGGCGGTTTTTTGGGCGACATTTTCAGAACGGGCTATCCGCCGGGCATAATCCGCCACGACCTTGCTGTGGTCCCAGAGTGGATGGAGCTCAAGACTGTCCAATTTATCCTGCCTGAAAGGGGAGAAGATTTTAATCGTTAACACCAAATTCTGGATGGTTTCCAGACCGGTGAAGTTGATGGCTTCGACTGGACCACTGACGTGCTGGCGTCTCCCCAGAAAGGGAGAATTTACCAGCTGGAGGATTTTGGCGCTCATACCAATATCATTCGCAACAATTTGCCCCACTGTTTTGAGAGAAGCATTCGGTGATTGGAGTTCTTCTGTGAGGTTTTCATAAAGCGCAGGGAGACAGGGAAGGGAGACCACCTGCGAAATCAGTCGTTTCAGGTTGTCTGATTCCAGGAGTCTGTCGAGCGAAAAAAGGCGGTTGAGGGTGGATTTCAAAATTTCCGCATCGCAGGGCTTAGGAAGATACTGATGAATCAGTCCGACGGAGCGAAGCATCTCTTTCTTATCTGCCGTGCCGGAGAGGACCAGGCGAGCCGTCAGGGGATGGCGCGTTTTTACCTCGTTTAACAATTCAAAGCCGCTCATACCCGACATAAGTATATCGGAGACAATCACGTCAAAGTGTTTGCTGGACATCAGGTTGAGCGCTTCGTTCCCACCGGGGGCAAATCCCATATCCCAGTCGTGGCGCATAGAGCGCAGCATCCGGCGCAATCCCTGGAGCACGTTCACTTCATCATCAACAAAAAGAATTGTTTTCATCCTTAAAATC
>CAZGKP010000269.1:0-5190 GCA_964526215.1 uncultured Candidatus Sumerlaeota bacterium
CAGTGGCGGTCAAATCTTTCCAGCCCTTTTTAAAAGTCTTGGTCTTGATACTCATCAAGCAATCGCCACTTCATTAACTGTATCAATTTTTACTGCCTTTGGTGCTATACCAATATACTGGCATCGTGGTAATATAATCTGGCTTCCAGCGTTATTCGTACTTATAGGATCAATGATTGGTGCAAGAATTGGAAGTAAAGCTTCATTAAAGACAAAGCCATTTTGGTTAGAAATTGGACTTACAGTTCTCATTGTTGCCCTTGCTTTTATAACAATCTATAAGGCATTGTAGTTTAAAAATGATGTGGTAATGAAAATCTTCTTTGTCCACAACTTTGCGGACATCTCGTGTTCCCGCCTCTCCACGTTTTGTAATTTTGCCCCACATATGGGACAATGCGGTGAGAACCCATCCGCCTGATCCTGGTATGCCTTACGGATAGCCTCACGCAGCAGATTGTTACTTTCTGTTTGAATCTCCCGTTCAATCTCTCCCGCCAATTTATTTTGTTTCTTCATCTTTTTAATGTGTTGACGGAATGCTCGAATAGCACCTTCAAAGGTTTGAGGTGGTTCACCAGGAGCAGGGACTAACGTTTTTTCTTCAACTTCAACGACTGCTGGCATCTTAAAACTCCTTTTGGATATTTTTACACCTTTCATCAACGCTTTTTTGGCTCTTGTCATCACAAAAGTGATGTGCACCCCATCTCGAGAGGGCGAGAAAAAATTGCCAAAAAATAGTTGACAGTCCCCCATCCTCATTAGAATTTACGCCACAAATATATGGATGGGGTATCTCTAATACTTCTCCTTGATTTTTCACACTATATAATGGAGGGAAAAATATGACAGTAAGAGTTGGAATCAATGGTTTTGGGCGGATCGGACGTCTGGTGCTTCGTGCGGCAGTGGATAAACCTGATATTGAAATTGTCGCCGTCAATGATTTGTTTGCCCCTGACGTGCTTGCCCATCTGTTGAAATATGACAGTGTTCACGGGCAATTTGACGCCACGGTTGAGGTGAGAGAGAAAAGCATCGTGGTGGATGGGAAAGAGATTACGGTTCTTGCCGAGAGGAAACCCGAAAATCTCCCCTGGGCTGAAATGGGCGTTGAACTGGTTGTCGAGGCGACTGGGCTTTTCAGGAAACGTCCGCAGGCTGAACTCCACTTCAAAGCCGGGGCTAAAAAGGTCTTAATCACTGCACCCGCAACCGACCCCGACATCACAATCGTTATCGGTGTGAATGATAAGCTCTACGATAAGTCAAAACATAACATCGTCTCGAATGCCTCGTGCACCACGAATTGCCTCGCTCCGGCTACGAAAGTCCTTGTGGATAAATTCGGCGTTAAGTATGGACTGATGACGACCATTCACTCCTATACAAACGACCAGAAAATCCTGGATGTTGGACACAAAAAGGATTTGCGCAGGGCACGCGCCGCTGCCCTCTCTATGATACCCACAACCACCGGCGCTGCAAAGGCACTCGGTTTGGTCATCCCCGAACTCAAGGGGAAATTTGATGGACTGGCAATCCGTGTCCCGACGCCGAACGTCTCGCTCGTTGACCTTGTAGTTGAGGTGGAAAAGCCCACCACAAAAGAAGAAGTTATCGCCGCATATAAAGAGGCAGCCAGCAGCACGTTGAGAGGCATCCTTGCCCTCAGCGAAGAACCCCTTGTCTCAAAAGACTTTAACCACACAGACACTTCCTCAATTGTGGATGCCGCCTGCATATATGTTGTCAATGGAACAATGGTGAAAGTCCTTGCCTGGTATGATAACGAGTGGGCATATTCCTGCCGCGTCGTTGACCTGATTGACATAATGTGTCTGTAAGGCATCTGCAATGTGTCTGTAAGACATACATAATGATGAAGTGATAAGGAGGCGTTATGTCTTCACGCATACCTCTCATAGCGGGCAACTGGAAGATGAATAAATTGCGTGGTGAGGCAGCCGACCTCGTCAATGCGATACTGCCGGCTGTTTCTCAAACGGATTATTGCGAGGTGGCGGTCTGTCCGCCATTCACGGCGCTCATTACGGTTGCAAATCTCCTCAAGGGGACAAATCTCGCCATTGGTGCACAGAACTGCCATTATGAAGACACTGGTGCATTTACGGGTGAGGTCTCGGTGGCGATGCTAAAAGAGATTGGTTGCAAATACGTCATTGTCGGACATTCGGAGCGCCGTGCACTCTTCGGCGAGAGCGATGAGTTCATAAACAAAAAAATCAAGGGTATCTACAGACATCACCTCCTGCCTATCCTGTGTGTGGGCGAGACACTTGAGCAGCGCGAGGCGGGACAGACCGAGGCTGTCGTTGAGAAACAGATTCGTGGATGCCTCGCCGGTGTGCCCGAAGAGAAAATGCCCACAACCGTCATTGCTTATGAACCTGTCTGGGCAATCGGGACGGGGAGGACGGCAACACCCCAACAAGCTCAAGATGTCCACGCCTTTATCCGCAAATTGCTCGCAAACCTATTCAATGGCAACGTTGCGCATACAGTTCGCATCCAGTATGGCGGTAGTGTGAAACCGGCAAACGTTAAGGAACTGATGGTGCAGCCAGACATAGATGGTGCACTGGTGGGAGGGGCATCACTGAAGCCCGATACATTTATCCCCATTATCCAGTTTCAGGGTTGAGTGCTCGCCCGCTTGAAAAATTGTCAAGGGGTGAATCAGATGAAGAAAATAGGCGTTATCACCGGTGGAGGGGATTGTCCGGGACTTAACGCAGTTTTGCGCGGGATTGTCGTAAAGGCGGTTAGTCTCGGTATAGAGGTTTACGGATTTCGCCGCGGCTGGCAGGGACTTATGGATAGCGGCGAATATGTAAAACTCGAAAGTGAGGACGTGGAGGACATCCTGATACTGGGCGGAACAATCCTGCGGACTTCCCGCGCCAACCCATTTGCGCATAAGAGGGGACCGGAGCAGATTCGCGCCAATCTGGAGCGGGTCGGCTGCCAGGCATTGATTGTGATAGGTGGCCCGGACATCCTCTGGGCTGCCAATAAACTCGCCGCAAAACATAACCTTAAACTCGTGGCAGTCCCTAAAACGGTTCAGAACAGCCTCCCCGGGACCGATTATACCTTCGGTTTTCTCTCGGCGGTAAATGTGGCAACTGATGCAATAGACAGGCTTCACACAACTGCGCGCTCTTACGGGCGATGTCTGGTTGTAGAGACAACGGGACAAAAAGTCGGATGGGTCGCCCTTTTTGCGGGACTTGCAGGCGGGGCACATACCATACTTCTGCCTGAATTCCCCTTTGACCTAAAAGAGGTCTGCCAGGTCGTCAGGCAGCGTAAGAAGGAGGGAAAAGAATACACCATTGTGGTGATGGCGGAAGGTGCGCATCCCGCTGACCTCAAGGGGTTCAAGGTAAAATCCCGGATTAAGGATGAGTATGGAAACGAGCTGGTTTCGGGGGCATCAGACTGGCTGGCGTCGCAGATTCAAAAGAAAACAAAAGTTGATACGCGAAGTGTGATTTTGAGCTCTATCTTGCGGGGCGGCAGTCCCACCAATTATGACCGGATGCTGGGCTTACGCTTCGGCGTGAAGGCGGTTGAACTGGTCGCCGCAAGAAAGTTCGGGATGATGGCAAGCCTGCAATCAGCCGACATAACCGCCGTCCTGTTAAAGAATGTCGCTGGAAAACTGAAAAAAGTCCCCGTCTCCCTTTACAAAGGTATGAAGCTCTTTCTGGGGTGAAATCGCCGGAGGCTGGTTATGGAACTGAAGGTGAAAGATAGCCTTATTCGATTGGTGGAGGGGGACATCACCGAGCTCGCAACCGACGCCATTGTGAATGCGGCAAATGCTGCGCTTCAGATGGGTGGTGGCGTTGCGGGTGCAATTCGCAGAAAGGGCGGTCCCGCTATTCAGGAAGAGTGTAACAAAATCGGTGGGACTTATGTTGGCGGTGCCGTAATCACCACAGGCGGAAATCTGAAGGCAAAATACGTCATCCACGCCGTAGGTCCGCGTATGGGTGAGGGTGATGAGGATGAAAAACTCAGAAATGCAACACGCAACAGCCTCAAGGTCGCCGATGAAAATCACCTTTCGTCAATAGCATTTCCCGCCATAAGCACCGGCATTTTCGGTTACCCGATGAACCGATGTGCACGCATTATGCTTCGCACCACAAAGCAATACCTCGAAGGCACAACCGGCATCGAGGAAGTGATTTTTTGCCTTTACGGCAAAAGGGCATTTGCCGAATTTGAAAAAGCCCTCAAAAAGATTTAATTACCACCGGCGGACTAATGGGAAGATTGGAAATTGCAAGTTGGAAGTTGCAAATTTAGCCGCACAAATGGGCACAATCCATCCCCGGCGGACAAACCAGATTCATTGTTTTTTTCAAACTGCTAAATTTTACAAAAAATGTTCTGGCGATTCTCAGCCACTTGCCCTGGAAAAAGACACCTTCCCATATGCACATTAATCAATGAGTTAGTAAAGGGGGGGGGTAAAGGAGTATTTTCGCCAGACGCCTCTCCCATTCGGGCACGCCCGGAGTTCGGAAATGTATCTCTCGCTTACCTTCACCCTCGTAAATGAAAGTGATTTGTAAAAGACTCCCCGGTATCTCTGAGATAAATTTTTCTGCCCACTCGATTGCTACTACTCCGCCTCCTCCGAAAAAATCTCCGAAACCGATTGTCCCAAGGTCGGCTTTTGTCTCAAGGCGATAGAAGTCTATATGATGAAGCGCAAGCCTCCCTATGTAACTCTTCACAAGGACAAACGTTGGACTGGTTATCACATCTTCTATCCCCAGCCCCCGCGCCACACCCTTGACGAAGACGGTCTTTCCCGCACCCAGTTCACCCGTGAGCGCCAGAACCTCTCCCCCTTCAAGGGTAGCTCCTAACCGCTCTCCTATCTCTATCGTCTCTTGTTGGCTGCCGGAATGAATAGTGAACATTTTTTAGCTGCATCGTTCCCGATTCGCTCAAGGTATATCCTGAAGGCAATGCCCGTTGCCGGGTGGAGGATTTCGGGCGCAATCTCTAAAAGTGGTATCAGGACAAACGGGCGTTCAGTGCAGTGCGGGTGCGGGATTATGAGTTCGGGCATTTCAATCACGAGATTGCGGTATAGGATAATGTCAATGTCAATCTTACGCGGTCCCCAGCGAACGGGGGATT
>CAZGKP010000270.1:0-5048 GCA_964526215.1 uncultured Candidatus Sumerlaeota bacterium
TAATTACCTTCGCACCGGCAGCTTTTAGTTTATCCCTCAAGACCAATCCCACATTCAGGTTTGCCTCCGATTCATACATTTTGGAATTCACACCTTGCGTTCCACCCGTGTAAACTTTTGTCCCGTGATAGATGGATTGCCCGCCGTGTCCGGGGTCTATGCATATAACCATCCCTGAAAGCGGTTTTTTATCTTTCACCTTCACAAGCGATGCACATCCAATTTGTGCAAACGCCATTACAAAAAGTAATAGACCCAATCGAGGTGAAAATTTCATAAAGCCCTCCTTTAGAAAAGTGGTTTGACGAAACTGAATAATGATATTCGTAATGATGGGGTTTGTGTCAACCCCGTTGAGGAAAATAACAGCAAACAAGTAGGAACAATCCACGACGGGAAATTCTCGCTATTACGTTAAGAAATATTGACAGGAGCACGGGGCATCTGGTTTTATCTCTTCGTTAATTTGTGTGATGGAAAGGATAAGTCTATGCCTCGGGAACGGCGGGATAAATTGGAACGTCTCCAGCGTAATATCGAGGAGATTATTAAGGGCAAGCCTGATGCGGTCAAGAACGCTATCATTGCAATGCTGGCTCAGGGGCATCTCTTGATAGAAGATGTGCCGGGCGTGGGAAAGACAACGCTTGCCCATCTGCTCGCCCGCTCTATCTCCTGCACCTTTCAACGCATACAGTTCACCAGCGACCTCTTGCCCTCTGATATCCTGGGAGTTACTATATATGACCCCGAGCGCAGGGAATTTGAATTCAAACGTGGACCAATTTTTGCGAATATTATACTCGCAGATGAGATAAATCGCACCACTCCCAAGACTCAATCCGCCCTCCTCGAGGCGATGAATACCTCACGTATCTCCATTGATAAAGTTACCTATCACCTGCCGCAACCCTTTATGGTTATTGCTACACAGAACCCGGTGGAGTTTCACGGCACATTTCCTCTCCCCAAAGCACAGCTCGACCGTTTCCTGATGCGGCTCAACATTGGCTATCCCGATGTCGCTGACGAAATTGTAATCCTGCGGGAACAGAAGGAGGTCGTGAATATTGACAGGATAGAAGCCGTTCTCACCTCCCGCGACATCCTGAGTATGCAAAAAGAGGTTGGGGAAGTTAAGGTTGACGATGACCTTCTGGACTACATAGCGCGAATTGCGGCTGCGACCCGCAATTCACCCCAGATCGAGCTTGGTGCGAGTCCGAGGGGCGCCCTTGCGCTCCGACGTGTCGCCCAGGCAAAGGCGTATTATGGGAATCGCGATTACTGCGTGCCGGATGACATAAAAACAATGATAAATCCGGTGCTTGCGCATCGTATTCAGGTTGCCAAGACATTTGAGAGTGGAGGTTTCGGTGGCCACCACGAAGATGAAGAAATCCTCCAGCAGGTCATAAGCGAGGTAGAGGTGCCATTATGAATGCGCCCTGCGGGCACGTCATTCGCCCCTGCGGGGCTGTGGATATGCAGCCTTGCGGCTGCGTCAGAGGTAGCCTGCGGGTTATGTCGTTAAATGACGCGAAGCAAATGACAGGCACGCAGTGCCAAATGACGTCCGCCACAGGCGGACAAATGACAGGCACGCAGTCGCCAAATGACGTCCGCCACAGGCGGATAGATGACAGGCGCGTAGCGCCGAAATGACGACGACGACGCCACTTCAGTTTCACTTGACAATAAAAACCTCTCTGGTATCTGCTTCAGACACTTATATGTGAGAGAGACAGAAACTTGCCCAGAACATTGATTACAGGTGGAGCGGGTTTCCTCGGTTCCCACCTTTGCGATTTGCTCCTCGCAAAAGGGCACGAGGTGATTTGTATGGATAACCTCTCTACCGGGACAATCGAAAATATCAATCATATACATAATGATGGCTTTACATTTATCAAACAGGATGTCACGGAGTATATATACATAAAGGGTTCTCTGGATTATATCCTGCACTTTGCATCGCCAGCGAGTCCGGTTGATTATTTAGAGATGCCCATACAGACGCTGAAGGTAGGTTCGCTGGGGACGCACAAGGCGCTGGGGCTGGCAAAGGAAAAGAAAGCCGTATTTTTGCTCGCCTCCACTTCAGAGGTATATGGCGACCCGCTTGTGCATCCACAGACAGAGAATTACTGGGGCAATGTCAATCCCATCGGACCAAGGGGTGTTTATGATGAGGCAAAGCGTTTTGCAGAGGCACTTACAATGGCTTACCATCGTTATCATAACATCCCTACACGCATTGCGCGGATATTCAACACCTACGGACCCCGTATGCGTCTGCACGACGGACGTGTCGTCCCCAATTTCATCTATCAGGCACTCATACATAAACCCCTCACCGTGTTTGGGGACGGTAAACAGACGCGCAGTTTCTGCTACGTCTCAGACCTTGTGGAGGGCATTTATCGCCTGCTGATGTCAGATGTATCCGAACCGGTAAATATCGGCAATCCCCGCGAGATTACAATACTTGAATTTGCCGGCATTATTCAGGATGTGATAGACAGAAAGTGTGAAATAAAATATGAGCCTCTGCCGGCTGATGACCCAAAAACACGCCAGCCTGATATAACTAAAGCCCGACAGTTGCTCGGCTGGGAACCACGCATCCCTCTTGAAGAGGGATTAAAAAAAACCTTAGACTGGTTTATGAGTAAAGGAGTAAATGAATGAATGTGTGTGTAATCGGAGCCGGTTATGTTGGACTTGTAACCGGGACTATCTTTGCAGACCTTGGCAACGAGGTTGTGTGTGTTGATAATGCCAAGAAAAAGGTTGATATGCTAAATGCGGGAGAAATGCCCATATATGAACCGGGTCTGCGTGAGATGGTGCACCGCAATATGGAGGATGGGCGCCTATCATTCACAACCAGTATCGCAAAGGGCGTAAAAACCTCAAAGGTAATATTCATCGCAGTCGGGACGCCGCCAAAGGCTAATGGTGAATCCGACCTTGCCGCGGTGGAGGCGGTTGCAAAGGAGATTGCTGAAAACCTCGATGATTACAAAATCATCGTAAATAAGAGCACCGTGCCTGTCGGGACGGGAAACTTTGTGCGTAATATTATAGAAAAACATAAACAGAGCAATGCAGAGTTTGATGTAGTCTCAAATCCAGAATTTCTGAAGGAGGGAACTGCAATTGCTGATTCGCTTTACCCCGACAGGATAGTTATCGGGGTTCCGAACCAGCACGTTGCGATGGCGCTTTTAGAGCTCTATGCACCGCTGGAGCGCCCTATGCTCATCACAGATGTAGAGAGTGCCGAGCTCATAAAATACGCATCCAACGCATTTCTGGCGACAAAGATTTCCTTCATCAACTTCATCGCCAATATCTGTGAGAAGGCGGGGGCGGATGTATCGCTCGTGGCAAAGGGGATGGGATACGATTCGCGAATCGGCAAAGATTTCCTCCAGGCGGGTCTGGGTTATGGTGGCTCGTGTTTCCCCAAGGATACGCTTTCGTTACTCTGCACCGCAAAGAAATTCGGCGAAGATGCTTCACTTTTAGAGGCGGTGATACAAATCAATGACAACCGTATCCCTCATTTTGTCCGGCGTATTGAACAGAAGTTGAAATCATTAAGGGGCAAGGTTATTGGTATTCTGGGGCTGGCATTCAAACCGAATACTGATGACCTTCGGGATGCAAAGAGCATCGAAATCATAAACGCCCTTAAGGAGAAGGGAGCCATCGTGAAAACCTATGACCCCGTTGCTATGGATAATGCAAAACACATCCTCAAAGATATTACATTTTGTAAGAACGCCTATGAGGCAGCGCTGAGGGCAGATGCGCTTGTGGTGGTAACCGAGTGGAACGAATTCAAATTGCTAAATTTAGAGAAGATACGCAAGGGTATGCGTCAGGCATATCTGTTCGATGGACGAAATGTTTATACAAAGGAGCGCGTTGAGCGCGCAGGCTTTGAATACATAAGCATCGGCAAGAGGTGAGTAAAGAGATGATTAAGCTGGACATATTGCTTCAGGAGATGCCGGAGCGTGCTGCATCTGACCTCTTCTTAAAAGCCGGTTCGCAGCCAATGTTCCGCATTGATAATGTCATTGAGCCTTCCGATTTCCCTGAACTTAACGTTGAAGATGTGCGAAATGTTGCCTATTCGCTTATGTCCGAGGAACAGATTCGCCACTTCGAGCAGTATCACGAAATGGACCTTGCAATGGGTATTCGCGGTATCGGACGATTCCGCGTCAATATCTTTATGCAGCGCAGCAGTATAGGGCTGGTCTTCCGCTATATTGCCCACCCGAGATTCTCCTTTGAGGAGCTCAATCTCCCTCCCGCCGTAAAGATGCTCTCCGAGAAACACCGGGGACTCGTCCTGGTCACAGGCACCACCGGCAGTGGCAAATCCACCACACTCGCTGCTATGATAAATCACATAAACAACCTCCGCCGTTGCCATATTATGACTATCGAGGACCCGATAGAATTCCTGCATCAGGACAATCTATCCATTATCAACCAGCGCGAGGTCGGGTTCGATACAAAGAACTTCAGCGAGGCATTAAAACACGTCCTCCGCCAGAGCCCGGACGTCATCCTTATCGGTGAGATGCGAGACCTGGAGACCATACAGACAGCCATTGCCGCCTCCGAGACAGGGCACCTGGTCTTCTCCACCCTGCACACAATAGATGCAGTCCAGACCGTTGAACGCATCATAAACTACTTCCCCGCATACCTCCATCCCCAGATTCGCTTAGAGCTATCATTGTGCTTGAATGGTGTTATCTCTATGCGCCTCTTACCCCACGCATCGGGACACGGACGTATCCCGGCAGTTGAGATTATGCTCGGTACCCCCACCGTAAAAAAGCTCCTCAACCAAGGGAAGACGCTGGAACTCCCCCAGCACATAGAGTCTGGAAAACACGAGGGGATGCAGACATTCAATCAAGCACTCTTCGACCTCTACAACCGAAATATGATTAAGCTGGAAGACGCTATGGCGTATGCCACGAGTCCCGAGGAACTCCGTCTGATGGTCGAGGGGATAA
>CAZGKP010000271.1:0-5011 GCA_964526215.1 uncultured Candidatus Sumerlaeota bacterium
ATAACACTGTTGACGCCCGTGCTATCGCCACCGCCGCACAAAAATCACCCGCCATCCTGATGACGGCGTTCTGCCATCGCTTCATCGAGCCGGTGCGGAAAATTAAACAGATGCTTGAATCGGGCAAGTTGGGCGAGCTGGTATTTTTCAGAAGTCAGTTTGCCGCAATGGCTGAAGGTGTGGAGAAACGGTGGTTCTCAAATCCCGCAATCTCCGGTGGCGGTGTGCTTATGGATACGAGTGTGCATAGTATTGACCTGTTCAGGTTCTTGTGCGGTGAGGTGAAAAATGTCAGTGCACGCACATCAACACGCATAACCGGGCTCGATGTGGAAGATACATCTTCGGTTCTTCTCGAATCAGACAAGGGATGTTTCGGTATACTGGAGGCGAGCTGGAATGTGAAAGTGCCGGGTGCGGTTCTGGAGGTCTGTGGGACAAAGGGTCGCGCAATATACGAGTACTGGAATGAGTTTCGTGTGCGCCGCGAAGGTGAGGAAACGTGGACCACTCTCCCAGTCAAGCGCGACATCAATTTGCGTTTCGAGGACGAACTACGCCACTTTGTGCGCGTGATAAAGGGAGAAGAAACACTCAGTCCCGCCGCGAATGACGGTCTGCGCGCTAATGAAGTAGTAGAGGCAGCCTATCGCTCCATCGCCGAGAAGAAATGGGTTGCCTTATGACCCGTCAATAATGTATTCTTACCGTAATCTCAGCAGGAAAATAAGGAAAGGCAAGATGAAAAATCTCAAACACTGCGCCATCCCACATCCAATCCCCATAATACTTGTGCTTCTTTTTATTTGGAGCATTGCCATCTTTGCCTGCGCTTATGACCCGAATAATGATCCTAATTATGTCGCTTCGCAGGTTATTTTTGACGATAAGTCTCTTCCCACTATTCAGATTACGATTGACCCTGCAGACCTCGCCGAAATCCTTCGCCCCGGTAATGAACAGAGCAATACTTACTATCCCGCAATTTTGCATTTCACCAACCATCTCATTGATGACACGATAACGACTGTGGGTTTGCGCCTTCGCGGTAATACATCACGCTATTCCGCCAAGAAGTCGTTCAAGGTGAGTTTCTCTAAATTCGTAAGCGGTCGCCGCTTCTACGGTCTCAAGAAATTTAACCTGAACGGCGAGCATAATGACCCTTCCATCATTCGCAGTAAACTATGCTGGAATCTCTTTAACGAGTTTGGTGTGCCCGCATCACGCGCAAATCACATCCGCCTCTATATCAATGACGAATACCGTGGACTTTACATAAACGTTGAGCATATTGATAGCACGTTTATTCAAAGCCGCTTCGGCAATCCTCCTGGGGCGGAGGGCAACCTCTTCAAATGCCTCTATCAGGGCGCACCGGCAGACCTCACATATCGCGCAGATGGACGTTATGACCTCATTGGGGGCGGCACAACTTATGAACTTAAAACCAACGAGGATAACCCCGATTACGCCGACCTTGCTCACTTTGTTGATGTCCTGAATAACACCCAGGATGACGATTTTACCTCCGCCATCGAGAGGGTCTTCAATGTGGAGGGTTTCCTCAAATGGATGACGGTGAGCACAAATTGCGGCTCGTGGGACGACTACCTCTGGCTCGCCAATAATTACTACCTGTATCACAATCAGGAAACAGACAAATTTGAGTTCATTCCGTATGATTACGATAACACGCTTGGCATAAGCTGGGGTCCGCGGGATTGGGCGACACGCAACGTCTATGAATTCCGCAATCATAGCGAGCCACGTCCACTTGGCGAACGTATTCTTGCTCACCAGGTCTATGTGGATAAATACTCATACTTCCTCGACTCATTCCTGACCAATCACTTCTCCCTCGAACTTATTGAGCCGGAGATTGACCGCCTGAAGGCGATGATTCAAACCGCCGCCGAAGAAGACCTATACCGCACTTATGACTATAGCTGGACGATCAACGATTTCAACCGCTCTTATACTGAAGCAGTTGGCGCACACGTCGTCTATGGTCTGAAGCCATTCTTCACCACGCGCCGCAACGCCACGCTTGACCAGTTGCTCCCTTATTCCACGCCCACGCCAACACCGACACCTACACCTACGCTCACGCCGACCCCAACGCCCGATTGTCCCACCACCCCAACACTTGTCATCAATGAGTTCTGCGCCGATAATGACCACGTTACAACCGATAGCTTTGGTGAGTATGACGACTGGATTGAGATTTACAATTACGGCACAGAGGAAGTCTCGCTCGGCGGGATGTATCTGACCGACGACCCGGATGACCCTGCCAAATTCCGCATACCGGACGGTCTTGCGCTTGCGGCAAAATCGTTCGCGCTCTTCTGGGCAGACGGCGACCTCGACCAGGGCGATTATCACTGTTCATTCAAACTCTCAAAGAAAGGCGAGGCGGTTGGTCTTTACGACACCGACGAATGTGCCAATCGCTGTATTGATTTGATTATTTTCGGACCGCAGGAGACCGATGTCTCTTACGGGCGCGTGTATGATACCGCCCTGGAGTGGTGTTTCTTCGATAAGCCCACCCCCGGTGCATCCAACGGTTCACCGCCATTCCCATCATTCCTGATGCTCTATTAAACCGGTGTATTCAGACGCCACCGAGTTCGCCACCCCGAACATTGAGGTTTTGAAAAAATGTTATATACCGTTTCATTTCCCAACGCACCCAGCGAGCACACACACATGGAACATTCGCCTATGGAGAATTGCAGTTAAAGTGATTGACTTTCACAGGAATGAAGTGATACACGTAATACTATTAGCCAAGGGGGAAAACATAATAGTATTGGGGTGAAGTTATGAAAACGCTTGAAGAAATTATCAAGGAAATGCCTCCTGAATTGCGGGAAGAGGTGAGTGATTTTGCCCGGTTTCTATTAGAGGTGAAAGTCTGCCCGAAACAGAAAAAATTACGGATGACCTGGGCAGGGGGATTACGAGAATTCCGCGACAAATTTACGTCTCTGGAACTTCAAAAGAAATCGCTTGAATGGTGGGGTGACTGATGTTCCTCGTGGACACAAATGTGTGGTTAGAGCTGCTCTTAGAGCAAGAGAATGCAGGTGAGGTTCGTCAGTTTCTTCAGACGACAGAAGGGCGCCTTCTCTCGATTACCGAATTTTCCCTTTATTCGATCGGGCTTATCCTGACCCGGCTTAAAAAGGACGATGTATTCGAGGAGTTTCTATCAGACACAATTGAGGATTCTGGAGTGGTGTTTCTTCGATAAACCCACACCCGGTGTCTCCAATGGTTCACCCCCGCCCCCACATCCCTGATGCTTTATTAAACCCCGACATTCACACGCCTACCTGTGCTCGTTCGCCCAATGCCCGAGAATTTTTTTTGATGCAACGCACTTTTCTCTTGACATAATGTTACAGATGTCGCAATTTACACTACATTATTAGTTAATTCAAGGGGTAACTATGAAAATTTCACTTCCTGAACTCTCAAAGGCTGAATGGATTGTTATGAAGAAAGTCTGGGAGCTGAAGAAAACTAACGTCCGCGAGGTCTTTGAGGAATTGAAGGTCTCTCAAAACTGGGCGTATAATACGGTCAGGACTATGATGGAAAGGCTTCGGCAAAAGGGTTATCTCTCAGTAAAGAAAGTCGGAAATACCTATTTCTATCAACCGATTGTGTCGCGGAGGAAAATCACACGGCAGACTCTCCGCAATTTTATTGATAAGGTCTTTGATGGGGCAGTTGGACCTGTTATTTCACACCTGATTAAAAATGAGAAATTATCCGACTCTGAGATAGAACAGATAAAAACCTCGCTTGAGAAAGAGGAGCAGTGATGATGCATCCCATCATCTCTTTTCTGAACAATTATTCGGAGATTTTTGTCTCCATTATCTGGTCAATATTCTGGCAGTCTTCTCTCTTGATTGTTATTGTTACTGCTACAACCCTGTTATATCGAAAGGCATCCCCGAGATTCAAATATCTGCTCTGGCTCCTTGTCATCATACGATTGTTCCTACCACCATCGTTTTATCTGCCGACCGGTGTTGGCAACTGGGGTAGAGCGCTGCTTCATTCAGAATCCGGTCGGATTATTACGGAGACATTCCAGGGTAATATATCTAATCCTACCATTGATTTTGATAATACGGGTTTCCAACCCGATAAATCCGAACTCCCCGTATCGGAATCTCTTCGCCTTAATTCTATCTTGTATCTTGTATGGATGCTGTGTGTGGCATCTCTTTCGGGATGGCTGATTCGTAAACTGGTCTGGTTTAAGAATACACTCAAACATTCCTCTTCACCGCCCCAAACCATACTCAATTTAGTTAAGATCTATTCCGAGAAGCTCGGCATAAGGCACGAGTTGGATGTCAGGGTTTCGGAGCGTATCTCCAGCCCCATTGTTGGTGGGATTTTCGAGCCGGTTATACTCATTCCCGGGTCAATATTACGAAAGATGACCCTGGAGGAATTAGCCCCCGTTATAGTTCACGAGCTTGCCCATATCAAGCGGTATGACTGGCTTATAAACTGGCTCCAGGTTTTATCGAGTATTATCTATTTCTTTCATCCACTGCTATGGTTTGCCAACAGACAGATACGGATTGAGCGCGAGAAGGCGTGTGATGACATCGTTCTTCTCACAACAAATACGACGCGGAAGGGTTATGTCGGTAGTCTATTAAAAGTTCTGGATAAAATATCGCATAGGTATTTATTTAATCTCGGCTTTGTGGGAGTTATCGAGCCGAAAAGTAATTTGGGAAGGAGGATTGTGAGAATTATGGACAAGAGAATTAAGCGGGCGACGAGATTATCAATAATCTCGATTTTTACAGTTATTATTTTGTTTGTTGTTCTTTTAGCTTCTGGAGTTTTTTTGGTTTCTTGAATTGCATCAACCTTTTTCTTTGTTACTACTACTTGCCCCGTTTGTTGCTCTGGAGTATCTGAAGGATTTTCTTCTTTTAGCTCTCTTTTTTTTGTAATTGTAAGTGTG
>CAZGKP010000272.1:0-701 GCA_964526215.1 uncultured Candidatus Sumerlaeota bacterium
CTTCTTCACCGAGCTCCCGTGCGACATCATCGTATCCCACCTGTTCATCGTGTCCACTATGTGCCTTTGTGGTGGGCGTAAACATAACCTCGGGCAATTTATCATAGCGCCTCATCCCTTCAGGCATTTCACGTCCCCACACCGTCCCACTTTTTTTATATTCTGCCCAGGCAGAACCATCGAGGTAACCCCTGACAATAAACTCAAAAGGCAGAGACTCTGCTTTTTTGACAAGCATCGAGCGACCTCGAAGCAAATCTGTAAACCTGCAAAATGGCTCGGGAAACTCCTCAACTTTATCCGTCATAAAGTGTGATATTACTTTCCCCTCAAAGAATTTGAACCAGAAACCAGCAAGACGTGTCAGGGCAACCCCTTTACCCGGGATGCCATTAGGGAAGATGCTATCAAAGGCGCTAATGCGGTCTGTGGCAACCAACAACAGATTATTATCACCGGCATCAAAAATCTCCCGCACTTTGCCCGAACGCAACGGCTCTATCCCCGGAATGGAGATATTGGTTATAGCCAAACTCATAATTTCCTCCCTTCCGGTTGAAAATAAATTTCACAGCGGATATTCATAATCTTTAATTGTCAGTTTTTTATTTTAGATTCTTTTTTCAAGCGGAGACTTGAAAAAAGCGTTAAGTGCCGACTCACTCCCACTCGATTGTTCCGGGAGGCATGCTAGTTATGTC
>CAZGKP010000272.1:711-4953 GCA_964526215.1 uncultured Candidatus Sumerlaeota bacterium
TCATACACTATGCGATTTATGCCCTTCACCTCGTTAACTATCCGGTTGGAAAGGGTTTCCAGGAAATCATACGGAAGCCGTGCCCAATGCGCCGTCATTGCATCCCGGCTTGTAACGGCGCGAACCGCTAACACCTGTGAGTAACTCCTGCTGTCGCCCATCACACCCACAGAACGTATCGGCAAAAGCACTCCGAAGATTTGCCACAGCTCATCATATAGCCCCGCCTTTTTTGATTCTTCAATTATTATGGCATCGGCTCTTCGTAATATGGCGAGTGCATCTTCGGTAACTTCGCCCAGGATTCTTATGGCAAGTCCCGGTCCGGGGAACGGTTGGCGATTGATTATGTCATCGGGCAGACCGAGTTTACGCCCCAATTCGCGGACCTCATCTTTGAATAACTCTTTTAATGGCTCGAGCACTCGCCCCTTTTTCATCAACGCAAGCACCTCGGGGACACGATTATGGTGCGTTTTTATTGTGTCTGATGGTCCCCTTACGTTCACCGATTCAATCACGTCCGGATATAAGGTGCCCTGCGCCAGGAAATCGCCCTCACCAAGCATCGAGAGGAAGGTTTCGATAAAGAGCCTACCGATAATTTTTCGCTTTGTTTCGGGATTTGTTATGCCCTCGAGGGCGTTCAGGAACTTTTCCCGCATATCTACCACGTCTGGAGATATGTTAGCGAATTTCTTGAGCCTTTGTGCAACAGTTTCAGCCTCCCGTTCCCTCAATAGCCCATTGTCCACAAGCACACAACGAAGCCTCTCCCCAACTGCACGATGCAATAAAGTGGCAAGCACAGTGGAATCCACACCGCCGCTTACGGCGCAAAGAACGCCGGCATCGCCAACCAGTCGGCGGATTTCTGCGACCTTCTTCTCAATAAGATCGCCGATATGCCAGTCCTGTGGTGCCTTGCAAACTTTCTTAACAAAGTTCTTAAGAATCTCTGTCCCAAACTCCGTGTGGCGAACTTCAGGATGAAACTGCAATCCAAACCAGCGATTGTTTTGATTTCCCACAGCACAAAACTCGGAATTATGAGTGTTTCCCAGAACTCTTGCTCCAGTGGGGAGCTTAACCACCTTGTCGCCATGGCTCATCCATACGGTAAATTTGTCAGGCAATCCGTCAAAAATTTCACTCTGCCCCCCGGTTAGCGAAAGTGTAGCCTTTCCGTATTCTCGTTTGTGCGCCTTGATTATCTCACCGCCCTGGAGGTTTGCCAGAACCTGCAGACCGTAACAAATCCCAAGAATTGGCACACCAAGTTGTAGTATTTCCGTATCCGGCAGAGGCGACTGGCTATCTTTCACGCTTGCGGGACCACCGGAGAGAATAATACCATTGGGTTTGTGCCGTCGAATCTCCCGCGCGGGGATACTAAAGGGGACAATTGTAGCGGAGACATTTAATGAACGAATACGCCTTGCGATAAGTTGGGTATACTGCGACCCGAAATCTAATACCAGAATCATTGTAGTGGTCTACATCTTCGAAAATGAAAATGCAAAAATAAAAATGCGAATTTACATATCAAATATTAAAAATTGTGTAACAGTTTAGCTCATTGAAAAAAATCAATAAGGAAGCCGGGAAACCAGGAGGGAATATATATTTATCCATAGAAGTAACATTCGTCAGTCGTAACCTTCGCAGGTTTTCCCGACATTTTAGACCTTTTCCAACGTATGATATATTCTTTTCCTGCATTCCTGGCTTCCCAATAAAATTCACGTTCTTTTTCAAGTAGCTAAATTCTCACAAAATTGTGAGAGTGCAAGTGCGAGGGAAAAAAATAAGCACCCTGAAGCCCAAAATCATATACGCATCTTTTCATCAAGTCCCCTGCAACGGTGCGATATTTCACCATTCATAATTCACTATTCATAATTCGCTATTCACTATTCAAAGTTTACTTTCCCATTCCTACGGCTTGCTGACGTTGGAAGATTTTTCCCTCAGATTTTATGGCAGGGGCTATAATGAGTTTAACGAGGTGCATTTCTTTTATGCTTTTTGTGCCTACAGAACCCATACATAAACGCAGTGCCCCTATCAGGTTTTGCGAGCCGTCATCGAGATCTGCCGGTCCGAAGAGTATTTGTTTTAGTGAGCCGGTGGTGCCAACAAAAATCCGTGTCCCCCGTGGTAAATTTTCGTTCGACGTTGCCATACCCCAATGATAGCCTTGCCCTGGTGATTCCTTTGCCCGTGCGAATGCAGAACCCACCACCACAGCATCAGCCCCTGCGGCAAACGCCTTGCAAATGTCTCCTCCAACCGACATCCCACCATCTGTGATAATTGGCACATATTTACCCTGTTTTTTGTAGAATAGGTCCCGTGCCCAGGCACAGTCCGCAGTGGCAGTAACTTGAGGCACACCTATCCCCAGCACACCCCGGGTGGTGCAGGCAGCGCCGGGTCCAATCCCCACAAGCACCGCCGCAGCACCTGCCTCCATTATCTCAAGAGTGGCTTTTTCGGTTACGGTGTTTCCCACAATCACAGGCACAGGCATAGATTTGATAAAATTGGCAAGGTCTAAAACTTTATAAGCGGTTGAGATATGGCGGACCGTGCAGACCGTAACCTGCACGACGAAAATCTCCACACCTGCTTCGATGGCGATAGGGGAGATTCGCTCGGCATTGTGGGGCGTGCTCGATACAACCGGCGCTACACCAGCCTGTTTTATTTCCGCCACACATTTACTAATCAACTCATCCTTTATGGGGGGTTCGTAAAGTCGTTGAACAATTCGCGTCGCCTCTTCAGGACTTGAACTGGCAATTTCTTCAAGAATGGTTTCAGGGTTTTCGTAGCGTGCCCAGACGCCTTCAAGGTTAAGAATTGCCATACCACCGAGTTTGCCCATCTCGATAGCGAACTGTGGAGACACAACTCCATCCATTGCCGCCGCCATAATAGGCAATTCATAACGTTTGCCCGCAAGCTCCCAGCCAATGTCCACCTCATCAGGATTTATCGTTACCGTCCCGGGCACAATGGCGATTTCGTCAAAGCCATATGCGCGCCGAGCTTTTCTACCATGTCCAATCCACTCACCACCCATAATAAAACCCTCTTAAATGTTGCTTATAGTGATGTAACCCGGGAAATAAATCAAAGGCGCAGAAAGTATAATTGGTAAAGAGCATTCGGACAAAAACTACTATACAAAACCCAGAGCACAGTCAAGTGGTAAAAAAAATAATTCGCAGCAATTTACGGTTTGCAAGAACGACCAATCTGGTGGCACATTTGCCCGTGTGCCCGTTCAAATAGGGAAATTTAATTCGAACCTCAATCAGGTATGAACCACGGGACACAAGGGATAACAGGGTTTTTTTAACCACTTTGTCAGGCTGACCAAGGACATTGTCAAACTGCCCGAGTGCTTTGTTCGGCTAACGGAGAACAAATACAGCCGGTTTCTCTCCCCGTGCTCCCCGTGTGCCCCGTGGTTTTATCTTTTTTAACCACTGGGAGCACTGGGAACACTGGGTTTATATTGAGACTCTTTTAATGCCATCCTTCATCAGTTTGCAATTGAAGTTCAAAATAAATCCTCGCTTGAATCTCAAAAGTCTTTGATATGTGATTATCTGCGCCAAATGCACGTCCGTTATTTCGTTCACCACCTTCAATTCCAGAACGAGGCAATTTTCCACGATCAAATCCGCACGGAATCCCAGTCCAAGATCATAACCTTTATAATACGCTGGAACCTCCACCTGCCGGCGGTATTGTATACCCATTTCACCCAGTTCAATCACAAGGGCACTTTCATAAACAGATTCAAACAGACCTGGACCGAGTTCTCTGTGAACATTAGTTACCGCTGTAAGAACCCTGTCTATCAATTCTTCACTACAAACGATCAAGTCTTTTTCTCCCATAATTTTTTTGCCTCCCTTTCAACATTCCCCGTGCTCCCCGTGTGCCCCGTGGTTTTATCTTTTTTAACCACTGGGAACACTGGGGACACTGGGGTCTTTTTATACTGATTTTCTTTGTTTTTCCCCCGTGCTCCTCGTGTGCCCCGTGGTTTTATCTTTTTTAACCACTGGGAGCACTGGGGACACTGGGGTCTTTTTATACTGATTTTCTTTGTTTTTCCCCCGTGCTCCTCGTGTGCCCCGTGGTTTTATCTTTTTTAACCACTGGGAGCACTGGGGACACTGGGGTCTTTTTATACTGATTTTCTTTGTTTTTCCCCCGTGCTCC
>CAZGKP010000273.1:0-4943 GCA_964526215.1 uncultured Candidatus Sumerlaeota bacterium
TATTGTGAATGGCTCAGTAAAAAGACAGGTATGAAATTTCGCCTACCTACAGAGGATGAATGGGAATATGCTGCTCGTTCGGGTTATGAACAAAAACCAACTCCTTATGGAGATGAAATGCCTTTTGAATATAAAAGGCCGTATCAATATTCTAGTATAGTTGTACCATATGGAAAGAAGGAAAATTTTGATTGGAACATATTGTATGGTTTCATACATAACGTAGGTTCTTACCCTCCAACCCGGTATCATCTTTATGACATGGGAGGCAATATAATGGAATGGACATACCATGATTATGCTCCTGACATATATCGGATAAAAGATGCTAGTTTTACTTGTGGATATAGAGTATATGATAGAATAGTAAAGAAGGAAGATTTTGCTAGGGTCGATTTAGGTTTTCGATTAGTACGTGATGTTGATGATTAACTCGATGAAAAAATCTCTGAAACTGATATTCTTACTCATTTTGCTTATGGGCATTTGGGGTCGTTCATGATAAGTATTTGTCAAGGAGAAAAGGAGTTCTCCTGAAGACCTTGGATTTTTTCCCAGCTGGCTTTCTCTCTTAGGTCAATCGCCCTGACTCGTCCCCAGCCAGGTGATGACCAGGAATTGGGGGGTCAGACGCCATAAATAGTGTAAATAAAACTTGACCCGGAATATAGTGTCAGGGAGATGTCTGGGGATGTCAGGGGGCAGACGCCCTAAATTGTTCAAATAAACTTCGTGGAAATGGAGGATTCCTCAAATTAAACTGTTCAGGGTATCTACCCCCAATTCCATAGCGATAGAATTACGAAAATAGGGAACGAAACTATAAGGGCGTGGAGAAGAACGGCACTCCTCTTCTCCGCGCCTTTTGCCTTTCTGCGAGTTCATCACCCAAATCTTTGCCAGTCGGTTCCCCCCGACTGGAAACTTATAGAATAGTGAAAAAAGAAGATTGACGTTAGCCTTCTTTTACCATACGGAAATGTTTGATTCTTGAACAGTCGCCCCAGAGCAGGTCTCATTTGTGTTAAATCACCAGAGGTTGTCCGTAATCTGTAGCTCTACGAAAGGGTATTAAAGAAATGTCAGATGAAAATAACCATAATCTGCACTTCAGTATAAATCTGCGGCTGATTCTTATCGCCGTAATCTTTGTGTTCGCCTTCTTCACGCGGTTCTACAACCTTCAGGAAAAGCCACTAATGCACGACGAGAGTCTGTTTACGTTCTACAGCTGGTTTCTGGCTACGAATGGCGATTACGATTATCAGCCGATACTGCACGGTCCGCTTTTGGAAGATGCCACGGCTTTTATATACCTCACACTTGGTGATTCCACTTACACAATGCGCCTGTTTCCGGCAATAGTGGGATTCTGTATGCTGTTTGTGCTTTTGAAATTTAAAAGGCGCCTGGGGCGCGAGGGTCTGGTGGCGGCACTTGCCTTGTTTGCACTCTCTCCGACACTGATGTATTATTCGCGCTTCTTCCGAAATGATGTCCCATTTGCCTTCTTTTCTCTCCTCACGATTTACTACTACTGGAAATTTTTCAGGGAGGGTGGCGGACGCACACTTTGCTATGCCGTCATTAGCTCGATGCTCCTTATATGCATAAAGGAGAATCAGCTAATTTACTTTTTTACAATCTTCACCTTTGCGGTGCTTGTTTTTATTGTGGACGTCTTAAAGGATTGGTTGAAGAGGGAGCAGCCTGATAAAAAGAAGCGGAAAAGCTCTGGCAAAAGGCACGCCGGAAAATCTTTTCTGCCAGATGCCATTTCGATAGTTTGCTTGCTGGGCGGCATCGCTTCTTACATTGTGGGATTTTCTTCAAAGTATTATGCATTCAAGTTGCTGGGGTTTGTGGGCATCATTATTTATTTCGCAATGACGTTCCGGAGGTATTTTGTATATGTGAAGGGCGAGGAAATTACGTCGGCACAAGGCGTGGGGCGATTTCTCTCCATCGCGCTTTTTACTAATGCGGCGGCACTGACATTTTTGGGCTGGATACTTTACGAAGACCTCTTTTCGGGGCTGGGGAAATTCCCCTATGGTAAGATAAGCATTCCACTTTTCGCAATGTGGTATCTATTACTGTTCATCATTCGCGAGGGCATCGAGAGGGAATATGGCGAGGATAAACTTCTGCGGCGGTTCTTTTTATTTCTGGGCGAAAACTACTGGTATCTGGTTATCGGGATACTTGCCTCCTGTGCCATTTATATTGTCCTTTTCACGACGTGGTTCAAGCACCCCGAGCCGGCTTTAAACTTTTACAAAAAGACATTCCAGTATTGGGCGGGACAGCACAAAGAGCAACGCATCCGGGGAGCATTTCATTATTACGTGCCGATACTGGCGATTTACGAATTGCCTGCGCTGCTTTTTGTGATTGGCGGAGCGCTGGTGGCATTATGGAAAAATAAAACTATCCGCCGCTTCGTTATCCCGGCGTATATATTTGTTTTGTTAATGGCGATTGTGCACTTTGCTCGCAACCCCATAAGCCCTGGGGGCTGGCTGAAGATAGATAAATCGCTCCATATGACTTCCACCGTTCACTTTTACATATTCGCCACGGTGGGTTTTTTCGGGATGCTCCTGACGCTCCTTTATCTATGGAAGAAGGAGCGACTTGTTGCGCTACTCGTATACTGGGCGATGGGGAGTTTTCTGGGGTATTCATTCGCCGGTGAGAAAGTGCCGTGGGTGACGGTGCATATAGTATTGCCGCTACTTTTGCTTGCAGCAATTTATGTGCAGAAGTTGTGGAACTCTAAATTCTTCAAAAGGAGTGCAGTTTTCTGGTATATTCTCTTTAGTATATTTGCCCTGTGGAATCTGAAGAGTTCAACCATACTTTGTTTCGTGAATGATTTTAATATAGCCGAGAGGATGATTTACGGGCATACGACAACGGATTTGCGCGATTGTGCAAAAGAGGCTAAACATATCGCTTTCCTGCTGGGCACAAAGGAAAAGACGCGCATACTCGTGAAGGGTGAGGCAATCTGGCCACTGCGCTGGTACTTCCGTAAATATGCCTGGACGGAGTGGGAAAAACCGGAGGCGACAAAATTCCCAATCGTATTTATGGATTACGATAAGGCGATGAAGGTGAAAAATCTCACCGAGAATTATCACATTACAAAATATACGGTGCGGCAGTGGTGGCAACCGAAGATGCTGGATTTCAAACGTCTGTTTGACATCCGGAAGGTTCTTATCCCGAAGCAATATGTGGATGGCAAAAAGTATGGCGGCGACATCTACAACTCGAAACAGGAATGGAAGAAGATGTGGAAATATCTGATATACCGCAAGACGTATGAGGCGCACGATGCCCGCTGGCCCAGTGTGAGCGGTGTGGATTTCGCATTCTGTGTGCGAAAAAACCTCCTCGAGCGCTGATCTGTGCGATTGCAGGAGGGCAAACTAAATCTATAAGGAAGCCAGGAAACTATGAATAAATAATCTTATTTCCTACATTCCTGGGTTCCTGATAAAAAATAAATCACTTAAAAAACATTCGTTATTAGGCGGCATTACTTAGAAAGGGAAAAGAGAGAATACCTGTTTTAAGGTCGCAGATAGAGCAATGTGTGGTACTGGCACGTGAATACGGGGCAAGGCGAGTAATTCTGTTCGGGAGCACTGCGAATTCGCCAGAAAAGGCTCGTGACTTAGACATTGCCTGTGATGGCGTCGCCCCCTCGAGGTTCTACGAACTGGCTGGAAGGTTATCCCGAACGCTAAGACTCCCGGTGGATTTGGTTGACCTGTCAGACAATACTGCCTTTACAAAATACATAAGCAAGAAAAGACTGGTTCTGTATGAGTTCCGATGACTTGCAAAAATATTTGTTGAATAAACAGGATCAGAGAGGGAAAGTCTTTATACCTTTTGATTTGGAGGAAAAGTTAAGATGTCCGGTGCAGAGGCAAAAGTTTCTCCTGAGCGAGTTCTTGAAATGCTGGGACAACTCTCCCCTGAAAAACGGAGGCGACTCCTTGCCCCGTTTCTGGATGAGGAGCTCCGCCGCAGTCTCCAGAAGGATTGGGAGCATATGCCTGATTTTGCAATTTCTGATGAAGAAATTAACAAACTGGTTCACAGGGCACGAAAGGAACTTCTCAAATCAGACAAAAGGGATGCAGTGTGAGGCTCGTTCTTGACACGAACCTGTATATTCGGGCAATGCTTACGCCAGGGACTACTCACGAATTCCTCTTCTTCGCCTTCCAGAAGCACCAATTGTTTACTCACATAATCCAGATTCGGGAATTGGAACGAGTTGGCAACTACCCGAGAATAGCGCGAAGAATTAGTTCTAGAACCTTATCTTTCTTCATCCAGCGACTTATTAGCCACGCCACACTATGGCAAAAGAATCTGAATATACTACCGGTTTGTGCCGATGCATCGGATGATTATCTGCTCGCTCTTGCCATAGCCGTTCATACTGACTTTCTGCTAACTGAAGACGAACGCCTGTTTACCTTGAACTCTCATAAAGGCGTTCAGATTATGCGCCTCTACGAGTTTCTAAAGAAATATCCTTTACCTGATGAGAAATGGACTCCCGGATAAAATATGAAGGTCAACTTGAAACTTCTTTTCAGAAGCCGCCGAAGCGGGACAATTTTTGAGTTTGCAGCGATTGCACTGATTGTGCTTTTAGGGGCATATCTGCGATTCGATGGCATCCGTTTCGGATTCCCGCAAACTGTCAGACCCGATGAGGAATACTTCGCAAATGTCGTCAGGCAGATGGATGCCGGCGACCTCAATCCGCATTTCTTCTACTATCCCACGGGATATTTTTACGTGAATCTGTGCGTCTTCCGCGCTTACATCCTGGGGCGCGTATTCACAAAGACATATCCCGTTTTGCCTCATGGTCGCGGGATTCAGGCAATCCTGAATAAAAATCCCACACT
>CAZGKP010000274.1:0-1083 GCA_964526215.1 uncultured Candidatus Sumerlaeota bacterium
TCAGCGAGAATCCGCGTAATCAGTTGACCCGGATGCTTGCATCCACTGACCCGGATGCTTGCATCCACGTCATCCGTGTGCTATTTTATTCAGGAGGTAGTTTCAGAAATTTTTGAGCCTCTATAGAAGTCTGCTTTTCGTAGCTTTGCCAAGATGCGCCCTTTGAAGTGGGTGCACATCAGTTTTGTTCGTGAAGATCCGGCATTACAAAAAATAACCCCGAATGACATCACATCCGTCGCCGCCACCGCCTGAGGCGGAGTGAGGCGGGCAAGCCTGAAACCGTTGCACACAATAACATATCGGCATCATTAGCGAATGTCATCTTTTAGGCATATCTGATTGCGGAGGTTGATGGCGGATTCGTAATCTTCAAAATCTGCATCGTTGTGGAGAGCGACCTCAAGAGCGACAAGGACATTTGCCTTTTCGCCCATTGCGGCATAAATGGCAGCGAGGTGATAATAGTATGAACGCCCGCCATCGTCGGGACGAAGGATGTATGACATCCCCCCGGACTCGAGATTGCTGATTTCAATAGGGCGTTCCGCATTCAATGCCCGGAGTGCGCGCTTTTGTATATCGCACGCATCCCCGAATCGCCCTGCGCGATAGTAACACCAAGCAAGCGTATCGAGCGTGTATGCCTGTGGGTCTCGCCTCACCGCCTTGAGGGCAAGCGTAATAGCGTCGGGAGTTTTGTAGTCCTGCCGTGCATAATGATAGGCGAGGTTGTTCAGATAGACCACAGCGCGCCGGTGCTTGATTTCTTCTTTGTAATTTCTTTCAATCTCGTCTCGCACCCTGATAGCTTCATTTTTGAGACCCTGCGCCTTGAGGAAACAAAGTTTCAGCATCAATGGGATATTTGTTTCGGCAAGCACACCGGGGAAGTGGATGTCAGGGTAAGACGCAAGCAGAATATTTATCTCCCTTTCGGCATCATTCCAACGGTGAATCTTCCCCAGACAGTATGCGAGGTCGTAATGTAGGAAGGTATTATCGGGTGCCTTTTCAATAGCGGTGCGATATGCCTTTGTGGCATCACCGAAGTGGCGAAAGTGTCGGTTGTATGCTGCGACG
>CAZGKP010000274.1:1093-4942 GCA_964526215.1 uncultured Candidatus Sumerlaeota bacterium
TGAAGTAGAGCGAGTTGCGTATGCGAGTGGTGGTCTTTGTCTCACTGGTGAAGAAATCGAGTGCGTGGGTATTAAAAGCCGCTCGTGGGCGTGTGAGGAGATAGAGCGAAGCCTGATACGGTAGTGGATTGTTAGGTTCGAGTCTGATAGCGCGGACAAAGGCGTCCCGGGCGTTTGCAAAGTCTCTTTTCAGGCGATAGTAATTCCCCAGAAGGACGAGGGTTCCGGCATTGAAGTAGCCACTCTTAACCGCCCCTTTGAAATAATTATACGCATCATCGGGTTTGCCGAGGGCGAGATTTGCCACTCCTGACAGGTAGTAGAGCTCGCCGGCATCACCGCCCACTTTAAGCGCCTCCTCATATTCTCGCACCGCATCGGCGGGTCTCTTCCGGGAAATGAGAAATGCACCGAGCTGGCGATGATAACGGGAGGTTCGGGGTGCGAGGTGCACTGCACGACCGTAATACTTTTCCGCCTCATCGTATTTGCCCAGAAGCGCAAGGTTTGCCGCGCGCCAGGTGCACCATCTCGCGCTCAAAAATGGGCGGATGCTGTATATCACGCCAAGTGCGAACAGTGCCGAGAAAGCCAGATACAAAATGCGGGCAAACCCGAGCATCCGCTCATTCTCCTCAATTCGTGCCCCATAATAATAACCCAATATGAATCCCGCTATGAGACCGCCGATATGCGCCGCATTGTCAATCCCCACGCCTATAAAACCTATCGCAAGATTGTAGAGTATAAATATCCCCAGAAGAATGGCGACCGGGCGAGAAAACCCCTTCCGAAGCGTGCCGGAGTGCAGAACCTCGCCAGCCAGTGCCGCACCCGCCACCCCGAAAATCGCACCGGACGCACCCACGCTCATATAATCGGGATGCACCGATACCGATAATACACTCCCGAATATCCCCGAGAAGATGTATAATGATAGATAACGCCGCTTTCCCAGAAATGGTTCAACAAACCATCCAAGCACATAAAGGGCATAAATGTTGAAGAGGAGGTGGAAAATATCGAGGTGGAGGAATATGGTTGTGGCAAGCCTCCAGAATTCACCCTCCCATATTGCCGGACCATACTGGGCACCAAATCGCAAAAGAAAGAGGGCATCTGTGCCGCTACTGATGGATACTCCAGCAAAAACCCCCAGATTCACCACAATCAATGTGACAGTAACAAATACCCTGGGGTCAAAGAGGTTACTGAATTTGCTATCTTGTTTCATTTAGAAAAACGGGGGAGCAAGTCTTTCACTAATTTAGAACGCGTGGCGGGGTCTGTGCTTCCTTCATTGAGGGTTACGAGCAGAAAAGGCGGGAGAAAGCGCGCTCCAAGTGTTTCCTTTCCGGCTACATTGGCGTACAGGTGAACGATGGAGTCCCCTCTTTTGAAGACGGCATTACGCGCGGATTCCTTGTGCAACCTGAACCCGATTTCTTCAAGATGGGCATAGGCGTATTTAAGTTTTTTCTCTGAAAATTTCAGCACGACATTATATTCTACCTTTGTGCGCAGGTGAAAATAAAGGGTGGCAAAATAGTGAGACCCGATACGGTGAAGGGTTGTACAGCACAAGTTTTCCTCACACACCCGGGCATCGTGCGTGAGGTTAATGAGCCTGCCCTGCGCGCTCGACCCCCACGCCCCGAAAAATCCCTCATCTAAGGGCAGCATCTCTTCCGGCGGGAGCATCTCAATTCTGATCCCATTCTCTTTGGAGACTTCGAGAAAAAAGCCCTCGCGTTCAACAACCTCGGGGATACTCAGTTCAAAATCTCCAATCGCCGCAAGACGTATGGAACCAATCACCGGGACAGTGAGGGTATGTGCCGGTGTCGGTTTCCGAAGTGTGTAATCTTCTTCAAAGAAGGACTCAAGGGGAGTATCGGAGCAGCGGACCCAGAAGGTGATTTCCTGGGGGGAAAGGCATTTTTCGAGATTAAGGAAGCGACGTGTGGGAAATTTTCGCAGAGGCAATGCTCCGATAAGGGAATCCACCGCCTGCCTTCCCCTGGCAGTCTCATCGGGTCCTTTTTGATGTTTTTCCCAGCGTTTGAGGGCGGCGTTGAGCGCTTTGCGGATAACCGGAAACTTCGCCTTATTATAGAAAAGCCCCCAATGGGCACAGTCCAGCTCCACCTTTCGCATATTATACACATCAAACAGAGAGAGCCGTTCCCCTTCAGGCACAAAGTAGATATTATCCGTTCCGAAATTCAGACTCATTCACATAAGCCTCGCACAGGCAAAGCATTCGGTCAGAATAGGCGCATAAACATCCAATCCGCCTGTGGCGGACAAACGGGCAAACCGCTCAACCCGTTCATTTCAAAATGTCTGGACTCTTACGATACCCGCTGAAGGCGCGCCATCGGTGGGATGCATTATTTATCATTTCCTTGCAGGTCTTTAGAAAAGGAGCAGTTTTCCATCGGGCAGCGGGCTTGCTTTCTTCCACTGCGCCATTCGGCAATAAGGAAGGGGACACCACATTCGGGGCAGGACTCTTTTAATGGCATTTCCCGAAGCATAAATCTGCAATCCGGATAGTTCGAGCAGGAATAAAATACGCGCCCTCTCTGGGACATACGTTCAACCAGTTCTCCGCCACACTGGGGGCATTTAACACCGATAGGATACGGCTTTGTATTCCGACATTCGGGATAACCCGAACAGGCGAGGAAGCGCCCCCTCTTGCCTTTTTTGACTATCATCTTCCTACCGCACTTTTCACAAAGTGTGTCGGTTTCTTTCTCGGCAATGACCTTTATCTTGCCATTTTCATCAACCTCGAATTCCTTTGTATTTCTGCACCCGGGATAATTGGGGCAGGCAAGGAAGTGCCCACGTTTGCCCCATCGTATCACCATCTTTGCCCCACATTTTTCACACACGATGTCTGTAGGCTTTACCTCGGCTCTCACGTTGCGCATCTGGGTCGGTGCCTCGCTGAGGCGCTTCTCGAACTGGGTGTAAAAGTTCCGCAGGAGCTCCACCCAGTCCACACTCCCATCCTCCACGCGGTCAAGCTGGTCCTCCATCATTGCCGTGAATCGGATATTCATAACCTCCGGAAATGTCTTTACCAGAATATTGGTGACTATCTTACCGAGTTCGGTCGGGATAAATCTCCCCTTTTCCTTTTTCACATATTCCTTATCTTGAATCGTGCTGACAATTGTGGCGTAAGTGGAGGGTCTTCCGATGCCTCTCTTTTCGAGTTCCTTTATAAGGGTGCTCTCTGAGAAGCGTGGTGGTGGTTGAGTAAAGTTCTGCTCGGGATGGAGCTCTAGCAGGGTGAGTGGTTCGCCTTTCTTTAGTGGAGGGAGTTTGGGAGCCTTATCTTTTGCAGAAGTAGGGGCACCGCGGGTCTCTTCTTCCTCCCTTCCCTCTTCATACAGGGAGAGGTAACCGGGGAAGGTGGTTGTGAGCCCGCTAACAGCAAAGGTGTAGCGTTTTTTCACCAGGCTCTCCACGCGTGTCTGAAGAAAGCGTGCATCAGCCATCTGCGATGCGACAAAGCGATTCCAGATAAGCTGATAGAGTCTGAAATGGGGTTTTTCGAGGAATGGTTTTACGCGCTCAGGAGTCCACACCATCGAGGTGGGACGGATTGCTTCGTGGGCATCCTGTGCAGATTTTTTGTTCTTGAAAACGCGTGGTCTTGGAGAGAGATACTCTGGTGAGAATTTTTCCCCAATGTATTCACGGACAGCGGTTACGGCATCCTTCGACACACGGGTCGAATCGGTGCGCATATAGGTGATAAGACCAACGGGACCCTCTTCACCGATATCTACCCCCTCGTAGAGTTGGTGTGCAATAGCCATCGTGCGTTTG
>CAZGKP010000275.1:0-4936 GCA_964526215.1 uncultured Candidatus Sumerlaeota bacterium
TGAGTTGGTTTGATGTAGTAGGGTGTGATAATAAGGGCGGCATTTGCGCCCGCCTTTTTTGCGTAACGCGTGAGGCTCAGCGCCTCATCGGTGCAGTTCGAGCCGGTGCCGGCGATTATGGGGACTCGACCCGCCACCGTCTCAACCACAACGTCAATCACGCGATGGTGTTCTTCGTGCGACATTGTAGCGGACTCACCCGTCGTGCCGCAGGGGACAATGCCCTTTGTCCCGTTTTCAATCTGGAATTCAACGAGCCTTGCAAGTGTCTCATCATCTACCTTGCCTTTTTTGAAAGGCGTAACAATAGCGACCATAGAACCTGAAAACATATCGCTTCCTCCTTTTCAGCGGTTTGAATTGTTCGTTTTGCATTTATCCGCGTGGTATATAGGACTTTAGCATCGAACAATGTCGAGGAGTTGCAGTGTGCGTCAAGGATAACCGTCCCCTGAAGAAAAAAAACGCCGGCTCATCTAGCGAAAAAGATGGCAGCCATAAAGCGAGGTTTTCGTAATTTGTATAACGCCACATAAACCAAAATAATATATAAGGAAACCAGGAATGCAGGAAAATAGATACCAGAACTCATGGTTTCCTGGCTTCCTTATAGATTGTTGGCTCATCCAAATTGGGCAAACCATCTAAAATCCCATATGAGCCAAAACACCTTATGGGGGTAAGGGGATATACAATTTTTTCTGGGGTATTCAGAGATATTTTTTTACTTCAGATTCATAAGGAGATGTTTAACTCTCCGAGCAGTGCGATAAGGGATAGATTTTATTTTTTGCAAGGTTCGGTATCTCTTCGCTGCGGAGTTCTCCGACCAGTTGTAAAGACCAAAGTAAAAATCGGGTGAGCATAAATAGAAGTTAAAGGCACAGGCGCTACGTTCAAGACACAGTGGATGAATAAATCGTGGCATTCGGGGCAAAAGGTGCGGATTTGCTCTCGTGAGTAAGAGGTGGCGCATTTCCCACCGAAAGCGCCGTGCCTTTTTGCCATACCAGATTTCTTTGAGAGTTTGGCTGTGTAGATTCCCGAGGGATTTTGACCTATCCACGGTAAAATGACAGCACGGGTAGATGTCGCCGCTTGCTTCTATCACGGCAGCATACCATCCGATATAGCAATATTCCACTCGGTGTGGGGATTTGCAGATATCCGGTAGGTCAATAGCCTGTGGGTAGTATTTGTAGTGTTCATTTGTTGCGAATTGATGAAGTCCCTCGGCGGAGAGATTGAACTGTAGATGCCTCGCCCATTTTTTTATCACCGGTTTGAGGATTTGTTTAAATTCCTCTTTTTCGCTTCCGGTCATTCTTAATTCATCGGCGAGACTATCCATCGTATTCACATAGATATAGTCTGTGCCGGTGGGTAACAAATCCATAATTATATCGGGCAGGCGTCGGAAGTTCTTTTTCCAGACAAAGACCTGTGTGCTTATGTCGCAATCTGAACCTGATTCTTTCTTTGCCTTAACGATATTAAGGATTCCTTCGATGGCCTTTTCAAAGAGATGGGTGGAGCAGCGGGCAATTTTTGCATATTCGTCAGCGCGGGTCTCATTCAGGCTGATTGTAATCCGCTTAAGCCCCGAGCCGAGCAGACGTTGGGCAACTTCCGGCGTCAGTGCGGTTCCGTTTGTTTTAATGGAATCAATTTTCAGAGAGTGCATCTCGATGAAATCGAGTAGTTTGTCGAGGGACTTATAGATTAAGGGCTCGCCGCCGCCACCAAAACTTACACCCTTCAATCCCAGTTTTATGCCATCTTCGAGCGCGGACTTGAGCACGTCCCAGCCGAGTTCCGCAGCATCCTTGCGCAATGGTTCGGTGTAGCAGAAAAAGCAATTAAGGTTACATCTGTCAGTGGGAAAGAGAGCGAGATGAAACGGACCGCCGGAAATTTTTCTGCGCTTTATGTCCTCTGCAATATGGCTTTTTTCCGGTTCCGTCAAAAGCTCCCAACCGTAGAGCATTTTATTATCCTTTTTGCGCTATTAGTCTTAGAACTTGTGCAAAGAGTTAAAAAAAGAACGAAGAGAATCTTACACAAGCGAAAGAAAAATCTGCAATGAAGAAATGTTCGCACGATACAGAAATTTACGAATAACCCTGTTTTTTTGCCACGGAGAACACGGATAGTAGTACGGAGATGATTTTTCTTTCTCTTTGTGTGCCTGATGTCCTGGCGGTAAATAAATCTTCGGGATAGTCATCATGAGTCGCCACGGCGACTCTCCCAAAAGTATGAAAATATGCTTCAGACAGGCTTGCCCGCCTGTGGAGGGATTGCACGGATTTCGCGGATAAAAAACATCCGTGTTAATCTGCGTTATCCCGTCTAAAAAATAAATTTTCGGAGCAGAACAAGGGAATATTCCCTCCTATATAAAAAAATACTTGCACCTAATAATGCTCCCAATTAGCATCCTTCTCGAATCATAAAAAGGAGGGCGCAAAGATGCGGTATCTGGTGATAATTTTTCTCCTGGGGGGATTGCTCCTGGGATGCAGCTCCACTGCAGTAAAATCGTTTACTCCTGCCCCGGCTATTTCCGAGCCACCCCCAAAACCTGTTATGGAAAAAACGGGTTATGATGCAAGCGACTTTGTGGACGATGTAACTATCCCCGACAATATGACAATTGCGCGCGGGAAAAAGTTCCTGAAGACCTGGAGGTTGCGTAACTCTGGCACAAATGCCTGGGAAAACTACAAACTTGCCTTCACCGATGGCGACCTCCTTGGTGCCCCAAAGAGCGTCCCTGTGAAAAATACCCCTCCCGGCGAGGAAGTGGACATAAGCGTCCCTATGCAAGCCCCCGATACCCCCGGTTTCTACACCGGCTACTGGAAGATGTCGGACGATAAAGGAACCCTCTTCGGTGTTGGCATCTGGGTGATGATTGAGGTAAAATAGTCATTGCCGATTGCTTGAAATTCACCACGGCGAACTGTCAGGCACACGTCAGCAGTCTGCCGCAAAGGGATTCGGGATATAATAGCTAATAAACAGTAGTCCACACGACGTAAAAAGTTCATTGTGAAAAGGTATTGTGAAGACAAAATAACCTGACCGGTTAGTGAATTAAACAACCCGACGACATAGAGTTCAACGCCATCGAAGAGCATCCGTAATGTCTCCCCAATGGCCGTTAAGTTTGCTTCAGGAGCGGATTCACCTCCCGGTGGAACCCGTCTGTCAGCCCGATGACCTATCCTGCGGGCTATGCTGCCTGAGCACAATCCTGACTCATTATGGGAGAAATCTCCCCATTGAGAACCTCATTAAAGACATCCCGCCATTACCCGACATTGGACTTTACGATTCGCACATCGGCAAGGCTGCTCTCGACCTCGGTTTTCAGGTAACCATCTATACATACAACTATGGCGTCTTTCATCCTGTATGGAATCGGCTGAACCGGGAAGAACTTATAGAGAAACTTATCATTAAAAAAGATTGCCCCGGAATGCCCCACCGGGTATTAGCGGCACAGGGATACATCGAATACCTGCAGGCGGGAGGGGACTTACAGTTTTACCCGCTTTCAAAGGAGCTCCTGATTACACATTTTGCACGCGGTGTTCCCTTGATTGCGGCGCTAGATATGAGTTTCCTATACGATTGTGTGGCGTTTTACAACGAATTTGCCGAGAGGCGCGCCACACATTTTGTCGTCCTTCACGGATACGACCCCACAAGTAATACATTCGACGTAACCGACCCCTGGTACTCAATCCCTATTCCGAACAAAAATGGACAATATGCAATGGATGCCGACCGTGTAATCAACGCAATATTTCTCGGACAAGCCCGCAACGACTCCAGCATCATCGTGATACAATAAGGTGCAATAAGGGGTCAAACTCGCGCGGAATCTTAAATACTTGTAACAATCATCATGATTCGCCACGGCGAATTCACCACGGCGAATCTCTGATCTCCCGAAAGGATGAAGATTAGCCACCGATGAACGCCGATTTTCGCCGATTGTTTTCCCATCTGCGTTTATGGGTGTAAATCGGTGGCTTATATTCTAAATTTTCGGAGCAGGTATTGGTGAGAAATAAAAAGTTGCTCATTGTGTTCTTGCTGCTCCTGAGCGGATGGATGCTCGGATATGTATACGCCGCTCCGGCAGGTCTTCAAATAACATCGTCGGCATATCTCCCCGATAGGGAGTTCCCCGAACTGTTCCCCTTTATACTTGGTGGCTGGAACATAAAGTATGGAATGGGAGAACCTAAGGCATACAGTGACATTGTGCCTCGGGGGGCAACTCTGCACGTCTTTTTGCAGAATGAATCGAAACAGCCCACAACCCTGGAAGGTGTTTTGCTAAACGGGATAGACCTTACGCGGCATATTGTGCCCATTCACAGGGTGCACCGGGGCATCCGCGCCGCAAGTTATCTGCTGAATGATACCGCCACGACGCCGAAAGATGTGCGCCTGCGCCTTGAAAACCTGGGTGCTCCCGTATGGTATCGGGTGCGCCCGAATCCCGTTCCTCCCGGTGGCTTCAGCGAAGTCATAGTGCGCCTGCGCAAGTTGCCGTTAGTTGGAAAGATGGTTGTAGCGGTTAAAGCCGCCGGTGAAAAACCGTTGAAAAAAAATATCTTTACCACCAGACCGGCAACGCTTTGTATCACTGGCATAAATTTTAACAAGGAAATTAACAGGATTTTTCTATACGTATCAGGGAGCGATGGTGGCGAATTTGAGATACATTCGGTGCTGGTGGATGGGAAGGCGATAAAGTTCACGCGGGAGACTCCTCATAGGAGCTTTCACGGCTTCTTACCTATTGAAATTCCACTGCACAGGGTGTGGGATTATGGTTCTTTTCATCACACTGCCGTTAAAACTGTGGATGGTTTGACGGCTGCGGCGCTTGTTCGGGCAAGAGATTCATTCTATG
>CAZGKP010000276.1:0-654 GCA_964526215.1 uncultured Candidatus Sumerlaeota bacterium
TTTTTGCTGAAATAGCATATCCCGGTCAGGGTATAACGATTGCAGGGCGAGGGAGATAATTTTCGGGAGGAGATAATTCAACATCGTATGTCCCTCGAATTGAGCCGTGAAGAGCAGATGGTTTACGTAAAAGCACCGTGTGTGCCTGAATCCCCCGCCGTTGTAATCAATCACCCCCATAGCCGGTCCATAGTTTGCCCCGGATTCGCTCCGCAGCCAGTATATGGGTGTAAATCTTGTGGCTGTAGTTGTATCGTCTGCGATGATGGGGCGAAAGCGTGTGTCGGGATTGAAGGGGAAATCAACCCGCTCGGGGAGACCTTCGGCATAGCCGGTTTTATCATTGAGTTCAAAGTATAGGTCGGTCGCCCTATTTTCAGGCAATTCAAATGGCAGGGCGTTTTCGGAGCCTTCACCGGGTGTGAGGATATTTATCTTCAGGGCGGTGTTCAGATGTGGTTCTCTGGTGGTGCGAGTCCATCCGCCGCAGGTGGATTCGTAACCGTAAAAAGTGGGTGCGCATACTGCAAGATGTGCCAGGCTCCCACCGGTTTTTACATAGTTCACAAGTGCTTTATAGCCGTCATTGGAACGCTTCACCGATTTGTAATATGACTCCATCTCGTCGAGGTTAAAAAGGAGGGGGAATTTTTC
>CAZGKP010000276.1:664-4928 GCA_964526215.1 uncultured Candidatus Sumerlaeota bacterium
TATGTCTTCGGGGCGGAGATGCAGGCTCTTTATGCCGAGTTCGGAGAGTATGCATCGGACCCTGGAATATGTAGATGGTTCGAGAGGTGAACTATTGGGGTTTCTCTTTCCTATAAGGGCAATCGAGAGGGTATTTCTCCCTGGATATTTTGCGAGTTTCTCCCGCAGGCACACTATCTGACCGTATGGAAAGAAGCAGGATACAATCGCTCGGTTTTTCAGGCGTATGGGTTCAGCATACGGGGGTTTTATTGTGAGTGTATCGGGTGTGAGGTCGTATAGAATGCCGGAAATCGCCGAGCCATTGAGGAGTAAGACATCGCACCTGCGGGACATCTCGCCATCGGGGTATTTAAGGCATCCCTTTTTGTCCGCCTGCGGTGGGCGGGGCGTTGAAGACGGCGACACTCCGGCAGGGTCTTGCCACCTCCAACGCTTCGCCCCAAGCGGATAGATATATTTAATCTCTCCCACATCAACGCCGAAAGTCGGTCCATATCGTGGTTTGATAATGACGCGGCGACGATTCAGACCCAGTATGCGTCCGGTTATGAAATCGCCTGATTCTAATAAAAGTCCCACTCTCTTTTCCGCATCCGCCTGCGGCGGGAAAAGGAGGCAGCCGTAAGGTGCATAGGCTTTCTGGCGGATAGTGCCCTTTTTAGCGCCACCGAAGATTCTACGGAGGAGGCTTCGCTTTCCGCCTGTGGCGGATGGCAAAGGGTCGTAGTTCAACCGAATCCGCCTGACCCAGTCGCGGTCAATAAGCATCCGGCTGTATGGAGAATGCAATTCCACCCAGCGGTCGGTGATGGAGGCGAGCTCGCCCGATAGATGGTCGCCGTTGTCGAGGGATAAAGCGGCGGCGGCTGATTGCGGCGGGGATTCTCCTTTCATCCGCGGGATGATAGAGAGATCGAGCCGGAAAGCCAGACCCGCGAAATTAAGTGTCCTTTCGGGGCGGTTAGTGACCTTCAGTGCTAGGATATTCTCGCCCCGTTTGAGCAGGTATCTGACATCAATGGCAACGTAGGTATTTGTGAGAGTCAGGTCTTTCACAGGCAGGGGATACCCGTTCAGAAATGCCCGGTTAAGGGTATTATCCACTGTGACATAGAGGGTAGCGCGGCGGGGGTGGGAATCGTAGGGGATAGAGAATCTGCGGCGAAAGAGCAGGGTCTCGCTTAAAGGGGCATAAGAATTCTTCCTGTGCCATATCCACGCCGCACCGGGGATGTAAAACCAGCGGTAACTGGGGTGCGCCAGAACCGGTTTTCCCCATCCCGAATCGTCATATTCGGGTTCATACCACTTCTTCCCTGCGGCATCATTATTGCCAGATTCCTGCACGCGCATCGCGCGCATAAGGCGTGCGGAGGTATCGCTCACTATAGAGATGCGCCTTTCGGGTGTGAAGTGTATAGCCCGAAGGTCTTCAATATAGATAGAGGTTTTACCGCGCAGCGTCCGCACCTCAATAGAAGAGTGAGACGATTGGGACGGACTCGGTGTGACAGTGGAAGGGATGAGGCGCATAATCCGGGCGGCGGTGGTACAATTATCGAACTTTTTAAGGATAACTTTGCCGTCTGATGACTTCGCCGGGAATATGATTTCGCGCACAGATGCCTGACTTGTCGTGGGAAGCCAGAAGACAAAGATTACAAAGGGTAATAATAAACGCAGATGAAGAAATAATCGGTGAAAATCGGCGTGTATCGGTGGCTTCATATTCTGAATTTTCGGAGCAGTCATCATGAGGCTATCGCCTCTCCCGAAATCCGCTCTATGCGGAAAAATGTTCATTTCACAAAGGGTTCGATTACGATTATGCGTGCTCTTGCGAGCACGAGTACGATTACGATTAGGAGGAGGGAGAATCAACGGACAATGGACAACGGACAACGGACTATCGAAATTGAACACCTCGCCGGTATAGGTTGCGTATTTTGCCTTTCGCCTTCTTAGCCAGTTCGGATTGAGGGTTTATCTTGACTGCACGGGTGTATTCGAGAAGCGCCTGGGGGTAATTTGCCAGAGGTGAATTAAAGAGTTCGGCAGTCTCGAACTGCAGTAGTTGCCTTAAGCTGGTTTCCTGAGAGTGCTCCAGGCATTCCTGAAAAAATCCTATCAAGTCCCGCGTGGTGGCGGCTGACACGTCTTCATCACTCATAATCCGGGAAACGAGGCTCTTTATGGCATCCTTCACAAGGGGACTTTTAGGGTAACGGGTGATGAGTTCTTTGCAAAGCAGGATGGCATTATCTACGCAAGCCGCCTGTGCCTTGACGTAAAGGCGCAAGGGATACCAGTTATCGGCGGAATTCCTCGTGAGGAGGTCGAGGCGGCGTAGTATGAGTTCCTTTTTCTCATCCGAGATGTAGTGAGAGGGGTAATTCTCGAGGCATTTCTCATAATTGGTGAGGGCGGCGTTGTAATCACTGATGCGTTCATAATTCACATTTGCAACCTGGAAATGTGCCAGAAACGCCATAGGTGAACCGGGGGCGCTTCTGGCAACGATGGCGTATCTCTTTATGGCTTCGAGATAGTCCTTCTCAAGGAGACATTGTTCAGCCTCCTGATAGATTTTCAGGTTGTCTAAATATGCCGTGTTTGTCTTTTCGGTAGCGGCGGCTATATCTGCAATGAACAATTCGACCTTCTGAAATTCGGGAATGAATCGGCTCTCGCCAGAGAGATAGAGGTTCAATTTGAGGCGCTGGAGGGTTTCGATAACATCCGCCTGCCGGTCATGCGAGGCAACAAGGAGCAAGCGATCGCTTATGGCTATGGCTTCACCAGTTGGAGCCATAGCCATAAGGGGCGGTTTAGGCTGCAGCGTTGTTGCACCGATGGGGGGAACGGGTGCGGCGGCGGACGCCACTTTCTTCTGCGATGCCTCGGCTTCCTTCAGGGACGCCTCCAGGCTGCTTTTGTAGCTCTTATCAATGACTGACTTATTGGGTATGAGAGTCGGCTTTTCCCCCTCGAGGGTAGCCTCTGCGACTGAAGCGGTGAAATCTCCACTCTTTACAGGTGCGGGTGTTGCCTTGAGCGCAATCCAATGAGTGGGAGGCAAATGCATCTCACCCCGGCTGGGGGCTTTGTCTTTTGCGGAGAAGAAAATCGCCGCAATGCAAATACCGAGGATGACAAACCCGAATGCGCTCCCTATGCGCACCGCGGGCGAGCGGGCTTCCCATATACCTTTAAGGAGATTCAAAATGGAATCAGGGAGATTCGACAGAGGGCTGGAGGGGCGCAGGCTTGCCTTTGCGCGGGCAAAGACCTCATTATAGAAATCCTGAGTCGGGAGTTCTACCGGCTGTGCGGCATCACGGATGAGGGAAATTATGACTTCCATCCGGTCATAGGCTGCCTTACATTTCTCGCAGGTGAGTAGATGTTCTTCAAGGGCATTCTCAATTTCTGCCGAAAGCGCGCCATCGAAATAGGCATCGAGTAGACCTGCAACTTTTTCGCAGTCCATTTTTACGTCTCTCCTTTGACGGGTGAGATTCGGCGAAGGTTGGCGGCAAGCGGACCGAGTGCGGCGCGGAGTTTCTTACGCCCCTCGTGGATATTGAACTTCACCGCTCCCTCCGAACAGCCCAGTTGCTCTGCAACTTCCTTTATCGAGAAACCCTCCACATCGAACAACATTACGCCAAGTCGCTGCTTGGTGGGTAGATTGGCGATATGTCTGTTTATTTCCTCCATCAGTTCTTTGCGCATCAAAGCCCTGCGCGGGTTTTCAGGTATGGCATTATGAAATATAAACCCTTCTGGTTTTACTTCTATCTCCTCTACGAAAGAGGTATGCAGGTGGCGACTTTTCCGTGAACGGTGCGTATTACATTGATTCACCACCAGTCGAAAGAGCCAGTGATTAAAGCGCGAGGGGTCTTTCAATGAACCGATGTGGCGAAAGATGCGTATGGCGCACTCCTGAAAGACCTCCTGGGCATCCTCATAGTCGCGCAAAAGGGAATAAATCCACCTGAATAAGTCGTCCTTCAGCGAGTTATACAGGTTCTCGAATGCCGCATCGTCTCCCGACTGGCATCGTCTTATCACCTGCGGGTCAATGGTCTTAATAGCCACGCTGCCCCGTCCCGGCAGGGGTTCTTTTCCCAAAAAGACCCCAAGAGGGCTTTTAAGAAGCTGGGGACTTCAACTGTTCATACTATCGGTTCTTCTGGGTGCTTGCTTTGTAATGTCGCCACAGCGTTGAACTATCATGGCAAGGAAACATCTCCTG
>CAZGKP010000277.1:0-3857 GCA_964526215.1 uncultured Candidatus Sumerlaeota bacterium
TTCTCTATTCTTTGCCGGGATGCCACACGGAGTGAGGGTATTTGTGTTCGATAGGGGTTGAAAATTGATTTTTCAATGAGACTTAAGCTTGCGTTTTGAAGAACTTCTGCCACCCGTTTGCCAATTGCCGGTGAGCAAGTCATCCCAGGAGGGGGTATTGCCACATTGATAAAGGTAGGATATTTTTCATGGGCTTTGATCAAAAAATCGCCATTCTCAGTGCGTGCTGCTGGAATCGAGAAAAAAGCAATGATATATCTTTCATAATCTAAGTCTGGAACCAGTAACCTGGCACTGTTAAGGGTCAAATCAAAAATTCTATTTTCTAGTGCCCGGTCATTAATTCCTTTTGTAGGTTCAGGAATAGATGTGTACAATATAATGTTCTTATCGAAAGTGGGCCCGACCAATTTGTAGCTGGTAAAGCTTGTTAGTTTAGCCATTCCGGTTACCATATGTTGAACCACATCCCCTACGTAGTTATCAAGAATCAAACATGAAGATTTTGTAGGATAACTAATCTTGAAACCGCCGCCCCCCACCATTTCTGCAACCTTTTCTGTAAAGAGGCCAGCGGCATTCACAATATAGGCCGCCTGAATTTCATGTCGAGTAGTTTCTACTATGAATTTGCCTTTCTCCGGCATGATCCCTATGACCTCAGCATCTAAAAGGATATCTGCCCCATTATCCCGAGCATTCTCATAATAGGCAAATACCAGTTCAAAGGGGTTAAACACACCTGCGGTCGGCATGTATAACGCACCAATAGCTGAGGAATTAGCATTCGGTTCCAGACGCCTAATTTCTGTTTTGCCGATAATTTCAAGCCCTTCAACTTTTATGTGCTCTCCCTGTTTCTTCATTACTTGAAGCGCCTCCATTTCCTCTTCATCAAAGGCCAAAACTAATTCACCTAATCTCCTGCATTTAATGTCGAGTTCATCAATGAGTTGGTCTAAGATTTGATTGCTTTCGGCTATCAATTTCTGCGCAAGCGTGCCGGGTCTCCATCTAGCGCCGGGATGGCACATAGCCCATGTTGCTTTGCTCTGTCCCCAACCTACGTCCGCTTCTTTCTCAACAAGGGTCACGTTTACTTCATACTTTGTAAGCTCACGAGCAATCGAAGTCCCTACAACGCCGCCGCCAATGATTAAAACATCGGTTTTTTTTGACATACAATCTTCCCCTCAAACAACCTCTGAATTATGATTCTACACGTTAAAAGTCCGATGCTCTTGATTAATACTATAAAGCATCAATTAAGCTATAACCCAATCTTTACTTTGCGGGTTAGATAGTGATTTAACCAATAAAAACACCACCTTAATATGAGGGCCGGCTTCCCTAAATTTCAGAAGGTTGTATTTAATGAAAGGTGTTAAGAGATTAGCAAATACAGTATGGAAATGGAAATTCCATATTGTATGATGCACTAAATATTGATTCAAAATATCGGAAGGCAAAGTTGGGAGATCAGTTTGTGAAATAATTAAGCATTTATTTGAAAGGATATTCGATATGAATTTAGATCTAAACAGGTGGTACTGGATAAGGCCTTTTTGGGCAAGGTGATATTTTGTGAATGCAGTAAGTCTCACGCGAATGCTAATTTGATCTGAAAGCATTCTTATTATTTCTCTCCTTGCACTGGGCGTTTTAGTGGTTATAGCGACTACTATCAACAAACACCGCCTATCTCATGCAATAAAATCCCTGGCATTACAAGCGAGGAAAATAAGACCTACAGCTGAGTCTCTAGGCCATGGTTTTTATGTCTTTTTTGCACAAACTTTTTTGGAGACGTTCTCAGCGAATGTGTAATATAGTTTAATGAAAGTTTCCCCTTCCTTATTAGCCACTATTTCCTTCATCGCAGACATGTCTTCAAAAAGCATGGCCTTGACAAATTTAGTTTCGCTATCCGCGACCTGCCAAACATCATAGGCATGGCAGCCTATGGATTCCCAGAAAGGTTTGATCTTCTCTTTGGTAGCTTGTAGATACTCGGCCTGCTTTTCGACCGGAACATCATACTCATACATTACTGTTACCATACTACTCTCCTTATCTATTGGTTATTGTTCCTGAATGCCAATTATTATCGCTAAATTCCTATATTTCATTTATTAACTTTTAAATTTTAGGTCCTTCACACTTTGAACGGTTGCTAAATGCGGATCACTCTTAACCTCTCAATCTTGCTTAATCCACAATCATTTTGAGTTGTTTCCGTGTATCAAAATGCATAAGCAGGTACTTTATAATCCATAATTTAGTGATTTGTTAAATTGCCTCCTCCTCTGCAAAACCTAGTGTTATTCCACATCTTTGAATAGATCTACCCACTTCTTAAGGACCTTCTCTCTCAATTCCGGACCAGCCACGTTCACGATTGGGAATGTATCTTTCCAGTGATAAGGCCTGCACGCGTTGATAAATACTTTAGCGGTGGTGAAGTCCCTTCTGGCTCTTTTCTCAGGATCGAGCATGGGGTCCAAGGGACTGGTGAGAAAACCGGGGACGATATCTATAGATTTCTCCGGATCGCATCTCGTGCTTACGGCCCACAGCACTTCCTCTAAGTTCGAGGCATCGATATCTTCATCTACGGTGATGATATACCTGCCGGTGCAGGCACCCCCTTGCAGGAAGGCACCTGCCAAGGTGGCAACTTGTTTGGCATGCCCGAGATACCTCTGTTTAAGAGATATGACGGCGATAATCCTGTTTCCCGGTCCGTGGACATAAAGCCCTTTGATGTCGATCATGCCAGCCTTTTCTACCTGACTCCACAAAAAGGTGGCTGTATGGATTGGAATAGGGAACCATGTGCTGACCGGTGGCTTGACCGGCGGTTGGCCGAAAAGGATTGGATCGTTCCTGTGATATAGCGTCTTGATATGAACGACAGGTTCATTCCTCTGTCCTGAGGCATAATAGCCCTGCCACTCACCAAAAGGGCCTTCAGGGCGGCTATCTTCATTTGGAGGGGGTGAAATCCCGCAGGCGACGATCTCTGCCATAGCAGGTATAGGAAGACCCGTTTCATCATCAATAATAACCTCTATTCCTTTTTCTTTAATGTATCCTGCCATGTCATATTCTGAAATCCCCCACGGCAAGGAGATTGTCGAAAGAGCGAACAGAAGCGGATCCTGGCCAAAACACATGGCCACGGGGCAGGGTTTACCCATTGCCCAATATTTCTCACGCATGATCGTCGCATGTTTTCCGGGTGAGGCATAAAACGAGAGCGTATTCTTGTTATGAATCATGACCCTGTATGTACCGAAATTCAGCCAACCGTTATCCGGATCCCGCGTAATAGTGACTACGCCAGTCCCTATGTACCGCCCACCGTCGAGGCTGTGCCACTTGGGTACTGGAAATTTGTATATATCGATATCTTTTCCCTTGACAACGTTTTCCTTGACAGGGCCGTTTTTCACCTGTACCGGAGCTATGGGCTTAAATTTACTCCATTTGTCTTTCCAGTCCACAATGCATTCAAGTTTGCTCATTTCCTCGGGAAAACCAAAGGCCAATTTTTGACCAATTTCATGATGCATCAGATTCGTGGAAACACGAAAACCTTTTTCATAACCCTTGATATCGTCAAAAAGCAATGCAGGACCACCACGTTCTGCCATAAGCTCATTAATCGTACCAATCTCCAGATCCCAATCCGCGCCATTAACAATGCGTAGTTTGTCTCTCTTTTGTAATTCTTGCAAAAAATCCCTCAGATTATCTATCATGAATAGATCCTCCTTCCTTTGATCCGAAACCAAAATTACGATTAAGACCAGCCACAGTTACATGTGCTATATCTACATGATAACCCAATACCT
>CAZGKP010000277.1:3867-4829 GCA_964526215.1 uncultured Candidatus Sumerlaeota bacterium
ATCCTGCATGATTAATAGTGTTAATTAAATAAACTTTACAAATCAAGAAAATAATATTAAAAGACGATTTAGTTTTCTTTAATTGCTTTAGTAATATAACATTGGGTCAGAAGGAACAGCGACAGTGCAGGGCGAAAAGATTTGGCTACGTTATCCTTAGTGAGAAGCGATGGAGGCACGTGCTAATATGGGGGATTGCTGTCCTGGTGATTTACAAGCCCCGAAGGGTTGCTTGTGTTGCCGGCAGAATCAAGGTCAGGTCGAAAAAGACTCAAAGACGTGGTTGACTACGGCCTAAGGTACCGTGATATGAGCAATGTCCTGTACATCGATATTGACGAAATCTCTCGGAGAAAAGGCGATATCCATTACAACCAGGCCTGCGATCTTATAGAGAAACGTCTGTTATGGTCCGGGGAAGACGGAATCACTGCGCCCCTGGAGGCCTTCTGTGATGAATTGGGCACAGTGGGATGTGACAGATAAAGACAGTATGTTGTGTCATGTGGAGCCCGTATGTGGATATGATTAAAGCGCATTTACCTTATGACCTTGTTGTCTTCCATGCATTCCATATAATCCACAACCTTATGGGTGGTGTGGGCAGGGTTCGTAAAGAAGCAGCCCGGAAACGCGAACAAGAGGATCCAGAATTGCTCAAAAAATTTACTATATTTGGTTACGGAACCCCTGTCAACAAAGGGCTTAGTGATCTGGAAAAGCTCAACCTCAAGATCAACCTTGCCTATCTGCTCAAGGAGGCATTTCGGAAATACTGGCACTATAGGTATCCTGCGTGTGTCAAGAAATAGCTCGAGCAGTAGTTCTGGTGGGCTACGCACTCCAGGCTAGAGCCTATGCAAATTTCGATTAGATGATGCGGCGCTACCAGGAGGATGCCTTCAGCTATTTTCAGGTTCCGAGCGATAATGGTTCTAACAAAACACTCAACAATAAGGACA
>CAZGKP010000278.1:0-4827 GCA_964526215.1 uncultured Candidatus Sumerlaeota bacterium
CAACATTCACCGATCTCTCGGGATTTCTTGTTACAGACGACGGCAGTGCGTTGAACCAAAATAGAGCGTCATTCAACAATGTTATAGTAACCGCCTCTACAACGGGGGACACTCCGGTTGATCCTGACATGGAGCCACCGGATCCGTCTTTCCCAACGGACTACACCGGCTTTAACCATAATGCCTCACCAGCTACCTACACCTCCGGATTCCGTGTAGATGGCACTGCGGGTGGAACAGCCGATTACCTGGTTACGTTTAATGACTGCGCGGTTTCACACGGTGATTATAGAGGATGGTATAATCGCAATGATGCGGGTAGCCAGATCTATATGTCCAACACCAGGGCGATAGATGAGTACGAAGGTTTTAGCACCTATGGGATGGACGGCGCCATCTGGTACCTGTATAACTGTAAAGCCAACTATAACCAATACCACGGTCTCCGCCTCAGAGGTTCCGCCTCCACGGTATATATCCGCGACGGTGGCGAATATTCCCGCAATCAGGGTTATGGATACGGTATCTCCAATGAAGGCTCATTTCTTGTGGAAGCCAGCGGTACCTCCAGCAGTGACAAGGACCTCTTGATTGTGGGTAACACAAGCCGTGGTATCAGGCTCAACGCTGCCGGCGCTCATGCAAACGTGGAAAATGCCGTCATTACTAATAATGGTTATACTGGGTTTGATGCCTATTTTAGCGATTCTTACACCACAACAGTAATCAAGAATGTCTTGTTCGCATCAAATGGCGGGTTTTATTGCGTAGCCGTTGACGATGGACACTCCGGCCCAGGTGGTGGGTACGAATTCTATGACTGCACTTTCATTGACAAGCCAGCATTCGCAACAACGTGGGCAGGTAATACTAATGACTTTCCTGTTACCTTAACCGATTGCGTATTATGCGGACCGGGCGTTGCCATTAATATGGCTGGAGGCGATAACCACGTAGTTACCGCCAATAACTGCGCTTTTGTAACGGATGGTCCCGATGCTTTAACTACACCATATTTCACAGATAGTGGAAGTGGCAACTCATTTGTAGAAAACAACTCGATCAACGATGACCCCGTGTTCAAGGGAAAAACCATCAATCCTGTGAATGCTGATTCCTTCGACGTGCGGAACATCGCTTATGCTGGCAAGGCTTTAGCCGGTGGTAACCTCTCAGGCTGGGGTGACTATATCGGTGACGTTGCGCTCGGTTATGACATCGCCATTACCGAAATTATGGACGGACCTCATTCAGGTGGAATTCCCAAATACTTTGAGATCACAAACATCGGCGCTACCGAAATTGCTGATCTCAGCATCTTCGATGTGGCGAGGAACTCCAATGGCGGCGCTACCTGGACGCAGGTTAACCTTCCCGTCCAGGCATTGGCGGCTGGCGATTCGTTCGTGGTCGCAAGCGAGGACGTCGTATTTCCATCCATATTCGGCTTTAGCGCTGATATGATAGACAGTGTTGCCAATAATAACGGCGACGACGCAATAGCTATCCTCTTGACTGGAACAAGCACTGTTGTGGATATCTATGGCGTATTCCAGGAAGACGGCACCGGTAAGGATTGGGAATATCTGGATACCCGTGTTTATCGTCTGACCGGCACAACTCCCAAGTATGCCTGGGACGCCAACGACTGGATCGTGAATGATGTTGACGACCTGGACGGCATTGCCGACTCCGAAGTTACAAGAATCGGTAACCCGGGTGTCTTCCCTGTCGGTATCACTATCGAGACCCAGAGAGGTATAGGCACCGATCTGGATAATCCGTCTACGCCTGTACTTACTTACCCCATCGCTAATGACGATATGTTCACCACAGAAGGAGCGGTCTTCAGTGTAAGTGGAACTCCGTGTCACGGCGCTGCAACTAACATCCCCGGTGAGTGGACAGATGGCGGCGATGGCGGTGGTGCCACAGACGGTCTCCTTGGCGACCCGATGGGTAATGGAATACCAACAATCCTGAGTATGACATTCAATTCCTTTTCTTCATTCGGCGTAAAAGACATCAGCCGCATCAGTATTTTCGCAGTGAATCCGAATGATGCTCGTCAGCTGATGAATTGCCATGTCTATCTCGACTTGACCGATGACTCGACCGATAACCCGACATTCTTCTGCGAGGCCGTAACAGGTGGTCCTGGTACGGATGTAACCGCTCCTGTTACTAACTGGAGCGCTATCCATATCACAAAACCTGGTGGATACCTAACAGGTTATTCCCCAGCTTATGGAATCCGCGTAGATTGCTTTGCTCCATGTAATACTGGAGTAGGATATCAGGCTGAGGGCACTGGCCAGGCAGGCAGTGTCATAAAGGAAATTGACCTCTTTGGAGTAAAAGTTCCATCATCTGTCATTGATTGGATGTTAATAGACCGTTAATCAGACTTCGAATCAACAGGCAATTAAATGGGGTTCTTCGGAACCCCATTTTTTTTGTTTCTCAGCAAAGCGGGTAAACCCGGATAATAAAAAAGCCGCGAGAATCCGCGTAATCCGTGTTCTATATATAAGGATAAAACACCGATGACATAAATTTGCGCCGAGTTATCTGTATGCTATAAGAATAGAACGCGGATGACGCGGATTGCGCGGATTTACACGGATAAAAAAGGAGGAGGGATATAATGCTGCATGCTGATATAACTAATAGAGTTATCAAGGCATTTTACAATGTCTATAATACGTTGGGTTATGGCTTTTTGGAGAAGGTTTATGAGAATGCTTTGAGCATTGAACTCAAGGGAATGGGGCTTCATATTCGACAACAACAGAATATCAAAGTCTATTACAAAGAGCAGGTGGTTGGAGATTACTACGCTGATATCGTGGTAAATAATCTGGTCATATTGGAACTCAAAGCCGAAGAGAACTTGAGGGAAAAGAACAAATCCCAGTTAATCAACTATCTCAAAGCAACCGATAAAGAAGTCGGACTGTTGCTAAATTTCGGCAAGGACGCAGAATACAAAAGAGTAATATTTACAAATGACAGGAAAGTGTAATAGAAAATCCGTGTAAATCCGTAAAATCCGTGTCATCCGTGTGCCAATAAGAATAGAACACGGATGACACGGATTTTACGGATTTACACGGATAAGAAAAATTTAGGACAGCTTCTTCTTTGCAAGGTAGAGCAAGGTGAGTGAGGTGAGCTTTAATAACGCAAGGAGTATGAATGTCTGCGGTATACCCAGAGCGGGCATCAAGACTACTCCCGTGATAAGCGCGCCTATCGCTGCACCTGAATGGTCGGCGGTGTCTACCCTTCCCGCCGCTCGTCCGACCCTTGTCCCTGTTAAAAGATATGCCTTCCCTGCCAGTGGAAACTCTGCACCTGTCAGTATCCCCGCCACTAAAACCATCGCGTAAAAACTCACCTCGCTCGGTCTCCACAACAGAACGGTGATTCCCACTGCTATGAGGAATATCCAGTATGCTATCTCAAAAGTGAGGAGGAATCGCCTGACGCCCAACCAGTCCATAGATTTGTTCTTCAGTAAATGCGTGGCGATATACGCACCTATCGCCAACCCCGCCATAAATGCCGCTATGAATAGTCCAATCCTCTGATATACACATCCGTAAATGTTCTGGAAGAGATATAAAAAGAGTATCTCCGCCGCCATCCCACAGGCACCGGTCGTGGCAATGACATAAAGCGTGGTGAAACGCGCCGGTGCAGCTCCTTCGGTGCGCCTCATTTTTGTATACGCCAGAGCCATTGCCAGAATAAGCATAACTAAAATCGCCACCTGCCACACCTTGAGTTGGTGAATCAAATTAAACCAGCCTCCGACTCCGCTGCCCGATTGCGCCGCCCATAGACGCAGATTGAATAAATAACTCACCGGATGCAGGTCTGTATTCAGCGGCACAGCGCCGAGTTCTTCTTTGAGCGCGTTGCGCGTGAAGCGCACCTGAAATGGCTCGAGTAGCGTTGAGAAGATGTATGGAGAGAAATATTGGCTCTTGATTTTGCGTCCCTCAAAGCGCTTTGCAAGGACATCGGGGTCGAATGTGATTGCACCTTTTGCGGGCGAGGCGAATAGGCGTGTCTTTGTCCCCGGTGTCGCCGATACATCTGCAAATACCACGCCGAGGCTCTTGTAAATTGATTGCACATATTCGCCGATTGTCTTTCCGAAATAATTTACGGCAGAGCTGCAGGCGGTAGCCAGAACGCCATTTTGCGACATCAGCATCTGCGCCTCGCCATAAAAATCCACAGTGTAAAAGCGATTTATCTCGGCAGTGCTCGGTTCGGGGATGTCCACCCAGACAAGGTCGTAGCGCGGGCGTTGAGATTCCGGGGCGTTTATCATCCTCCTGATAAATGTGCGCCCGTCCTCGATGTGCATCCGCACTCGTCTATCGGAGAGCGACTTGCGAACGTCCTGCGGCAGGTGCGGCATCAGAAATGGTAGCAAGCGTTTATCCACCTCGACATAATCTATGAACTCTACCGGGTATTTAAGCATCCCGGGCAGAATCTGGGGAGTGGCGCCGCCCAGTATCAGCACCCTTTTCACATCCGGGCAAATCGTCATTACAAGATGCACGCTTTCGGCTGTCATATATGGTTGAGGGAATGAAGAGATGAAACCGCCGTTTGATAGGAGACTGAACTGTCCCTCGCGTTCGGCGAGGTTCAAGTGTTGATAAGGCGTCTCGGTGGAATCCACAAGTTTGAAACCGGGTGCAAATGAATTCCAGCGTAGCATCTGTGCCGTATGCTCTATAATGCCGCCGAGGGGTGGTACGCAAAATAGCAAAAAGATAATCGTCAGGTCGCCCGTTATCCACG
>CAZGKP010000279.1:0-4823 GCA_964526215.1 uncultured Candidatus Sumerlaeota bacterium
CACGCATTGCTCGTCACAGTAGGTTTTGACAACCTCACCGATAAACACATCGTGATTGGCAACATCGCCGCACTCACCGACCATAAGGGGCAGATATATTTAATTGAGGCGGCTGCGCGTGTGCTCGAAAAAATCCCCAACGTGCGCTTTTTCATACTGGGCGAGGGAGAACTACGCCCCCTTCTTCAGCGCAGGATAGAGAGGCTCGGTCTCCGGGGCAAAGTTATCCTCACCGGTTTCCGCAAAGATGTGGCAGATGCACTCGCCGCAATGGATTTATTTGTATTGTCATCTCACCTTGAGGGATTATGCACGTCACTGCTCGATGCAATGCTGATGCGAGTGCCGGTAGTGGCGACAAAGGCAGGCGGCATACCCGACGTGGTGAGAGATGGCGAAAGTGGCGTCCTGGTCGAGCCCAAAGACCCTGAAGCATTGGCGGAAGCAATTATCCGATTATTAAAAGATAATAAATTGCGTGACCGTTGTAAGGATACGGGTTATGAAAGTGTTCTGCAACATTTCACTACCGATAAGATGGTAACCGGAACAGCCACCATTTATGGAAAACTCATTTAACGGATTGAGAAAATGTGTACGGTAAAGTCCCGGAAAGAACTTGCGGAAATTGTAAAGAGGCATCAGTCTGCCGGGCAACGCGTGGTGCTTGCAAATGGGTGCTTTGATTTACTTCACGGCGGGCATATCTCATATTTAGAGTCAGCCAAAGCCGCCGGGGACATACTTATTGTCGCTGTGAATTCAGATGCGTCCATAAAAAAGATAAAGGGCGATAAACGCCCCATCTTCCCCGAAAGAGAGCGACTCGAAATCCTTGAAGCCATCGAATGCATTGATTATATTTTAGTATTTGATGAGCCATCTGTTGATGGGCTTTTGCGGCAGTTAAGACCTGACGTGCACGCCAAGGGCACAGATTACACGCGCGACACCGTCCCGGAGCGTCAGACCGCCATCGAGCTCGGCATAGAGACCATTATAGCCGGTTCACCGAAAGAAAACGCCACAAAAGACATAATTGAAGTTATCCTCACCCGCTATGCCCGGTAGCCTGCATTTTTCACCAATTGTCCATTGTCCGCAGTCCCTTGTCCGTAGAATGAGAAAACAGTAGTGAAAAATCCGGGTTAAATCCCGCCTACGAGAGCACCTAAAACGATAACTACCCCCCCTGCCAATTGAATAAAAAATGGCCCCTTTGCGTCACCCCAGTGGGTAATCAAAAATATCAGCCCGACAAAAGGCACGAATATACACCCGAGTCCCCAGAGAACACTCTCGGAGAAAGCCACTATCAAAAACAAGATACCTCCGATGAAGGCAATGATAACTCCAATTATTATGAGAACCGATGCCATAATATCCCTCCTTTTTTTAGTCTGGAATTATTAACTATTTAATGTGAATTGTGGTGGATAGTACCAATACCGTCAAGGAGGAAAATATGAGACAAATGAATTCCGCTTGACTCGGGAAGCCTGCTTGTCAATTTAAGAGCGAAGTTTAACGCAATGGGACGAATTCTATGCGTGGTTCTGGTCTTATCTGTAACCTCCGGGCTGTGGATTGGCTCATCATCGGTGGATTCATCGGTGTTTCACTTCTGATAAGTATCCTGTTATCGAGGCGTGCCCGCAAATCTACCAGGGATTATTTCAAGAGCGGTGAGGGGCTGCCGTGGTGGCTTCTGGGGACATCTATGGTCGCCACTACATTTGCCGCCGATACACCTCTTGCCCTTTCGGGGATGGTGCTCACCTCTGGCATTGCGCAGAACTGGTATTGGTGGTGCGGCGTGCCCATTGTGATGGCGGGTGTATTTTTCTTTGCCCGCCTGTGGAAACGCGCTAATCCCCTCACCGATATGGAATTTGTGCATCAGCGCTACTCGGGTAAACCAGCGAATTTCCTGCGGGGATTTAAGGCACTGTGGATGTCGCTTATCTATGGCGTGATTGTGCTGGGCTGGGTCAATCTGGCAATGGCAACCGTCATAAGGCTCGTATGGCCGGTGATACCGCGCGTATGGCTTATTGATGGTCTGATGCTGTGGCTCTTCCTGGCTACGCCGGTATCAAATAACGTGGATAAAGATGTTGTTGCAGCCGTCAAACGTGGCGAAGTCCACCCCATTGAAATCGCCTATAAATACGACATCTTGAAAGATCCGGTGCTGTGGACGGAAATCCAGGCGGGCGTGTATAAGAGCAAGGACGAAAAGGCACTCGAGCTCCTTGGGCTATCAGATAAAATAAAAGGCAAATCGCTATCCGCTTTCCCGGCAGGAGATGTGCCTCCCTTCCTTTACAGGGGCGCAGAAACTAAACAGGAGACGATTCCCGGAAAGACCGCACCCGCGCCGGATATGACCTGGCCCGTGCAACTCGCAGACGGCACATTTGTGGATTATGCCGACATCACAGCGAGAAACGCCCGCGCACCGAACACACTGAATTCTGGCAAGACCATTATAGAAAGAGAAAGCCTTAAGGGCAGAATTAGAGCCTCACCGCTAAAAGACTTCACACCGGTGAAGTTTTTATCCGAGACCTATCGAATCGCATCGGGCGTTAATCAGTATAAGGTCTTGTTTCTCTTGTTTTTAATAACGTGCACCTACGTAGCGATTGGTGGGTTGTGGGGAGTGGTCGTTACGGATTTCATCCAGTTCTGGATAGCAATGGCAGGTTGCATAGTGATGGCAATTTTAGCCGTGCGTGCAACCGGTGGGATGAGTCAGACGCTCACGCGGATGGTTGGCATTTACGGGCTGGATAGGGCACGCGCGATGACGAGCCTCATCCCGACTTCTGCCGCCGGTGGACTGGGTATGATGTCAATTTACGAGCTTTTGATTTACGTATTCATAATATGGTGGGCGGTTGGCTTCACGGATGGCGGGGGTTCATTCGCCCAGCGTATGCTCAGCGCAAAGGATGAACGCAACGCCGCAATGGGCTACCTGTGGTATGGGATTGCGCATTTTGCACTGCGTATGTGGCCCTGGATAATTGTGGGATTTGCGGCGGCTGTCTTATTTCCTTTTGTGCCTTACCTGACGGGGAAATTGCCGCCCACATCAATCGCCGAGCAGGGGTATGTCAAGACGATGATACTGGTATTGCCGCGCGGACTGCTGGGGTTATTGGTTGCGGCATTTTTAGCGGCGTATATGTCAACAATCTCAACGGTGGTGAATCTGGGTGCATCGTATCTGATGAACGATTTTTATCGTCCATTTATTGCGCCGCATCTCGAGGTGCGCCGCAGGCGTCTAAAACCCGCTTTTCGCTTTACAGAAAAGCACTACGTCAGGATAGGCATATTCTTCACCCTCTTCATTGCCGTTCTTGGGATTGCAGTTTCGCTCTCGATGAATTCAATCAAGTATGCCTGGTTTTTGCTCTCCTCAATAAATAGCGGCATAGGGCTGATTTACATCCTGCGCTGGTACTGGCATCGTATAAATGCCTGGACAGAGGTCGCCTGTATGGGCGCCCTTATATTCTTTACTGCGGCGCTATGGTTTCTCTCAAAAAAGTTCAATCAGCCGATGCTGATGCCGTCCAGGATGTTCCCGTTCAATGTCCTGATACTGGCGCCGCTCTCGGTAGGGTTTGCATTACTCGTGATGCTCCTTACAAGACCCGTTGAGAGAGGACACCTGAAGGCGTTTTACAAAAAGGTTCAACCCGGGGGTCCGGGGTGGCGGGAGATTGAAGAGGAGATTAAGACCGAAGACCCCGGGTTCAAGGCTAATTCGCCCCTGACCTTCGCGAACTTCAAATACTGGATTCTGGCGACTATCACGGTGTATTGTTTCCTCTTCGGCGTCGGGAAGATCATTATGGGCAATACCCTCTACCCAGATGCGCTTGTCTCGAACAGGCTCATCGGGGCACTCGTGATACTCCTGGGAATCCTGTGTGGGTATTTTGTGGTGAAGAGTTTCGGGAAAGGTAAATGGGTATCATAAGAAAATCGGGAGGTGTATTGACGGAGCGGGAGTCTGGCGGCTTTCGCAGGCTTTTATTGTTTTTATTCCGGATGTTCATAATCGTGGCGTTATCTTTTGTGCTTTTATCCACGGTGAGTTATTTCACAATCCGGCATTTTATAGTTGTGGGAGAGATGCCGGTGCCAAATGTTGTGGGGCTTACAAGCACCCAAGCACTTCGGGAGATTTCGCGGAAAAAATTCTCGATGAAATTCGATAGATACGAATTCAGCAAGGTCATTGCAGAGGGAAGGATTGTCTCGCAGTATCCTGCAGGTGGGGTGCGTGCGAAAATCGGTTCGCCGGTTCGCGTTGTGATAAGTAGCGGTTCACCGCTGGTGAGTGTGCCGGATGTGCGGGGCGATACAGAGATTGGTGCCGGAATAAAGTTGCGTGCTGCCGACCTCAAAGTCGGGGCGATTGCCCGAGAACATCATCCACGCATAAAGAGAGACGCCGTCATCGCCCAGGAACCGCCGCCCCGCACCGGAGCACCCCGCAATTATCACGTGAAACTCCTCGTCAGCCTTGGACTCAAGCCCCCCGAATCTCTGATGCCTTCGCTTGCGAGTCTCACGCTCACCGAGGCGCGCGAAAAGCTCGACCGAATGGGTTTTGAAATCTCCGAGGTGAAGAAAGCCCATACCCCGCAGCCGAGAAATCGAGTTATCGCCCAGATGCCACCCGCAGGTGCGCTTTTACGCAAGGGATGCAAAATCATCATCACGGTCTCCTCCGGCTTAGGCGCTTATAAGTAAATTTGAACGCAAGATGGTTGCAAATTGTGATTCTCTGCGTTATATTT
>CAZGKP010000280.1:0-4758 GCA_964526215.1 uncultured Candidatus Sumerlaeota bacterium
TTCCATCGGGGTTATCATCAACCCATCATAGAAGAAGTTCACTGTTGCATATTCAGTTTCATCTGGGTCAATTATTAAAGGTGGCTCGCTGGAGGAAATACTCTGGAAACTCTGGTCGCCGTCGAAGTCGTGGAAGAACTCGGCGCTCGTGAGTGTCCCGGAAGAACTGGCTTCGTCGTCAACAGTGCATCTGACGAACAGGGAGATGTCGCTGTAGTCCAGAATCGTGGAGAGTCCTTCAGTCAAATCAACCACTACGCGTTTGGAGTCATCAATTCCCAGTGAATTTCCACCATCCTTATAGATGGAGTAATAAGACTGCCAGTCGGGACTGCCGGGAGTACCAATTCCACCCTTATGTATTAACCTTCCCCGTTCATTATGATTAAGCCCGGTAGCGGCATAAAGCTGAGACCGGTAGGCATCTCTATCTTCGGTAAAGTATACCTTCTCAAAAACGTCTTCAGTTCCAAAGTAATCATACGCTACCCACATAAAACCGCGACTGCCAGCTTCCGAGCTGTTATACGTCCCCCAGTAGGATCCCCATGAATTTGCTATAAGGAATGCTCCAGTTTGGGTTGTTCCATAATCATCATAATACAATTTGTTATCGTCATAGCCAATAACAGCCATCGCGTGAGAACCTACATAGGTTGCGCCCTCATGAGAGAAAAGAACAGCGCTATTAATACCCGAATAATCGTCGGGGTAATGGTCATACCAGTTGGAGTAAACGTGTGTACCACCCACTGCTATGTTGCCATTAGCTAGAACCTGTTTCAGTGTAGCTTTTCTTTCAGTGGCATCAGTTTCCATAATGTATGATTTCAGGGTTCGCCTTTTGAATGCATCAATCCAAGCAGCCTCAGTGGGCCAGGTAGTATAATCAACGCCATCGTATGGCATCAAGCTCCAGCTGCAACACCCCACCTGATTTAAGCGTCCAATAACACCCAGAGTCATTCCAACGTTTTCCCCACAGTTATGCAGGTTATACAGGAAGGCAGGACTACAGATATGGTCATTATTTCCTCCTGATACATTCAGGTCCTCATCTTTTGCCTGGGTATAAGTATTATAGTAATAAGCCGTAGAAAAGCATGCGCAACAACCTAGGCTTCCCTGGCTTCTGATTGGAGGGAAATACTGAGATAGGGAGTTATCAACCAGGGCGGGGAGCCCAGATAAACCTTGCAGTTTAGACCTCTTCAAAGAGAGCGCATTTGGTTGAATCCTGAAGACTCTGGTAAATTCTTTTTCAATAAAAGCCAGCTCCTCATGGGTTGGTTTCCGGGCGCCCATCCTTTTTTCATCAACAATATCACACTTAACAGAATCCCTGATTTTTATGGCTGGCTTTACACTCTTGATACCTTCCACCAATTTCAGCGCCTTAATCTTTTCCTGAGGCATAGAGAGTAATAATTTATCCTCAGGCGCAAGAGTAACCACTTTCCCGCCCTTTGCTTCAATTTCACCTTTCAACAAATCCAGGTCAGTACCCGGATACAACTCTACCCAGACCAGAATTTTTGAGTCTATCCTCAGAATTGCACCCGCGCTTTCCTGATTTCCGATTGCACTCAAAGTACCAAATAGCACAATAATAATCGCTCCTATTACCAAAATGTTTACTTTCCTCATAGTTTTTATACCTCCTCTAATTCAGTCTTTTTATAGTTTTTCAAATTTCCCACGACGAAAATCCACTTCTGTAAAAAAGTTAGATGCCTCTTCCTGTCAACCGAAAAATAATTATTGGATCGCAAGATTGCAAGAGGAACGTCAGAAACAGCGATTTTGGAGAAGGGGGCAATCCACCCAAATACGTTGAATACCAGCGACGTAAGTAGTGCCAGAAAGATAATTGTCGCGGCGGATTGACTCTGGTGCTCTCTATCTACATCCCCAGCGGCTTTTAATCTTTCGACTGCGATGTTTATTCGAGACCCCTTCACTGAAAAATTGCATTGACCAGCGGTGGTTCGCTCTCTATATCACGATAAAGTGAATTTGAAAATTTTACTCATTCGGCTTTCGGCAATCGGCGACGTCGTGCACGCACTACCTGCCCTGAATGCCCTGCGCACCACCTTCCCCGATGCCCGCATTGATTGGCTCGTTGAGGAACTTTCTGCCCCAATCTTGCAGGAGCATCCCCAGTTAGATAATGTTCACGTCTTTCAAAACAGGTGGCGCAAGAAATTCGGTCGTTATCTATTCTCGCAGATTGTGCCATTTTTCAAAAAACTCCGTGCCCAAAAATACGATTGGGCGATTGACTTCCAGGGACTTACGAAGAGCGGGTTTGCCGCTTATTTCTCCGGCGCAAGGCGCGTCATAGGATTTGGCGATAAGGATGGCCGCGAACTCAATAAACTCTTCACGAATGTCAAGGTGCGCCCGGCTTCCGGCTTGCATATAGTTGAAAGGAATCTGGCGCTACTTGCCCCGCTCGGGATAAAAAATCCCAAAATCAATTTTATATTTCCGGACTTCGGCATCAAAATGCCGCCTCTAAGCGAAGCGGAATCCTTCGTGGCAATAAATCCAGGGGCGGGTTGGATTACAAAAAGGCTACCTCTGACCACGCTCGCTGAACTGGCTGCCCGTCTATTCCTCGAAAAAAAATTGCAGATTGTCATAACCTGGGGACCCGGCGAGCAAAACAAGACACACAAGCTGCGCCGCCTCATTGAGCGGCTCGGTGCAAAAGCCATAACAGCACCGCCGACCGACTTGCCACACTTTTGCGCCCTCATCTCGCGCGCCACCCTATTCATCGGCGGAGATACAGGTCCCACACACATCGCCGCTGCCTTCGGTGTGCCCGTCCTATCTTACTTTGGCGCATCGGACGCCCGCCGCAACCGCCCCTATTCACATAATGCCATCGCTATACAAAAAACCCTGGGTCCCTGTGGTCCCTGCTGGAAAACCCACTGCAAATATAGAGACAAACGCCGCCTCGCCTGTCTGAAAACTATCACCGCATCCGAACTCTATGAGGGAGCCGAGACACTCCTGCAAAACCGATGAGAAAAAACTCTCCACTCACAATATCACTTATCCTGACGGCGGCTTTTTCGCTTTTGTTCTTTGTGTTGTGCTTCTATAGCGCACAGCGGAAATCGCTCGTTTGCGACGAAGTGCCCCACATCCCCGGCGGATTTATGATATGGAAAACGGGCGACTTCCGTATAAATATAGAACACCCGCCTCTCGTGAAGATTTTCGCTGCCCTTCCCTTACTTCCATTTAATTTTTACGTCCCTCTAAAGGATGCCGACTGGATTGGCGGTGAGGAGTGGCACTTCGGCGGCTACTTTATGTTCTACTATAATGATGCAAATGTTATGGCGATGTTGTCGCGATTTCCGATTATGGTTCTCGGTGTTATACTGGGGTGGCTGGTGTATTTCTGGGGAAGACATATATTTGTTCTGGAGAACGATTCAGTGGCTCCATTTGCCGGGATATTTGCAGCCGCCCTCTATTTTACAGAACCGAACATAATTGCGCATTCATCGCTTGTTACATACGACCTCGCATTTGCCCTTGTGACATTTTGTGTGGGATATTTTTACTGGTTACTTTTAGTCCGAGGCATCACCATCCGGAGGCTCATCGGGTTTACGTTGTGTATGGCGCTTGCCCCGCTTGTAAAAGAAATCGGGCTATTTTTGTGGGTTCTGGTATATGCCCATCTCTTTATCGTGGCATTTTTCGGGAAGAGAAAATGGCGAGTGAATATAAAGGGAGCGAGGGTGCGGCTCCTCAAAAGACGCCGGGAGAAACTTCTCTCTGCCATAATAATATTTATTTTGTGCCTGGCAATCTGGTATCTGGCGGTGTGGGCATCTTACGGATTTCGATATGGTATATCGCCGGGGCACGAGATTCCTCCCGGACCGCAGGCGGATGAGTTTCTGCATTTCTCAAATATTTCAACACCGCTGGCGAGGAAGCCTCTTGAATTTGCGCAGAGAAATCGCATCCTGCCACAGGGCTACCTGGCGGTCTTAGGGCACGCCTTTATGGAGAGAGAGCGCGCAACCTATATGCTCGGCAGGGTAAAATACAAAGGTGGATTTCTCTCATATTTCCTCGTAACCAGCCTGCTGAAGACGCCCGTTCTCCATCTCGCCGTTATGTCTATGTTTCTGGGAATTTTCCTCCTGCAGAATTTGTTCATTTTTGTAACCAAGAGAACGGTGGGATTTCAAAGATGGCGCTTTTATACACACCGCGCCGCAATCCCGGTTTATCTAATTATGGGGTTCTTCGCCGTGGTGTCGCTCTCACGGGTTGACATAGGACACCGGCTTATCTTGATGATTATACCGCTGGAGTGCCTCGTTGCGGGAAGTATGCTAAATGTCTTAACCGGGCGGATGCGGTCAAGTTGGCGGAATCTATTCAGCGGCGTTTTCCTCGCGCTCTTATTGATACCTCCTCTCAAGTCCTACCCCGATTACGTCTCATATTTCAATCCATCAATCGGGGCGCGGGAAAACGCCATCCATTTCCTGTGCGATTCAAACGTGGACTGGGGACAGAACGTAAAGATGCTGGGTGAATATCTTGATAAGCACCACATCAAAAAGGTAAACCTCTCGCTCTTCGGGACATCAGACCCATTTTACTACGGGATTCATCACTGGATTGATATAGGGAGCTGGACGATACTCATCCCACGCTGGAAGAGCGGCCCGCCTGATTACACACTGCCCACTGCTGTCAGTGCAAATATGC
>CAZGKP010000281.1:0-4752 GCA_964526215.1 uncultured Candidatus Sumerlaeota bacterium
TCGGTCAGGAGAACTCCTTTTCTCCTTGACAGATACTTATCATGAATGACCCCTATATGCCCGGAACAACGCCAGCGGGAAAGGTGGATAGTTTTTACTTGACACTTATATTAGCATAGCTGACCCCAAACGGATTTGGCTGCTATCGGGAATTCTGGACTATGGCAACTATATCCCCTACAGAAAAGGAGCCATTAGTGGGGTCATAAATTATCCCGGCCAAATTGTCAACCTTATCGGGTCCGATACTATAAACGTAAATTGCTGAATTCTTCTTTAACCATCGGATGCCGCCTGACCCAGTGTAAATATCTATATATGAAGGAATAGTGCCCGAACTGCTCGCATTATCTGCTAGAGTGTGAATAATAGAACTATCTTGGGAAGCATTTTTAACGAGAGATCTTATTTTATTACGGCGATCGATGAGCTGTATTTCAAACATACCGACGTCAGGACAGCAAGCCCATTGCAAAGGCCCGAGTCGTTTATAAACTTCATATACGTTGCGTGGAGGTGGTGTCGAATGCACAATTGCAAGCCCTGCACCCATACCTGTAATACGAAGCCCTAAGAGCGACAAAAGAACAATCACAGTGATGCGGTAGCGCCGGTTCAAGTGGTGCCAGCCAATTAATGGAGGCAAAAGGGCGAACAGGCTAAATGGAATTGCTAAAACGCACACGATTGGGACAACGTACGCAATAAAAATAAGAAAGCCACTCAATACCAATACCGGTTTGTATTTCTTTCCACTTTTTTCACCTTTACTAACCACAGCAATCCCGAATGCACTAATCCAGCAAATAATAGCCATCACTATATATACATAGTCTCTCCTATACATTATGAATACCGCTAAAAGCGAAATACTCACCACTATAAGCAGAATTGTAAAAAATATTTTCAAAAACGTCATCTCTTTCAACCATACTCATATAGAGTTTTTGTGTATTTTAACTCCTATGGAACGGGAGTTGTATAGGGGGGTAATGGATACGGCAAAGGGTTTGGGTCAGGGTCGGTACAGCCACCATATGGGGCGGGAAATTCGATAAACCATATATCAACATCCCCAAATCGACAATACCCACCGTCACCGCAGTTTACAGAACATTCAATGTGAAAGGGACCTATCAGCCAACTGTAGCTTATGGTACAATGATTCAGTGTAATTCCCTTTTGGTCAAGACATTGAGATAAGAGACCACTACCCCCTTCACCCCCGCACAGTTTATCTGCAAAGTTTCCACAACCCTTCCTGCCCTCATTCGCCTCATCCTTTGTTTCTTCAAAACACTCTTCTATGGCTTTTCGCTCATCCTTGGCAGTTTGTTGGGGTTTGTTATCTGCTAAAGTGTATGGAGAACCTCGTTGGATAAACCTTCCTACTATTGGATCATACCATCTTTTGTTGTAGTAATACAATGACGATAAAGAATCAAATTCTTTTGCGGTGAGGTGGCGTCCGGTGAAGGTCGCTGCCCATTCGCCGGTGTTCACATCTGCGAGGACGTTGCCAAAGGCGTCTTGATTGTATTCTTCGGTCTTTGCACCTGTGGCATCGGAGAGATTCGCTACATTGCCTAATACGTCATAACTATACCAGACATCTTCGGGCTGTCCAGACGAGTCGCTCATATACCGCCGCGCACTGACTATCTGTCCGATTGAGCCGCCACCTAAACTGTTATGCACCGTCGTGAGGCTGTTTGTCAAACGTAGGTCGTCTATCTTCATCCACTGCCCCGAAACCGATGGTATATCTGGGGGGTCAGACACTATAATTTGGTCAACTTTTAGAGGCTTTATAGATTCGATTCTCTTATTTCCTTTACAGCCCTGTTAAGCGTTGCATGCTTTTTTATGGACGCGAAAACGCAAAAGTCAGGCATATTTTGCGAGGGAGTGGAGAAATATTCCCTCGTCAGACAGTCCTGTGAAAGCAATGTCGCCTGAATTGTTACAGGAGAGCTCGTTATAGAGGCGATAAGGCAAATGCATCCTTTTCGGTCGAACCACAAAAATAACACTCATCCCGAGACAATACAATCGTCAAGAGAAAATTAAGCAAATTATAGCGTATGACACCCATCACCTTTGACCCATCTCACATTACGCTTCCCCCTTATGCTCCCTCCGATAGCCACATTAAAAAGGTAGACAACTTAATGGTTGAAAAATTTCAAACACTTCTGGTTGAATCTCTGATAATATTTGAGTTTTTCTCGTGTGGTATTGTTTTTTCAATGAGTCAAACCAGTATGGGGAATGAACATATAAGTATTAAGGATGCGCTGGCGGGGATTGTAAAAGAAGGGGTGCGGGCGTACGCAGAAGGCATCGGGAGAGCAATGCCTGATTTTCGGGTCGTTATCGAGAGACCAAAAGTGAAGGAGTTCGGGGATTATGCGACAAATGTGGCGATGCAACTGGCGCGTGTATTCAAGAAGAGTCCGCACGAGATAGCCGATGGGATAAAATCGAACCTGCCCGAAAGCCCACTTGTGGCGGAAGTGAGCATTGCTGGTCCTGGATTCATCAATTTCCGCCTCGCCGATGCCGCGGGCAGCACGGTGCTGAAAACTGTCCTGGCGCAAGGAGAGAAATTCGGTCGCATAAATATCGGTGGCGACAAAAGGGTGCTTGTTGAATTTATGAGTGCAAATCCCACGGGACCCTTGCATATTGGACACGCCCGCAATGCCATTCTGGGCGATTCCATTGCACGCATTCTCGAGGCTATCGGATATAACGTTACGCGTGAGTATTACTACAATGATGCCGGTGTGCAGATGAAGAAATTAGGTGAGTCGCTCCGCGCGCGCTACCTGCAGGCGCAAGGGATTGATGCCGCCCTCCCCGAAAATGGCTATCGGGGCGAGTATATGAGAGATATTGCTAAAAGTCTCGTTTCGGAGCGCGGCGATTCGCTTGTTTCGGAAAAAGATGTGGATGTCTTCACGCATTATGCCGCCGACCACATCATTGGGCTTATTGATGAGGATATGAAGGCGCTGGGCATCAACTTTGACAACTGGTTCAGCGAGCGTTCGCTCCATCTTGATGGCAAGGTCGAGGTGGCATTAGTTCTTCTCAAAGAAAAGGGGATGCTTTATGAGAAGGATGGGGCACTATGGTTGCGCACGCAGCAGTTCGGCGATGAAAAGGACCGCGTGGTTGTGAAATCAGACGGCGAGAAGACATATCTCGCTCCCGACCTTGCATATCACAAAGATAAATTTGAGCGAGGCTTCGACCTCCTCGTTGACGTGTTCGGCGGAGACCATCACGGTTATGTCCCGCGTCTTCTCGCCGGAGTACAGGCGCTGGGCTTTGATGCGAAAAAACTCCACTGTATCGTATTCCAGATGGTAACTCTCTTAAAAGAAGGTGAGCGAATCAAGCTCTCCACGCGCGCAGGGAAGTTCATCACATTAAAAGACGTAATAGCGGAGCTGGGGGCGGATGTGGTGCGTTTCTTTTTCCTTATGCGTAGCGCCGACAGCCAGATGGTTTTCGACTGGGAGCTTGCAAAAGACCGCTCGATGAATAACCCGGTCTTTTATGTCCAGTATGCGCACGCCCGCTGCTGTAGTGTATTCAAAAAAGCGGAGGAGCGGGAGATTGTGTGGCGCGGCGCCGATAAATCCGACCTCTCACTTTTAACCCTTAAAGAGGAGCAGGAGGTCTTGAGGGTGATGGTGAGGTATCCCGAGGCGGTGAAGGTGTGTGCGGAGAGTTTTGAGCCGCATCATATAACGTTGTATCTTCGTGAGCTTGCGGGGGCATTTCATACGCTCTTCACAATGGGGACGAAGAACGAAGACAAGCGATTTCTTGTGCCGCATAAGCCCGAATTGACCCAGGCGAGGCTCACACTTGTCGCCGGAGTGAAACAGGTCCTATCAAACGCCCTTCGCTTGATTGGCATAGAACCTCTGGAGCGGTTATGACAAATCGAGTGCAGATTTCGCTACGTCCTGTGCGGGCAATCGCTGAACGTCGAACATCGAACGCTGAACCTTGAACGAGCACAACGGACAAACGGGCTTAACGGACAAATAAATTCCTTGAATAACCCTACCGGTATCTTGCATATTCAGGTCGTATGTTCACGGGATTAACACATCGGGAACAAGGGGTCTTATTACTCCTGATTTTGCTCATTGCTGTGGGGCTGGGAGTCAATCACTTCAGACACTCCCCCACTGCAAATATCAAACTACTGCAAGGAAATCAGGCGGGGCAGTCTGAGAATAAACCGACTGCAAGCCCCGCGTGGGAGAAATTCCAAACGCCCTCCTCCAGCGTGCGGGCGATAAATATCAATACCGCCACTATGGAGGAGTTATGCAGTCTGCGCGGGATAGGTCCCGCTAAAGCCCGTTGCATAATCGAATATCGCACCGCAAATAAGTGCTTCAAAGAAATTGATGAACTGATAAATGTGCGTGGAATCGGGGAGGCGACTCTTGCCCGCTTCCGAGACAAAATCACCCTGGGTGATGTGGGCGCAATGAAAGAAGAGGCAGCCGAAACGCCGACACAGACGCCTGTTACACCGCCTCCGGCGCCTCCTACAAGTGTTGGTGCACAACTCTCACCTGTTTCTCAGGGCGGTAAGATCAATATCAATACTGCCAGTATGGAAGAGTTGAAGAAATTAAACGGAATCGGCGTCGTAAAAGCGAGGCGCATTATTGATTACCGCAGAATTCACGGTCCTTTTCGCTCTACCCGAGATATAAT
>CAZGKP010000282.1:0-4751 GCA_964526215.1 uncultured Candidatus Sumerlaeota bacterium
GCACATCTTTTCCTTAGCCAAACCCAGGAAACCGCCCCCTCGTCTCAGAGTGGCGCGAACAGGTTCAGCCTCCTCACAGAAACCGAACGGAATCCTGTAAGTGGCGACATAAATTCCCGTTGGCTGATTTTTTTCATCGAGGATTTCGGTAAAAGGCAATTTGACCCGCCCTCTCCAGCAGGAGGCGAAACCCTTTAACCCGGCAGCGGCTTCCGCCTTAATTTGTAAGACATCACCGGGCAACAGAGCCAGGTCTACGCGTGGTTCTATTATTTTCAGGGTGCGGGCTTTTTTTGGTGGAGCGGGCTTTTCTCTGAAGATGGTGAGAAAGCGAGTTGTCGTGGTATCTCTATCGGGGGCATAAGCGGAGATTTTGATTTTGTTTTCGCCGGGTCCGAGGTGGATATTGTCCCTGGCGAAGGCACCTGTCGAAAAGACTTCTACGCCCTTATCCTGAATGCTGATTTTATTTTGTGGTAGAGTTCTTCCGAGGATATGAACCACATCTTTTGTGGTTTTAGATCCATCTTCAGGATTAAAGATGTTAAAGAAGACCGAATTACGGGCTTTCTTGCCTCCCTTTACGGTGATGTTAATTTTTTCGCCACAAAGGGGGATTATTATGTCCTTTTCCACCTTCGGGGCGCCCTGATATTCAACGACAATCTTGACGGGCAGCAGGGGGACTTTCAAAAAGGCAAAGCGCCCATCGGCGCCGGTCGCCCACGTGTGATGGGAAACCTTATTCTTTTTGATTTTCGGGTCATCTGTTCCGGGGAGGAGAGAAACCCAGGCGTCGCTCAAAGGCTTACCATCCTCATCCATAACGGTTCCGAGAATCGTTCCATACATCGGGATGCGTTTACTCATTACAACGCGATTTAGCTTAAAATCCAGGGATTTTTCAGCATAAAGGGTATTTCTCAATTTCTCAAATGCCCCCTTGCGTTTGGCTGAGCTGTAGGAAAAGAGGACTGTCCCGGCGATGCCTGACTTTCTGCTGAAGAGAATTTCGGCGATATTTTCTTCTACCTTCCATTTCTGACCATAGATTCGTTGTCCGCCGAGTATTCGCTCCCTACCGACTCCTTTTATAAAGTCTTCAACAAGTTCATCGTAATTCGGTTTCGGGTCAGGGATGTCCCAGTAAATCATCGGCACCAGAAAATCCATAGCCCCGAGCGAAATCCAGTTCCAGGTATCCTGATAATAGTCGTGGTAGCCGCTGCTGAAATGGTAATAACCCTCGGTATGATAACGATTGTAGATACCCCAGGCGGCACAGGAAACGATGACATCGGGTTTTTCGGCAACGATTTCGGCATAGAGGTCGTTTACAAATTTATCGAGTTGTTCCCGCTGCCAGTCAGCCCATTCTTTTCTATTAGGATTGCCCCGTCCGAAAAATCTCCTTACGCTCACCGGGTCGCGGCTGTATTGCGGACCGGGATAACGAATGCGGTCCAGATGTATGCCGTCAATGTCGTAACGCCGGACAATGTCCATTATGACCTTTCGCACGTAAGCCTGAACCTCGGGGATGCCGGGAGAGAGATACCAGTAACCGGCTCTTGAGGCATTTATTAGTCCGCCTTTTTTATCCATACACACCCAGGGTTCGGGGGAATCGGGACCGTGGGCATAATACAGGTGTTCAGGTTTGGTATGTGGCGGAGGCGTGCCTTTTTTCCAGAGGCAAAGTGGAATCGGGTTGACGTAAGCGTGGAGTTGGATACCTCTTTTGTGGGCTTCCTGGATAGCGAGTGCGAGGGGGTCAAAGCCGGGGTCTTTGCCGCCAATCAGGGACGACCAGGGTTCGATGGAACTCGGGTAGAGGACTTCAGCTGAACCGCGCACCTGGAAAAATGCAGCGTTGAAATTTGCCGCCTCCATATCCTCAAAAACCCGGATGATATTTTTCCTGCATTTTTCAGGCTCCTTCGAGGGCCACTCAAAACGCGTAATCCAGAGTCCACGGAATTCCGGGCGGATAGGGGAAACATAATCCATAACGTCCGATTCGGATGCCGCCCGTTCATCGGCATTGGTTTTTGCAGAGAAGTTAGCCACACCAAAGACAATTAGAACCACCAATGGGAAGCATATACTAATTTTCGTCCACTTTTTCATCGCTGCGCTCCTTAATTAAATTTCGGTGCAAAGGAAAAAAGGCGAGAGGGAATGTTATTTTCTACCTTGCCCTTTGTGTCTCTTACATCAATTCAACGGAGGTTGTAAAAGACTTTTCTTTGCGGGAATTCGGCGGCTTCGGCTAACTCTTCTTCGATGCGCAATAGCTGGTTGTATTTGCATATACGGTCGGTGCGACTCGCTGAGCCTGTCTTTATCTGCCCTGTGCCGGTCGCTACAACCAGGTCGGCTATGGTCGTGTCCTCTGTCTCACCGCTTCTGTGCGATACAACTGCTGTGAATCCCGCCCTCTTCGCCATCTCGATGCAGTCGAGCGTCTCGGTGATGGTGCCTATCTGGTTGAGTTTAATGAGAATCGAATTGGCGGTTTTTGCAGAAATGCCGCGTGCAAGCCGCTTTGTGTTTGTAACAAAGATGTCATCCCCGACTATCTGAATCTTCTCGCCGAGGGCAGCCGTCATCTTCTTAAAGCCGTCCCAGTCCTCTTCGGCAAGTCCATCCTCGATGGAGATGATGGGATATTTGTCAACCAGCCCCTTGTAAAACTCAATCATCGCATCGGAGTCTTTCTCGGAATCCTTTTCGGCATTCATTACATAGATGCCCTTCTCTTCATCGTAGAAGGAGGTAGCGGCGGGGTCGAGGCAGATAAAGACCTCTTCGCCGGGTTTATAGCCAGCTTTTTCGATTGCCTCAACGATGACATCGAGTGCCTCTGAGTTCGATTGCAGATTTGGTGCAAAGCCGCCCTCATCGCCCACTGCTGTGCTCAAGCCTTTGTCTTTTAAGATTTTTTTGAGTGTGTGGAATATCTCCGCTGCCCAGCGGATTGCCTCTTTGAAGTCCGGCGCCATAAGCGGCATAACCATAAATTCCTGGATGTCCACGTTGTTATCTGCGTGTGCGCCGCCGTTCATAATGTTCAGCATCGGGACGGGCAGAACCTTTGCATTTACGCCGCCGAGGTATTGATAGAGCGGCAGACCGAGCGCATCTGCGGCGGCGCGAGCCACTGCCATCGAGACGCCAAGTATTGCATTTGCGCCGAGTTTCTCCTTGTTCTCCGTCCCATCGAGTTCAATCATCTTCTTATCAATAGCAACCTGTTCAGTGGCGTCGTAGGCGCCGTTGCAGAGTTCATCGGCGATAATGGAGTTTACGTTTTCAACGGCTTTAGTAACGCCCTTGCCGAGGTAGCGTTTTTTATCGCCATCGCGGAGTTCAAGCGCCTCGTGGATGCCGGTAGATGCGCCGGACGGGACAGCGGCACGCCCGTAAGCCCCGCTTTCTAAAAGGCATTCCACCTCGACGGTGGGGTTTCCGCGCGAGTCAAGTATCTCCCGTGCGTGGATATCAGCAATCGTAGTCATAGTTCCCTTTCCTCCTTAATGGTTTGTTAGCCACAGACCTCATAATGCGGCGAAGCTGCAACCAAAAGAACTTTTTACCACATCAGTGATGCTTCACGTTTCTGTATCAACGCCAGAGTCGGCGGCGATGTCTGGCTCGGTTTGCGGCTCAAAGTCCTCAAGGCTCGCATTTCCCTCCGCATCCTCAACAATCATCCTGACCTTGCGCTCAAGGCTGGTGAGCTCCTTATTGCACAGGCGGCTGAGTTTTTTGCCCTCCTGGAACAGCTCGAGGGCTTTATTGAGAGGAGGGTTACGGTTCTCCAATTCCTCAACGATTTCCTCGAGGCGTTTGAGTGCCTTCTCGAAATCGAACGGTTTCGGTTTCTTATGTTCCGAATTTTTCGCCATCAATTCCCCACCTTCATTTACAAAACACACTGATATGTATTCCCTGATACAACAGAGTGTCAATGCTTTTCATATATGAAAGCCTGATGATAATCTTTCTAAATTTTGCTCATAATGAGGTCCGGCGTATGACATTGGCGGGATTTTGGGGAAAGAAAAAAGCCTGAAGGACTACGATGTCCTTAAGACCTCTCCACCTGTGGCGGATGAAAAACAAGAATTCAGGAGGCAGGAGTCAGAATAAATATAATGAAGTTATGAAACCAGGAGACTTATCCACCGAGGCGGATTTTTCTAATGCTTTGGTTGAAGCATTGTCCTGTGAGTATCTTATTCCTCTGGGATAGAGCCTGATAAAAAAACGAAAGGCAATGCTTTGAACAAAAGGTGGTTCATTGAAAAAACAGACGGGTTATTGAAATCGCAAAGAAACAATCTTTACATTTAGATTTTGAGCCCGACGTCACCGACCTCGACATCGTAGCGCAAACGGCGAAACCCCTGAATGCCATCGGCGATGATTCTATCCAGTGACGGAAACCCGTCCGGCTGTGTGTCTCGGCTCGGGGATCGGTTCACCACGCTCCTGCAGGACTTCCAGATAGAGTTCGATTGCCACCTTTACGTTTTTCTGGACCTCTTCGAACGTGTCTCCGATGCTGACGCAACCGGGTAGGTCGGGGACCACCGCTCCCCAGTTTGTCTCGCCCCGTTCGTAGATTACGGCGTATTCTTTCATCGCTCTTTCTCCAGTTGGGCTTGCTTCCAGATCGCTCCCAGCGTTCCCTGCGGGATGTCATCCCCCGGTTTCCCGGGCACGACCACGATGCCCGGTTTAGT
>CAZGKP010000283.1:0-4751 GCA_964526215.1 uncultured Candidatus Sumerlaeota bacterium
TTCACCGGTGGAATAAACATCCTTGCAAATCTTTATCGCTTTATGAACCTCCACCAACTTTGCCCCCGCCTTTCTCACTGTGTCTTTGATGCTTCCGGGCAGGGACTCCGGCATATAAACGGTAACTTTCGAGTTCTTTGCCAGAAAGTCGGGAAGCCCGCCGATATGGTCATAGTGAACGTGAGATAGAACCACGACATCCACCGATTTGGGGTCAATCTTGAGTGTCTGCATATTTTTAAGGAGAACCGAGCCTTCGCCGCCGACATCGAACATTATGGTCTTTTCCGCACCTTTTACAAAGCAACTGAAGCCCCATCGCGTCTCCAGCCGTTTGTCGAAGGGATTATTATCATAAACCACCGTGAGGCTCAAAACTCTTGCATCTCCTAAAGCTATAAAGAGTGAAAATGTGAGAATCAGAATTAGAAACTTCGTTTTAAGCATTTTAACAATCCTCACTTTTGCAGAATCATCTTAATCCCCATAATGAGTAAGGCTACTCCGAAGAACTTCCGCAGGAGGGCATCGGGCACATCTACCGCCACCTTTGCACCCAGTAAACCCCCGATGAAGAACCCCGCACATACCAGTGCCGCTATTTTTATATTCACAAACCCCTGCCTGTAGTATGTATATGCGGCAAGTAGTCCAATCGGCGGAACCATTAGTGCAAGCGTTGTTCCTTGCGCCCGATGCTGCGAAAGCCCGAAGAGATAAATGAGCGCCGGCACTAAAAGTATCCCCCCGCCTATGCCTAAAAGTCCGGCAAGGATACCCGCACATAGTCCCAGAACAAGCGAGCCAATGATAACAAACATAGTTTCCCTCCTCAAGAGTTACCAATTTGATTACGATTACGCGTGCACTTCGTGCACGATTACGAGCGCGGGAATACAACGGACAACGGACTACTGACAAACAATTTGTCTCACATTCAAGCAAGTATAGACAGGAACGATTCGCCGTTTTTCACACACCCCAGCCCCAGAAATTCATCTATGGTTTTTGCTATGTCTGAAAATGTCTTGCGAATGCCCAGGTTCCCGCCTGGTGCGCGCCCTTTGTGAATGACAAGTAATGGAACATATTCGCGCGAGTGGTCTGTTGTGGCGGTAAATGTGGGGTCGCAACCGTGGTCCGCCGTGATGATAAGAAGGTCATCTTCGCCCACCGCACCGAGGAAATCCGGCACAGAGGCGTCAAATTCCATCAAGGCATCTCGATAGCCCTTGGGGTTATTGCGGTGTCCATAGAGCATATCGAAATCCACAAGATTGGTAAAGACGAAAGCGGCATCCCGCCTATTCCGCATAGCCTCAAGCGTAACTGAAATTCCTTCGCGGTTGGAATGGGTATGAATCTCTTCTGTGATGCCTCGATGTGCAAATATGTCGCCGATTTTTCCGATAGCGATAACCTGCCGCCCGCTTTTGATGATGTAGTCGAGCAGTGTGTCTTCCGGGGGAGGAAGCGAGAAATCGCAACGGTTGGCTGTGCGGGTGAAATTCCCCGGTTCACCAATGAACGGTCGTGCTATCACACGTCCCACATTGTGCCTGCCTGTCAGAATTTCTCGTGCAATCCGGCAGATTTCGTAGAGTCTCTCCGGTGGATAGATGTCCTCGTGTGCGGCGACTTGAAACACGCTGTCCGCCGATGTATAAACGATAGGTTTTTTAGTTTGCAGGTGTTCAGTGCCGAGTTCTTTTATAATCTCCGTGCCCGAAGCGGGGTAATTGCCGAGAATGCTGATGCCGATTTTTTCGCAAAATGGCTTTATGACCTCATCGGGGAAGCCATCGGGATATGTGGGAAAAGGGCGCTTCGCTATAATGCCAGCGATTTCCCAGTGTCCCAGCGTTGTGTCTTTGGCGGGAGAAGCCTCTGCGCACTTGCCGAAAGATGCAAGCGGTTTCTCGGCAGGGGAGACGCCGCGCAGGGGAGCAATGTTTCCCAGTCCGAGTTTTGCAAGGTTAGGTAAGGGTAAGCCATCAGGGAAATGACGAGAGAGGTTGCCGAGTGTGTCAGCGCCCACGTCGCCAAATGCATCTGCATCGGGCATAGCGCCGATTCCGACGCTGTCCAGCACAATGATGATTGCCCTGCGCCCCATTTTCCGCTATCTCCTTTTATAGTCGGGGCATTCGGTGGCGTTGGGGCGCTGGGGTCTGGTGCAGGCATCCCGATAGTTATAGCGGCAGGTATCGCAGAGGATCTCATCCTCGATCAGGAGGATTTTTTTCAGGAGGTGTTTAAGTTTCTTTAACATTTATGGTACTTTATGCGGCGTTATGGAGATTTCATAGGAATAGATAAAGGGGATACGGGCATAAAAGGAGATAGGGTGATGGGGTGATGTAATTACATCTCTCCGCCCCGGTTTACTCGGAAGCGCAGACACCTCCCCAATCTCCGTAATATCCCCATATCCCTTTCCTAATGCCCTGGCAGACTAACGGGCTAACATTATTTACAGATTCTCTTCTTCCTTTTCCCAATTAACGATGTCATCTTCGGTATCTTCATTGCCGTCCCGTCCCATTGAATAGAGGTCATAGTCAGCATTGTGTTCGCCGGGGCATTTGTATATGAGGGAGTGGTGCCAGGAATCCTTTGGAGTTTTTTTGAGATATGGAGAGTCCCAGTCTTCTTTAGAGACCTCGCTGGGGCACTTAAGGAGCGCCTGGAGTCCCTGCTCTGTCGTGGGGAATGCTCCCACGTTCATCTCATAGGTCTGCAGGGCGGTCTCTATACTATTCATTGTAGCCTTTGTGGCGAAGATTCTGGCTTTTTGGGTTTTCCCCGTAAACCTCGGGACGACGATCGAGAGCAGTATCCCGATAATTACGACGACAAACATAATTTCCAGGAAAGTGAAGCCCTTCTTTCTGTGATTGATAATTTTCATTTTCTCACATCCTTCTTTATGGGATTGTCTTGACCGAATAAAGGAATGATCTTCACGATGCTGGTTCCGCAGTCAAGAAATTACGACCCCTCTTTAATCTTTTTAGTTAGGTAATTTATGAGGTTTGCAAGGTTCTGGTCTTCTTGAATAGTCTTTTCAACCTTTCGACAGGCGTGCAGGATAGAGGAATGGTCGCGCCCACCGAAATAGGCACCGATTTGGGGCAGGGATTTCGCTGTCAGTTTGCGGCAGAGGTATTGGGCTATATGGCGCGGCATAGAGAATTTCCTCACGCGGGTATTTCCAAGCAGGTCCCCAAGTTTTATGTCGAAATATTCACAGACAGCACTTTGTATTGCCGAAACGGGGGTATCTTCTTCCACCTCACCGGTTAAAAGGTCACCAATGACCTCGCGTGTTAATGCGGTAGTGAGGTGTTTCTTTTTATGAAGTGTTGTATACGCCTGCAAACGCACAAGTGTACCCTCAAGAAAGCGGATATTGGAACTGATTCGCTCGGCGATGTAAACAAGCACATCGTCCGGGACAAAGAAATTGCTGAGTTCCGCCTTTTTTTTCAGGATGGCGATTCGGGTTTCGAGGTCTGGTGGCTGAATATCAACGATAAGTCCCCACTCAAAACGCGAGCGCAATCTCTCCTCAAGCGTAACAAGCTCCTTTGGTGAGCGGTCGCTTGAGATAACTATCTTCTTACCCGCATCATAAAGGGCGTTGAATGTATGGAAAAATTGCGTCTGTGTGTGTTCCTTGCCTATGAGGAACTGAACATCATCTAAAAGCAAGAGGTCAACACTACGGTAATAGTTTCGGAAATCAAATTGCCGATTTCTGGTTATGGCATCAATAAAGGCGTTCATAAACTGCTCGGATGTAACGTAAAGGATGTGAGAATCGGGGGCATTCCCGAGTAGCTGATGTCCGATTGCCTGCATCAGGTGTGTCTTTCCCAGCCCCACGCCACCGTATATAAATAGCGGGTTGTAAGCCCTGGATGTAGGTTCGGCGACCGCATGTGCAGCCGCATGTGCAAATCGGTTCGATTCCCCCACCACAAAACGCTCAAATGTGTACCTGGCATTTAATCTGGTGGCAGGATAATTAATAGCCGGGGGTGCCAGCCCCTGGGGATTCTTCTCTTCTGCGGTGAAATCTCCAGCCTCCCTCTCTCCCGGTGTCTCCGGCGTGAGAAACATAATCTCCGGGCGAGAATCCGTAAGACGCTCCACTGCTTCAACTATCTGCTCGTAATAGTTCGATAAAAGCCATTTCCTGTATAAAGCACTGGGAACCTCAAGGTTCAGCGTATCATTTGTAAATGAATGAAACCTGGTTGGCGTAAACCAGGTCTCGAAACTCTCCTTGTCTATGGTTGGACGCAGGAGATTAAGGACATCCTCCCAGACTTTATCCGTAACCACTTCCATATAACCAACCCCCATCAAAATCCACAACGGTTTGGTAAGACCAGATAGGAAGAGATTGGTTCACGGGGGGAGACGGAGACCTGCCACGCCAAAAGACCACGACACAAAACCGCATTTATCTGCAATCAGCTTCTATCGTCAGGGAAAAAGAGCTTTAACTAACCGGAAAAGGGAAACCGAGATTTATTTATCCCCCTCGAGCAAAAGTCCTACCAGAACCAATAAGATTAAGCTTTCTTTATTATATTTTCCCATTCAGGAGAAAGCTCGTTCACGAGTAGCAAACGAGAATCGTAACATTCAAGTATTATTTTTCAGATTTTTCAAACGCCAAGGCAGCGGGGCGCATCTTGGCAAAGCTACGAAAAGCAGACTTCTATAGAGGCTCAAAAATT
>CAZGKP010000284.1:0-1617 GCA_964526215.1 uncultured Candidatus Sumerlaeota bacterium
CTGGAGGAACTTACGAGCCGCATAACCTTCTCCCGAATTCGGGAGATGCACCCGTGGGGGAGGTAAACGTAATTTTTTTGTTGACGGCTTGAGAAGGCAAATAATATAAATAGATTCGAAACAATGGGAGAGAGGGGTAAATTCTGTTTTTACTTTGTATTTGGGGGAAAGAAAGGGGGTGATGTTTTTCAAAAGAGACAGGGAATGATGGATTCCCAGAAGTTTCAAAGTCTTTATTTTGTCTGAATGAAAAGGAGAGTTATTATGAAGAGAATTAGTATTTTATCAGTGTTATTTGTCGTATTTTTAGCTACGATAGGTTTTGCTGCTGTAGAAGCACTGATGTTCACAAAAGTTGCTACTCTACCCGAAGTCACTCAGAGCTCTGCAATTGTAGTCCACGACGGTTATCTTTACATCATCGGCGGCTATAATGCCACAACTGGCGTGTGGGATAAGGTGTATTATGCCCAGATTAACAGCGATGGCTCAATAGGAACATTAAATGAGACATCTGCTGCAATACCTGAAGCACGATTGTTTTACAATGGTGATGGGTGTTGCACCTACGGTGATTACATCTATATAGTTGGTGGTACTGGACCTGGCTCGGGTGATTGGCAGACTGATACCATTTATTACGCTGCACCAGCTCCCAATGGCGATATTTCCTCATGGAACACCGCTAATACTCCCTATGGCATTGACTACCACGCTGCAGTAGCATACAATGGCTATCTATACATCATTGGCGGTGAGCGATGGATGACCGACCACGATGAGTTCAACTGGTTTACTTACGCACCCTTAAATCCCGATGGAAGTCCCGGCACATGGACGTCTAACAACACCCTTCCTATGAACAGTTTCGGCTCAAAAGCTGATGTTTCCACGGACGGCTATCTGTTCCTCTGGGGTGGTAGAACGGGTTATTCGACCGGGTTTACTTTCAATGCTGCTTGCTGGAGCGCCAAACTTAATCCCGATGGTAGCTTCGGCACCTGGAACTCACAGATCGCTATGCCGGAAGGTGTTACGGCAGCAGCCGGTAGAATTATGAAAGGCAAAAATCGTATCTTCTCTATTGCTGGCAGAATCGATGGCGTCCATGATGTAACTTCAATCTACTGGAATGAAGTGGGCACCGGCGGTGTGCTGAATATGAGCAGCTGGAATTCCACCTATACATACCCCGAGTCTAGTCGTTATCTCGGAATGGCTTCTTATGAGACCGGTGGCGAGTCGTATCTCTACTGTGCCGGCGGTCAGGGAACAAGCGATCTTTATGATTCCGTCTATATGGGCAAATTCTTTATAAGCCTGGGTGCCGCTCACTGGAGCATGTATTACTAAACGGCACAACATATCCAATAATACAGCGGGGAAGGGCATACTGTTCTTCCCCGTATTTTTATACCGATTTCGCAGGCAATCAGTCAGCAATCGAGGAAAGGTGGTCAATATCTATCTGTGATGTATCACCCAAAAATGTAAAAACGTTGACACGCTCCAGGATGGTTGAAGAAAGGATTCGATTATTCTGTGAAAGGGGTCAAAAAAGACCTTGACACATTCTGGGCGGGGGATATATAAAAGGATTCGGAAAATGTTAATAGG
>CAZGKP010000284.1:1627-4735 GCA_964526215.1 uncultured Candidatus Sumerlaeota bacterium
AAAAAAATCTAAGGCGAATTTGTAATTGGGTAAGTACAATTTTGAAGAAAGGAGGTGATGAGTTGGTTTGACTTCGTGCAAAGGGGAGATATGTAATCACTCCCTAAAATCAAATTTATAAAAGAAAGGACGAAGACTATGAAAAAACTATTTTTTATCGCTATGGTGTTGATGCTTCCGCTTGGTGTTCTGGCTCAAACCGTTACGGTTGATAACACGGACACTTCTCCTGACAATGTTTCGACGTTTGATTCGGTAATGATGGCACTTCACAGTTTTCAGGCTTCCGGCGCTGTTACAACTGCTTCTCCCGGAGGCGTGGGTGTGAACCATGGCAATGGCGCCGCTGATGTGATAAATATCATTGCCACCGGTGTTATTTACGACGAAATAATACGTATTGACGACCGCACTAATGCCGGGACTTCCGGTGACCATCAATGTATTCTGGATGAGAAGATTACTATTAACGGCGTTGCTTCAGGAGGTAATGAAAAACCGGTCCTTGCGCCGAAGGATTATGATGATGTTGACGATGACTGTTGCGAAATACGCACAGACGTTGATTTCGAAATCAACAACATCATCTTTATGTATAATCCTGCCAATCCTGCGGCTGGCTCTGACCCCCGTAATTACATGCTGGTTACTATTGACCGCCTGAACACTACTTCTGGCTCACCCTCTGAATTCAGCTTTAACGACTGCGTGTTCACATCTGCTGACACAAGCGGTAACCCGACAGTAACCAATGCGGATGAAGCGTTTATTGACCGCCGAGCAGATATAAGCGATTCTACTACTGGTGGCAATGGCGGGCGCACCGTTGGTTATTTCCCGGACGCAGACGAAGGTATGAAAGGAAGCTTTAATCGCTGTGTCTTTAGCCACAATACTGCCGCCGAGGGGTCCCGTTATGCACTCCTCTACTGTTACTTTGCTGGAATCGACAGCACCTGGACCGAAGAGGTAGGGGCAACGGTTAATAGCTGTATCTTTACCTATGGTACAGGTCCGGGTATGGAGATGCAAGCAGGAGGTAACTCTTCAAATGCTAATTTGCAATATCTGAACATTACGGGCACGGATGCAGCCACTGGAGGGCTTGCTACGGGTGCCCCTACTGTAATTGCGTTTGAACAAAATGCAGCGTTACCCAATAATGCCTGTGGCATCTTCCCCCTTGCTACTAACGGTGCCGACAATGCAATGAGTGGAAACTGGGATAACCTGTGGATTGTCGGCTGTAGTGGTCCGGCTATTTATTGCGATACCCTGAATGCCGGAAGCAAGTTTTTCTGGAATCTGAGTGATGCTTTGATTGTTGGCAACAACCAGATAGGTGATAACACCTTCACCATCCGTTCTCAATGGGCTGACCCCGCGGCGACCCACTCTAATACTATGAACTGGTCCAATGTAACAATCATAGGTGGGAATCCAAGCGACACTGTAACGGGAAGGGCGGTTCTCTTTGGAGACGCCGCAGCTGCAACGGGTTCTCCCACAATCAATATGAGTAATGTTATCATTGGTCAGAGTCCATCTGCTACTACAGGGATTAACGGTATCGAGAATAATGGTTCCAATACTGTGAATATATCTGATTCAGCCCTCATAACGGCTGGGATGAATGCCCTGGGCGGCTCCCCCACAGTGAATGGAGGAACAGGTGCCATTAATACAACTAATGTCATAAATGCTGACCCTCAGTTCATCTCTACTTCGGACATCAAGGATGCGAAATTCTACGCCGTTCAAAATCAGGCTTTCAAAGGAATTGGACCCTCCGGTGGAGACCTGGTTGGTGGTCGCTACTTGCTGCCGCCAGCTTTAAGTGCGCAGAATTGGAATATGTATGAATAAATCCTTCGGGATACAGAACAAAAGGTGGGCAGTATATAATTGCCCACCTTTTTCTTTTATTACAATCAGTTAAGGTTGGAGTCTCTTGATGTTTGTTAGAAACAGTATTGTTTGTTTTCTCCTGTGGGTTTTTACAACTGTAATTTCTCAATCTGCTGGGGCGACACCGGTGAAATATTCAAAGAAACCTATTTGTCGGCTCACCAGCGATACTTTGAACCGGAGACTCGAGTTCTATGTCGAGTGGCCTGAACGTGACATTCGCCTTTCCCTTCTGAAAATCCCTGCCAGTGAGTTTCAGATGGGTTCTGAAAAGGGCGACCCGGACGAAAAGCCTGTCCATACTGTCTATCTGGACACTTTCTGGATTGGCAAATACGAGGTGACAGCTTGCCAATTTGCCCTGTTTCTTAATGCAATAGGGCAAGACCGATGGGAGGGTCATATCTACTTGGATACAGATGCCCCGGGAGCCTTAATCCACCGCACGCATAGTGGATTTCAGTCCCTTCCTGGTTTCGGGGATTTTCCCGCAGCGGGAGTCAGCTGGTATGGCGCAAAGGCATATTGCGACTGGTTGAAAAAAGAGACTGGTCTCCCCTTCAACCTACCGACCGAAGCTCAATGGGAGAAAGCCGCTCACGGCAAAAATGATAAAGAACGCATCTTCCCCTGGGGTGTGAGGCTCAATAAGCGTCTCGCCCGATACCGTGACAAACAGCCTACGCGCGTCGGTAGTTACCCTGAGGGGATTAGTCCTTTCGGGGTTTTCAATATGGCAGGGAACATTGCGGAGTGGGTCCGGGACTGGTATGCGAAAGATTATTATGTGCAAAGTCCCCGGCGAAATCCCACCGGTCCCACCACAGGGACTCTTAAAATCCTTCGTGGCGGAGACTGGACGGCACAAATGTTCACCATCCCTCACCTCCGGTCGGCAGACAGAAATCCTCACCCACCAGCTTCCATGAATCTGACAATGGGTTTTCGGGTTGTCCTGGAAGGTAGCCTTCCCGAAAAAGCTCCGGCTTCACCCGGGGTTAAAACCAGAAACTAATGCATGGGTAGAAAGTCAAATGATTTTTTGCCGTAGCTCTTCGTATTTTTCATCCGCCTGCGGGCCGCCGTATCGGTGACCAGGAAGTATGCCAAATCTCTAAGTGAAGTCTTCACAATATCATACCGTTTCTTGCTGCCTCCGCGTGCTCTGCACGAGGTAGCAACTGAAGGATTTAGGCGCCG
>CAZGKP010000285.1:0-4712 GCA_964526215.1 uncultured Candidatus Sumerlaeota bacterium
GATTTTAGCAAAATACCTGTGTGATTTTGTGCCAGATCTTAGCTAATTACCTTAATTTTTATAAGGAATCCACTCCGCCTCAGGCGGACGAGAAAATCAAGCCTCTCCTGCTTTCCTAGCTTCCTAATATATTTTTCTCTTATCAAACAGATAAACTCTTACGATCAGACCAATTCAATCCTTCATTTCTTCTTTTGTTTCTTCCTTAACTTCATATTCCCAGGGATAAATGCCACACGAACCTATACCCAATTTCACATAAGTTTCCGGGGATAGATATGGTCCGATTGTTTCCACCAGAATAAGACAGACTATTTTCCATAGAGGTCTTACGAGTCCCCATATCAGTTGGTCAGAATATTTGATAATCTTCAGCATAGTTCAAAAATTATACCGGGCAGATAGGTAAGAAAATCTTGTGAACTCTCGGTTCATTTCCTGTAACTCCAAGGGCTTTATACATATTATTAATAGGGTCATTCCACTCTGCCGCCGTTTTTGGGTCTGGGTCTTCTCCTGTAAAATAAATATAGAGCAATCTTGTTGAGACATTATGTGTATTCAGGAAGTAAAGGGCGCACATACGGTTAGCGTATTGGTAATAATGATTAAGCCAATCATGTTTGGCATGTGTGGGAGATATGTTATAATAAGCCTGTGTCTTTTCGATTGCCTCCCGAATTGTACCACGCCCGCCTTCTTCTGAAGCCCCACATTTCGATTCTAATTCTCCGATATGCGCCTTTGCTTCAACCAATAGTAAATCCACACTTGACCCCACCTGAACGATTCCCACCGCATCCCAATTTTGCTGATTGCCGGTTTGGGGCCAGAATTGCTTCCAATCCGCTTTGATTGGTAAATCATCCGCAAGGAAATCCAACCCTGTCCATTCAGCATCCACGAATTTCGTCTTGGAGTCTTGTTTGCAGCGATGCTCGAGCCAATTCATAACGCGGACACTCTGCCCCGGCACAGCCTTTTTAATGGCATCTTCGATTGCACTATTCAGGGTTTGGCGATGATACCCCAGGTATCTCAACAGATGCCACTCGCTTCCGTAACCATAGCCGATTTTGCTCATATTCTTATCCTTCTTAACTTGGTTCTCTCTTGCATCATATATTTGCATTGGCGCCATACCAATTTCACTGATAAGGACTACTTCCAATTTAACACCGTTTGTCTGTATTCTTTGTCCCCCTTGTGCGGAAGTATTACATCCGACAGAACATTGGGGTGGATCGGACCGCCTTCTTCTACAGATTCGCTTATGATGCCCGTAAGACTTTCCGCAGCACATAATGCCGGTCTAGAGACTTCCACCATTTTTCCCTCCTTTCGTTGTAAGTTTAATACTTGCGAGTTTCTCGCGGCTCATTACAAAGGACTATTTAGATAAACGTCATAAATGATTATCCAACCATTTCGAGTAAGTGCAAGAGAATCTTTTTTTCGTAAATGCGGGCGGTTCCGTATGCAGGTGTGAAAAAGTGTTGACCTCGCCTCGTAAGACCACTATAAGACCGGTTATATAATACAGGTATATGACTCGTTTTATTACTGGTCTATTTAAGATGAATCGGACTATTAAATATCCAGTTTTTATTGCGCTGGTTCTGGCAGTCTTCGTCGGTGCCTGTTCGGTTTTTAAGCGTCCGCGCATCGAAGAGGAAATGCCTTATGTTTTCCCTCGCCTCTCCCGGACCGAAATCTCTCTCGATGGTAGCTATCGCTTCATTACTGACCCGCATAATAAGGGTTTGCTGAAGTCCTACCATCTGCCGAGTTTTAATGATAGTTTGTGGAAGAAAATCCGCGCCCCCGACACCTGGGAATCACAGGGCATCACGGCGGAAAATCCCCACCTCCCCAATGATTCTACACCATATAGCGGATACGCCTGGTATCGTAAATGGATATATGTGCCGCAAGAATGGGCGGGACGCGACCTCGAAATCAATCTCGGTAGGATTGATGACTCCGAGGTCTGTTTCTGGAACGGCGAGAAGTTGGGCGAATCAAAGGGATTACAATTCGCAAATCGTTTCACCATCCCCGCCCGGCGCGTCAAATTCGGCGGGAAAAATCTACTCGCCGTTCGTGTGCTCGATACCGGTGGCGAGGGCGGCATCGTCAACGGTCCGCTTACACTTCGCCCGCATCTCTCCTGGGACGCTCTATCTTTAACCGTTCACACCCCGCGAGACGTCTTCATCTTTGAGCCACATAAACCGGTTCGGCTTGAGTTGTGTTTTCAGAATCCGCTGGACGCTGTGGTGGATGTCTCCGCCATTATCACCATCCGCAACTTCGATGAGATTGTGGTCTTCCGTGAGAGGTTCGACGTCAGATTAAACCGCGGGAGACCTACTCTGCTCACCGTTGAGATGTCGCCCCAACCTCGCGGGCATTACGATTGCAAGATTGAAATTCAGCGTGGCGACCTCAACCTTAAGACCTTCTGGACGTCATATGTCGTGATTGGTCCTGCAATCGAATTTGCCGATGTGCAAAAGTCTCCGTTTGGTCTATGCGGTGGTGCGCTCTTTCACATCAGCCTTGCGGAGCACAAAACGCTGGGGATGCGCCGCCTCTTGCAGCATGCACGGGCTGGTGCATACTGGGGCAGAAACGACCTCTGGTGGGGCGCTATCGAGCCGCAAAAAGGTAAATGGGATTTCTCAAAAGCCGATAGCACCGTCTCATACTTTACGCGCAACCACATAAATCTCCTCGGCATACTCTGCTATTCCACCCCCTGGCTGAAAGACGCCGCCCCGACAACCGATGAAGAGATTGCCGATTATGCCAATTACGCCGTTAAGATGGCGAAACATTATGGCAATCAGGTGCGCTACTGGGAGGTGTGGAACGAACCAAACATCCTGCCATTCTGGTCGCCGAAGCCCGATGCAAGCGATTACGCAAGGCTTCTCAAAGCCACTTACACCGCCGTCAAGAAAGCTACGCCGGAGATTCAGATCGTCGGTATGGTAACGAGTCTGACCGATTTGTCCTTCATAAAAAAGGTGCTGAAATCGGGCGCAGGGAAATGTATGGACGTACTCTCGGTGCATCCATATCAAATCCAGCCACCAACCGATAGAGGTCGCGGAACCGAGCAGGGCAAAATTCACGCCCTGCGTAAACTTATGTCAAAGTATGATTGTAATGTTCCGATATGGATAACCGAGTGCGGGTGGCAGACGCTTGGCGCAGTTACCGAGCACGTGCAGGCGGAATATCTGGTGAAATTCTTCACCCTCACGCTGGCTGAAGGTCTAATCGAGCGCATATACTGGTTCAATCTATCCGACTGGGGAGGGCGTTTTTCGGCGGAGGGTGGGCACTTTGGTCTTGTGCATAGCGACCAATCGCCAAAGGCTTCCTATGCGGCATACTACACGATGGTGGAACAGTTGCACGATTTCAAAGATGTGCGCCGCATCAGTCTGCCGGAAGGAGTCTATGGTTTTGATTTCACATTTACTGACGGACACAAGGTGCGTGTCCTCTGGACGGAGCGGACGCCGCGAATATTGAGTGTCCCCCGGATGGCGAGTGTGGTGAGTCTTGTGGGACGCGACCTTGGACCAACGGGTGGGCGTGTGCTCATTGACCATACCCCGCGCTACATCACAGGACGCTGGCGGTAAATCAATAAAGCGATGCGGGGATAAAGCGAGCATCTCGGGGGATATGGAGATGAATCATTTACCGCTTGAAACGGACATCTCCCTTATTTTCTTTTTCTCATTCGCTGGAGTTTTCATTACGCTTGTTTAAGAAAAGCAACAAGGAGGTAACGCATTATGGTTCTGGCGCACAAATTTAAAAAACCGGTTTACAAGAAACTGAAAGATACAATTATTAAGGAGATTAAAAACGGCACACTGAAACAGAATGATGCAATTCTCTCGGAGCGTTTGCTCACCGAACAATTTAGTATCAGCCGAATCTCTGTCCGCAAAGCCATCTCCGAACTCATTGAGGAAAATTATCTCTACACCATCCCCGGCAAGGGGACTTTCGTAAAGGGGCTGACATCGGAGTATACGCCGCCCGCACAGCGAACCTATAATCTCGGTTATATCTTCTGGAGTGCCCGCCAGAGCGTTGTAAACATCCCTTACTTTGCCCACATTATTCACGGCGCGGAAAGGGAGTGCCTCAAACATAACTACCACCTGTTGATTTCCACCACTATAAGCGGACCGAGAGGACCCGGGGGCGCATCCCTTCCCTCTATGATTCAGCAGGGAAAAGTTGACGGCGTCCTCCTGGAAGGCATTGACCTTAAATCCTGGTTCGCAATCAGTAAAGTCATCCCCGCCGTCATCATCTCTAATTATCTGTGTGAACCTGAGGAATCAGCCAACCTTGATATGCTGGATTATGTTGCCGCGAACAATGAAGTCGCCGTTCGCAATCTCCTGGAGTATGTGAAGAATCAGGGACATCGCAAGATCGGCTTCATTTATCAGACCCTATCACATAGCACATTCGCCGAGCGATTGCACGGCTTCAACACCGGCATTCGTGCCCTTGGTCTTCAAACAAAAGAACGCTGGATAGCCCAGAGCGAGACCGGTGCTGGCCCGGCGGCGGGGCGCATGGCGCCCGCTGGTGGCCGGCGCGGCCGTCGCGGCGGCGTTCGTGTTTCATCCCACGCTTTACGCCCGGCTCTACGAGCGACTGCACGCCGGCGG
>CAZGKP010000286.1:0-4648 GCA_964526215.1 uncultured Candidatus Sumerlaeota bacterium
ATACGTTATGAATTTAGAGAGGAGAAAAGCAGTTTAGGCAAAGTTCTCCGCCCAGTTGCCGAAGTCGTTTTAGAGAAAGATGGCTTTAATGTGGGAATGCCTATGTATATAGACTCTGGTGCCGATATTTCTATGATTCCTTTACGTTTGGGCAGAGCGCTTGGTTTTAAGCAAGAAGAGAAAAATACCATCCAGGAGATTAAGGGTGTTGCGGGAACGTGTATCCCTTACATCCTCAAGGAAGTTACTCTGGTGTTGAATGGCAAAGGATTGAGAATAAGAATAGCATGGGCATTGGTAGAAGAAGTCCCAATGTTGCTGGGAAGAATGGACGTATTTGATAAATTTCGTATAATTTTCGATGAGAGACGAGGGTGGATTGATTTTGAGGAATGACGGCGGAACAGCATATAATGGAGCGCATTTGCCTACGGCTTATGTCTTCGTCCAAATCAGGTCTGACGGTTAGACTTAATATAAGATTGGAACGTTTAGCTTGTTAATGAATTACAGCACTCTGGCAAAAGTTACAGGAAGATTTCCGTAAGTCTTTTGGTTGTCGAAGACGCGCCGTGGTGGGCAGTCCGCCACAGGCGGATACAAATTTACCACCAAGACACAAAGACACGAAGAATTTACCAAAAGCGTTTTACTTTCTTTGTGTTTACTTTGTGTCTTGGTGCCTTTGTGGTTAATTCTGAGAGACCTGAATTCTTACAATTGGTCTAACGAATGATGAATTGCAATTTAAGTGAGATGCCGGGGGAAGAGTGCGGAATTTGCGGGGTCTTTGGACACACCGAAGCCTCCAAGCTCTGCCATCTGGGGCTTTATGCCCTGCAACATCGTGGGCAGGAATCTGCCGGTATTGCCTCCTTTGATGGCGAGCGTCTCGCAGTTCATCGCGGGATGGGACTTGTGGCGGATGTCTTCCAACGCGAGTATCTCGATGCTCTGACCGGCGAAATTGCCATCGGGCACGTTCGCTATTCCACAACGGGTGCAAGTTTACCGACAAATTGCCAGCCTCTGGTGGCATTCACACGTCAGGGTAAACTCGCCCTGGCGCATAATGGCAACCTGATAAATTCTGTGGAGTTGCGTTCGGAACTGGAACAGCAGGGTGCAATTTTCCAGACGGGAATGGATAGTGAAATTATTATTCACCTGATTGCCCGAAGTCAGGCTCCAACATTCACTGACGCACTTGTTGAAAGTCTTAACCGCATCGAGGGTGCTTACTCTATTGTTATCGGCAGGCAGGATGGGATTATGGCTGTGCGAGACCCACACGGGTTTCGCCCCCTATGTATAGGTCAGGCAGATGGGGCATACCTTATTGCCTCCGAGAGTTGCGCATTTAGTGTGGTTGACGGTGCTTATATACGTGATGTTGAGCCAGGAGAAATGGTCATTATAGATAAGGATGGCATTCATTCATTTTTCTCCCTTCCCGAACAAAAACCGGCATTTTGTATTTTTGAATACATCTATTATTCACGTCCCGATAGCATAATTGATGGGAGTTGTGTATATGAAAAGCGATTGGAGCTGGGCAAGCAACTTGCACGGGAGCAACCGGCAGTTGCGGACGTTGTAATAGCCGTGCCCGACTCATCAAATGTCGCAGCGCTTGGCTATTCTATGGGGTCGGGGATACCATTGGCTCTGGGCTTAATCCGAAATCACTATGTCGGCAGGACATTTATAGAACCCGACCAGCGAATTCGCAATTTTGGTGCGCGGCTGAAATATACACCAGTTGCAGGCACGCTCAAGGGAAAGCGCGTGGTTGTGGTTGACGATTCAATTGTCCGGGGCACCACAAGTGGGAAAATCGTGGCAATGGTGCGTGAGGCAGGGGCATTGGAGATTCATTTCCGTGCGAGTTCTCCGCCCTGGAAAAATCCCTGCTATTACGGGATTGATACCCCCACCCGGGCGGAGCTCATCGGGGGCAATCTCAATGTTGAGGAAATCCGCCGACATATCGGCGCCGATACTCTGGGGTATCTCAGCATCGAGGGATTGAAAAAAGTCTTCGGAAATAAAGATAAATATTGTATGGCGTGTTTTGACAACGTGTATCCAGCGGGAAAGCCGGGAAAATCTTACACAAAAGAGGCGCTCGAGCATCGCGCCCATCATTTAGTTGGAGAGAAAAAAGATTCAAAACGATGGTTCATCAAAAAGACGATTTGAAAAAAGTTTCATATCTCTCGGCTGGTGTGGATGTTCGCAAAGCCGACCAATTAGTGGATTTCTTAAAATCCCGCCTTCCACACATAGGACTTTTCAGCGGACTTTTCCCCTTCCCTTGTAGTAAATTTAAAGATCCACTTTTGGTGGCGAGCACTGACGGGGTTGGGACGAAACTCTTAATCGCTTCAAAGGCGGGAGTCTTCGATTCTATCGGCATAGACCTTGTCGCTATGGTCTGCAACGATTTAATCACCTGCGGCGCAGAACCCCTATTCTTCCTCGACTATATCGCTACGGGCGCACTTGACCTTGATAAGACCAAACAGGTGCTTAAAGGAATTATCAAGGGATGTGAGATTGCGGGGTGCATGCTTCTTGGCGGCGAGACGGCTGAAATGCCCGGCTTCTATGCAACCGATACGCCTGAGCTTGCCGGATTCGGTATTGGAGTGGTGGAGAAATCGGATGTAATTGATGGCTCGGGAATTGCACCGGGAGATTTAGTTATTGGCATCCCTTCCTCCGGCATTCATAGCAACGGGTATTCGCTGGTGCGAAAGATTCTCTTTGAGATACATACTTTTTCTCTGAACGAGAGACCAGCCGAGCTTAATGGCTTATCTATCGCAGACGCCCTTCTTGAAGCAACCGAAATTTATGTGCCTTTGTTAAGAATGCTCAAAGGGCGCGATGTAAACATAAAAGGCATTGCCCATATAACGGGTGGTGGAATCGCAGGCAATCTGGTAAGGATTTTGCCCGAAGGTTGTTCGGCCATTATTGATCGCGGGGCGTGGGAAGTGCCTGCAATTTTCCGCTGGCTCCAAGGACTTGGTAATGTATCCGATGATGAAATGTTCAGGGTCTTCAATATGGGAGTAGGCATCATCCTCGTGGTATCTGAAAAGGACTCTAAAGAGGTGCTCGAGATGGTCAGAGATAAATATCCCCGAACCTCCATAATCGGTAAAATTGCAAAAGGAGACAGAAGTGTCAAGATTGCAACATATACATAGCATCAAAAAATCTTCATCTTCGTCTCCATCTTCATCTTCGTTTTCATCTTAGCCTTTCTGAATGCAACAGTTATGTTCGTTTCGCACGAAAAACTTAAAGTTTACCAACGGACGATTGAATTCGTCGTGTGGCGAAGGAAACAGCCCGCCAGGGACGCGTCTGCGGCAAGATACGGAGATGAAGATGAAGAGTGAAGAAGGTATGCACACAACTTATGGTGCTTTATAGTAAAAAAACTCCCACGGGGAAAAATTATGGCAGGGTTAATAAAAATCGGCGTATTAGCCTCGGGCAGGGGGTCAAACTTTCGCGCGATTGCACAGGCTTGCGCATCTGGCAGATGCCGGGGCGAAGTGGTGATACTTCTGACGGACAATCCACAGGCAGGCGCACTTAAAATCGCTAAAGAGTTTGCCATACCCTCAAAAGTTATTGGACGAAAGAGTTTCTCGACAAGGGATGAATTTGAAGAGGCTTTTGTTAACACACTTAAGGCGTATGGAGTTGAACTGGTCTGCCTTGCAGGATTTATGCGCATACTCCATAAACCATTTTTAGAGGCGTTTCCGAAGAGGATTTTGAACATTCACCCTGCGCTATTGCCTGCGTTTCCCGGGCTTGAAGCGCAAAAACAGGCGTGGGAGTATGGCGTAAAGGTAAGCGGTTGCACTGTGCATTTTGTAGATGCTGGTGTGGACACAGGTTCCATAATTTTGCAGGCGACTGTGCCTGTTCTTGATGACGATACTCCCGAAACCCTTGCCGCAAGAATCCTCGAACAGGAACATAGAATTTACCCGGAGGCGATAAGCTTTGTTGCCGAAGGTAAGATAAAATTCGAGGGAAGGATGACCAGAGTGCTAAAATGAAATCTCCATCTCCATCTTCATCTTCATCTTCATCTCCATCTTACCCTTTACGGGGGGCAACAGATATGTTCTTTTCGCACGAAAAACTCGAAGTTTACCAACGGGCTATTGAATTTGTCGTGTGGCGGAGGAAACTGCAAAATACGGAGATGAGGATGAAGAGTGAAGAAGATATAAACACAACTGATGAGGTCTACATAAAATGAAAGTTATGGTGATAGGCGGTGGGGGACGGGAACATACGCTTGTGTGGAAGGTGAAGAAAAGTCCACTTGTGACAGAAGTCCTTTGCGTCTCCGGAAATGCAGGCACACAGCAAATTGCCCGGAATGTTTCGTTGCCAATTTCAGCACCTTTTTGCGAACTTATTGATTTTGCGCGGCAGGAGAAAATTGACCTCACCGTTGTTGGTCCTGAAGCCCCCCTCGTTGACGGTATTGTAAACATCTTCACAGATAACGGACTTCGTATTTTCGGTCCCGCAAAAGAGCCGGCGAGGATTGAAGGAAGCAAGTCTTTCGCAAAACAGATTATGAACTCGGCGGGTGTCCCCACCGGAA
>CAZGKP010000287.1:0-2580 GCA_964526215.1 uncultured Candidatus Sumerlaeota bacterium
TTATTAATGCCGATGAACCAATGGTTCATTCTTATTTCCCGGGGGTCAATCAATTAACGAACCAGTCCTCGGACAAATGATGCTTCTCCGATAGAATTAATATCATTTGTACCCCATTGTTCGGTTAAACTTTTTTAAATGTCGTGTAAAACATTAAATATCAATATGTTAAACCCCCAGCTTTCTTTTTTCGGAGTAGGGAGTCATTCATTATAAGCATTCGTCAAGGAGAAAAGGAATTCTCCTGACGACTTTGGTGCTTTCTTTTCCCATCCCGAGGCCCTTATTCTTTACACCTTGTTTTTCACGTCTGGTTTTTTTTATCTTCTGGACCAATCGTCCTGCCTTGTCTTTAGCCTGCGATGCTCGCCATTCAATCTGCACTTTTACCGCCGGAAGTAAGGGGTGAATTCTCAGTTAGTTTATGAAATGCCTTAATTTCCTCGCGGAGGTTTTTGAAATTTTCATCGCGGCTGTCGGCAACACGGGGGACACCGGGACGCTTTGAATTGTTGTAAAATATCTTCAGCACACCTTTAATAATGCGACCGAGCCGGGATTTTTGCGGATGTAGAGCGGCACGTATCACAATGGGACTTGTGGGTGCAGGGGGGGTCTCAAAGAGAATGCGTGCCTGTGTGTGAGGTTCAACGTCGGGGCAGTAAGACCTGCATACGGCATCGAGTGTGTCGCGGTCGCAAGCTCCGATGTCCACAAGCCCATTCACCACGTATTTCACCACCTCCTCGGAGGAGCCGCAGAAGATGAAGTCTCCCGGCTCGCGCACCCCATAGTTCCGCCATAGCACCAATCGTGGATAGACATAACCGGTTGCATTGTGGGCGGATACAAATGCCATCGGGTGCGTGGTGACGTATTTCCGCACCTCCTCGGGTGTGGGTTCTTTATCTCCAAAAAGCGGGCAATGATTGCCAACTATGACCACGCCCTTGTGAAACGTCATACCCTGCCCTCGCGAATCAAATATCTCACTGCGTAACTGAAGGATGGGACCATAGTCTCCCGCCTGCTCCACGAATATCACACTCGAGCAAAACGCCAGGTCAAATTCGTTATGGTCCATACGCTGGAGCATATCGCGGTAACCGTCTGCGGGAAGGATGGCAATGCCGGTGAATCCCTTTTCCTTGAGTGCGAGCTGTAATGATGGTTGTTTTAGAAAAAAGCGCTTAAGCGATTCATACCAATCAAGCCCCAGTGGTTGTTCCTCATCCAATCGCAAGAACCCGATACGAAAGGGGCGATTAAGGCGCAAAGATTCCTCCTGTTGCGCCTGCCCCAAAACAGAAAGCGCAAAAACAACAATTATCAAAATATCCCACAACTTACGCATAACAGATATTACGCCTCACACCGCTCCCGGTATCAAGACTTTTTCCTCCCAATCCAAATCAGAAACTGATTTCTCACAGATTACGTTTCAACCGACAAACTACCTGAACCGACCCAACCTCCTGAACCAATCCGTGAGCCTGCCAAAAAAATATATTTCTTTCTTGACATCTATACTTCACAAACTGATAAATGTTACTTAAAGTAGGCAAGAGCTAATTTTCTGCAAATTCGTGAAAGATAGTTCAGTCCGAGTGGTAACGATTTAATGCCAATTAGGAGGGAAAGATGAGAAAGAAATCGTTGTCGTCTGGAGTTGAGATGTGTCTGAGTCTCATATTTCTTTTTTTACCGAGCCAATTACTCTGGGCTCAGTATGTAAAGCCACAGATGGCGCCTTGTCGCCAGTTGGAGCAACGGGTGTTGCCGCCGGGAACGGGCTTTATCCCGCCACCGATGGATTTGTCGCATCTTAAAGGAAAGACTTTTCCGCGTAAAGGGCTTACGGCAAAAGCGCTGCCCGATAGGTTTGACTGGCGGGACTACGGGGTGGTTACTCCTGTAAAAAATCAGGGAGGTTGTGGTGCGTGTTACGCTTTTGCGGCAATTGGAAATTTTGAATCCAAACTCATCCTGGACGGCGCAGGTGAATTTGACCTCTCGGAGAACAATGCCAAGGAATGTAACTGGTATGATACAAGTTGTGGCGGGAGTAATTATTATAACCTCGCGAGTTTTTTCTCAGAGAAAGGAGTTGTCTCGGAGTCCTGCGACCCTTATGTGGACAATGACGTAGCTTGCAATGCCTCCTGCCCATATCTGAAGACACTACTCAATTGGAGAATCATAAGCGGCGATGCCATCGCCGACACCGATGTCCTGAAAAGTTATATTCATACATTTGGTCCGGTGTATACCAGCTTATTCGTAGGTGTGGACTGGAGCGATCAATGGTTTGTCGAATATCAGCTATATGATGGCTCTTATACTCTACATCACCCCTATCACGGTGAAGGCGTGAACCATGCCGTCCTTATCGTGGGCTGGGATGATAATCTCACACACGCAGGCGGTAAAGGCGCCTGGATTGTGAAGAACAGCTGGGGGACGGGCTGGGGGGATAATGGTTACTACACCATAGCATACCGCTCCGCCGGCATGGGGAAATACTCCTCTTTTATGGACGACTGGCAGGATTACAGATATGATGAAAGACTTCACCATTAT
>CAZGKP010000287.1:2680-4614 GCA_964526215.1 uncultured Candidatus Sumerlaeota bacterium
CTCTTTTATGGACGACTGGCAGGATTACAGATATGATGAAAGACTTCACCATTATGATGATGGTGGTTGGACCGCCTCTTTTGGATATGAAGAAAACACAACAGCCTGGGCATTATGCAGATTTACCCCCAAACAGGATGTTACACTGACGAGGGTTGAATTCTGGACAACCGATGCCGCCAATGTTGACATTTACATTTATGACCACTTTGATGGCTCACAACTGAAAGGTCAGCTCGGGCGTAGCTTGCACCATATATTTCTGGAGGCGGGCTATCACTCCGTCAGATTACCAAGCTCTATTCCAATATCTGCAAGAGACGACTTTATCGTTGTTTTGAAGTTTGAAAACGAATCCTATACATTCCCTGTGCCATGTGATAGTAACGTCCCCATTGCATCAGATAAATGTTATATGGCACTTTTGGGTCTGGAGGGGCCCTGGGAGGATATGAGTACAGCCGGCGTTGACATCGGTATCCGTGCCCGTGTTGTTCTTTCCGAGCCGCCTCCCACGCCGACCCCCACACCGACGCCCACGCCATCTCCCACGCCCACGCCATCTCCTACACCAACGCCATCTCCGACGCCAACGCCGCCTCCCTGCGATGTTGATTGTCCACCGGGAAGCATTATGGAGAATGAACCCTGCGGTGAGGATATAAATGGCGGATGTAATATGACTGTACCCCGGTTCACTGATATTAACTGCGGAGATGTCGTTTGTGGCTTACTCTGGGCAGATGATGGTCTCCGTGATACCGACTGCTATCAAATTGAATTGACTCAAAACACAACCGTCAGACTGACCGCCATTGCAGAGATTCCAGTAAGTATCGGTTTTGTGGAAACAAACCCACCCGGTTCAGGTGATTGTGATGATTCCACCGGTTGGATATATCCTAATGCGAAAGGTGAGGAATGTGAAGAAATTACCGTGGAAGCAACTCTGGGGCCGGGAATATATTGGCCCTGGGTGGGGGCGCGATATTACAATGACTATCCCTGCCCCGGACCGTGGGAATATGTCCTCGAGATAGATTGTGTTTCGGGTCCGACGCCAACACCAACACAGACGCCAACTCCAACGCCTACACCGACACCTTCGCCCACACCTACGTCCACACCTACGCCCACGCCAACCCCTACTCCTACCCCCACGCCTACGCCCACGCCCACACCTACCCCTACTCCTACCCCCACGCCCGTCCCACCAGAAGGTTGCAAATGGAAACAGTCTTATGCATACACCGACGAATTTGGCGTGGAATCCTGGCAGGGATACGGTCCGATAACAAGGTATATAGTCGTAGCGGACGACTGGCACTGTCTGGATGGCAGCCCCATCAGGCGTATTCGCTGGGTGGGCGCATATCCCGGCTGGATGTCCAATACTGCTGCATGGGTTGACCCGCCCTCCGAAAAACCCGTTTCCTTTACTCTGAGTATGTATTCTTATGAAGCCGGCTCACCCTCTGGCAAACCGGGTGAACTGCTCGCCGAAGAAGTTTGTTCAAACTATACAGAAAAGGAAGTCGGATTTATCCCATTATGGAACAACCCCGGCTCATATCAACATCCCTTCTCCTACCAGTGCGACCTCTCCACACCCTGGGTACAGGAAGAGGGCAAGACATATTTCCTTTCTATCAAGGCGATGTTTTCTTCCGTTTCACCGGAGTATAAATGGGCCTGGCTGAGTTCCTCTCATTTCCACTGGAACGAAGATGCACTCCAGAAAGTAGGCTCGGAAGGCGAATGGACGGAACTAATATGGCCCGAAGGACACCGCCTCGCCGGTCAGTCAATGGATATGCGCTTTGAACTCTGGTCAACAATAGCAACACCCACACCCACTCCCACACCGACAGAAACACCGATAGAAACACCGACACCTTCGCCCACACCTACGTCCACACCTTCGCCCACTGTAA
>CAZGKP010000288.1:0-4578 GCA_964526215.1 uncultured Candidatus Sumerlaeota bacterium
GGACACATAGATATTCGTGGGGGGAGATGCGCCTCGCGTGGGTTTCAAAATAACATAACCACTCGGTTTGTCTCTCGTATTGGGTGCGACAAATACCTCGGCAGGATTTGCAACCCGATACCACGATGCAGGTATGCGCCGCATCGTTCCGGTTTTTGATTGATAAGCGCGATTGTAGAGGGCATTCAACGCCGGGATGTCGGACTCGCGGCAGGGGCGCAGAAGAACCGTTTCGCTGATGCCTGCCACGTGTTTTAATGGGACAAAGACCTTGTAATTCCCCGTCGCCTCTATATAGCCGAAGCGGTGGTAGAAGTTCGGTATGCCAAAGAGCATCGAGAGCGGATATTTATTTTCGCGCATATACTTAATGGCGTCTGTCATCAGGCGGGAGGCGATATGTTTCTTGCGCGCATCCGGGTGCGTAAAGACCTCACCGATACCGCCGAGTTTCACTACACTGCTACCAATGCGCATATATTTCTCGATAATGCCGACATGCCCGATGATGCGACCCGCATCTTTTGCGATGCGGGAGTGTGCGGGTTTAAAATACGGGTCTTTAGTCTGGAAATTTATTCGTTTACGATAGAAACTAAACCAGCTCTCGTCGGGGAATATCCTACCCGTCATATCGGCGATTTCTTCAAGGTCCTTTAAGGTTTTCGCACAGGTAAATCTCATAATGCCCCCCCGCTCACATTAAAGATAGATTTATTCCTGAAGGATTTCAGTAATAAAGTATCAGGATGTATTTTTCTTAACAGAGAACAAGCGCGACTATCGCCGCAACTTAAAAATCTAATCCACTGTGGCGGAGAAAAATCGACAATTCAAAATTTACCAAATTCTCTACCCGGCAATCCCTCAACCAAGACACAGAAAAAATACTACTACTCGAAGGGTAGAAGGTAAAATCAAAAATTGTGCACCCGTTTGGCAAGGTCTTCTGTTTCGGTCACTGGCAGGTATTGGTTGATTGTATAACTTCAAAGGGAATAGAAAACGGGGTGTTAGATATGATTTGCAATCCTCCAGAATTGTTCGGAATATAAAACATATTTGTTTGAAATATTTCTCTCAGGTCGCAATGGACAAACTTTATACGTCTTGTATATTTGCCATTATTATGTTTGCTCTCCTTCTCGCGATAGCTTCAGGGGTGAGCGCCGATGCGTCTTCCGGTCATCCGGCTTCGGTCCGCACGACCCAATACTATCAGAGATTGTCGGAACTCGGCGGGGTTGCACTTGCAGCGTACGCCAAAGAGCCTCCTATAATTGATGGCGACATTTCGGATTGGGGAAGTGTTGGTGCTCCATCTGTCCACATCCCCGCGCACATCGGTCAGATTCTTGGTTTCAAGGATTATGGCGGGAAGAATGACCTCTCAGCCACGTTTCGCGCAGCGTGGGACTTTTCCTACCTTTATCTCGGCTTTAATGTAAGCGATAATACCCATCATATAGTTGCGGGCAAGCGGCTATGGAAAGGCGATAGCATTCAGGTGGCTTTCGACCCGCTCCGGAACCGCACTGGCGGCGGGTTTGACGAGAATGTCTATGAGTACGGTTTTGGATGCAGGGGAAATGGCATCGAGCGGTGGGCGTGGCAACTTGGCGCAAAAATGTGCGGCAGCATAAATGATATTAAGATTGCCGCCAAACCGACCACTTACGGTCTCGTTTGCGAAATCGCCTTCCCTTGGGAAACGCTCACACCCCTTACGCCCTCTCCCGGTCGCGCCTTCGGGTTCACTTTTTTGGTTAATGACAATGATGGCTCAGGTCGCAGGGGTTGGATTGAATGGACACCCGGAATCGGCAGCTGCAAAGACCCCGCCTCTTACGGGACGATGCTCCTTGCCTCCCCGGATGATGCCACTCTTTCCCTCATCACCGACTCGGTGGAATATATTGGGACTACTTCGCTCCGGGGGCGCTGCTTCATCCTTTTGCCGGAAACATTTGCACCACAGCCTCTCTTGTGCTCTCGGCAGAGAGACCCGCCAGGGCGGAGAGTTCCGGCACTGCAAAAATCTTTCTTAAACGAACAATCAATATCAGCGCGCCCATAGTCGTTGAGAGTTTTGTCCTCCCCGGAGAAATCCTGCCAATCGGCGACGGCGAGCTGACGGCAACTCTGACAATTGGCAAAAGGCACCTGATGGCGAAAAAAAGCGTCGGGCGCAGTCTCTTGAAAAAAGAAACGCGCCGGATTCTTGATGCGCAGAAAAAACGCCTTGCCCCGATTGAGGCACTCATAAAAAAGGCGGAGAGAAAATGCGGCATCCCCCTTGATTACGAACGAATGCGCTGGAACATCGCCCGCATCTTTATCAATTACGGCGCACAGGATATTGCAAATGGCAAAATGCGGCGCGCACACAGTGTGGCAGATAACGTCGGAGCTTTGCTCGATATGGCAGAATCCGGCGCGCGTTCATTCCTCGAAGGGAAAGCAATTCCTCCCGTTGTCCCGCGCTACCAGACCGGCAAGATTGAGATTCGGAACGGTTCATTCATTGCCGACGTGAAATATCCCGGTGAGTCCGAGACCAGGCGCAGTCCCGTCTTCTTTACCGGCTTCGGGCACTTTGGACAGGTGCGCAGAGATATACCGCTCTTTCCGCACATCGGCGTCAACATTATCCAGATTGAGACGGGACCGAGTGCGGTTGTATTTGAGGATGGTGTCAATACCGAGAGCGTCAAGACATCAATTCTCGCGCCCCTGAAGCGGGCGGCGGAAAACAATGTTGCGGTCAATGTTCTTCTCTCCCCGCATTATTTCCCCGAGTGGATAAAGGATAAATATCCCGACCTCAGGCGATACAGGGGCGGTTTTCTAACATATACGATTGATGCCCCGCAGGCTCGCTGGCTCATCGAGACCCACTTGCGCGCCATTATCCCGATGCTGGCTGGCAACCCCGCCATCCACAGCCTCTGCCTCTCCAACGAACCGGTCTATGAAGACTGCACCGATGACGCGTTTACTAAACCCCAATGGGCGTATTATCTTGAAAAAACCCACGGGCGTATCGAGAGAATAAACAAACTCTACGGCACTCATTACGAGGCGTTTTCCGAAGTGCCAGTGCCGCCTCCCCTAATCCCCGCAGACCGCGCCGAACTGCCCCGCTTTTATAACTGGTGCATATTTAATATGGTGCGTTTCTCAAGATGGCACAGGTGGATGGCAGACATAATCCACTCGATTGACCCGGGTATTCCCGTCCACGCCAAGTGTATGCCGGTGCTCGCCGAGCGGCGGAATGTGGCGTGGGGTGTTGACCTTGAACAGTTCGCCGCTCTCGGTCAGATAAACGGCAATGATTGTAATGCGATGTATAACTTCGGTTCCGGTGAATGGGCTTATGATTGGCAGGTTGAAGAGGCACTTTATGACCTCCAGCGCTCGTTCAAGTTTGCGCCGGTATTCAATTCCGAGAATCACCTGATTTATGACCGTGAACGGCGCGCCATCCCGCCAGCCCACACTTACGCCGTCCTGTGGCAAGGGGCGATTCATGGACAGTGCGCCACGACCATCTGGGTATGGGAACGAACCAACAATGCTAAATCCGACCTTGCGGGAGCATACTGACGCGCCCGATGAATGTGGAGGCGGTGGGGCGTGCTGCGCTCGACCTGATGCGTCTGGCAAAGGAGGTTACGGCTCTCCAGCGCGCAAAGGTGGAAGTGGTGCTCCTTTATTCAATCCCGTCCACAATTTATTCGGCGAAATATCTCCCGACTCTGTTTTGCTGTTATGAAGCGTTGAGTTTTTGCGGAGTGCCAATCGGTTTTATTTCAGAGCGTCAGGTGCAGGATGGCAGATTGGGTAATTACAAGGCACTCATAATCCCCGGCGCTACAAATGTGCAGACTGCCACGCTCAAGGGCATTGAGGCGTTTCGGCGCAGAGGAAGTCTCGTGATAGCGGTAGGCGAGGAATGCCTGAAGCGGGACGAATATAACCATCCGCACCCGGGACCACTCATCCATGCAACAATATCGAAGACATTCCTCGAAGAGCAAACTGCAAAGGATTTGTGGGCAAAATTCCGCCCGGAGCTGGCGGCAGCCGACATCGAATCTCCAATTAGCCTCATCGGAATGAATGGTAAACCAATCTGGGGCATTGAGTGGCGATGCATAGAGAAAGACGGCGCGCTCCTTGTCAATCTAATCAATCACCTCCGGCACACAGTGAATGTAGAAATCGTTGCGCCCAAAAGCTCCGCCCCGCAATATACCGAACTCATCTCAGGTAGGGCTGCCACACCGCATCTGAATCTCGCACCAATGCAAATTGCCCTGGTTAAGATCACCGGAAGCACATTCTAAATTCGCAAGAGTTCAGGTCTTTGAAAATGGGGTACATTAAATTCCAACCAATTACCTGAATCCAGCAATAAGATGTCTGGATTCGGAGACGTTAGACCGTGGAATTATCAATATTTTGTTTATCTACCTGTGGCGGATTATCCTCTCAAGAATCTCTTTTTATTTTCTCCATTTTCAAACAGAGTACCTTAAGAAGGTTCAAGTATTTTTGTTAACAAATAACCCC
>CAZGKP010000289.1:0-4531 GCA_964526215.1 uncultured Candidatus Sumerlaeota bacterium
CGGGAGATTGTGTCAAATGCCTTGATAACCCGCTCTCTCCCCACGCCCATAGCTTTGGCTATCTCTTTGAATCTTTTTTTCTCAAGGTCTTCAAGGTGCTCATCAATCAATTTGTATATGAAAGAATCGCGAACATTTTTGTCTTCCAATTGCAGACGCAAGCATTCCGCAAGGGAACGTGCAGCAATGCCGGGCGGGTCGAATGATTGAATTATATCCAGAACGTCCTCAACGTCTGATTCGGTGCAATCGAAATGTTTTGCAACATCAGCCCCTGAGATGCGTAAGTAGCCATCCTCATCAATATTGCCTATAATGTATTTGCCGATTTCGATGCCTTTACCCTCGATGGATGATAGGTGCAATTGCCTCAACAGGTGTTCATAGAGAGTCGTAGGGAGAGCGGTATATTCAGTGAAGTCGTGTTGCTCATACACCTCACGCGCGTAATAAACCCTGTTTTCTGCGTAGTCGTAAAGGTCTTCCCAATCCACGTCAACCTTATCAAAAGCCTCGGGTTGTTTTTCGAGGTCTACGGGTGCATCATCTCCAATCTCGGGTATGGAAGTCGGGTTATTGGCTTGGGGATCGGCTATAGGTGGACTGGAGGGGTCTTCCGGGATGGCTTTGATGGTAGAGGGGTCTTCGGTGGAGACCTCTTCTTCATCGGAGAGTTCGAGGAATGGATTTTCCAGCATCTGCTGTTCGGCGAGTTGCTCCAGTTCCATTGAGTTGAGCTGCAGCAGTTTAATAGCCTGCTGCATCTGGGGCGTCATAACGAGCCGCTGAACCTGTTTCTGGACCTGTCCCAGGGTAAGTGGCATCGGCTAAACTTTCTTATCCAACAAGCGTCTCTAAACCCGGAAAAGAGAAACAGAACCTGCCTCCCTTTTCCCATCATTTATGATAAACGATGGTGATTTGCTTATATGATGTCAATCACTTTCCACAATCGCCTGGATAAGTCTAACGACTTGTCCCCAGCCCCTGTTACCAGTATATATATTAAAAATTCTCGATCTGATATAAGTGTCAACAATGCGGGGCGGAATTTATCGAAGAAATTTGACGCAACTTGAAATTCGGGGTCAGGGGATTTTTCACCACCTTCACAGCACCAGAAAAAAAATCGCCCCCTCTCCATTTCATAGTTACCATCAAATGCTGACAATTGCAAATCAGACTTGACCCACAATCTTCAATCCTTATCCTTATAGATGTTTTTATGGTAGACCATTCCCTTTTTACGTTTTTCAAGATGGTGTAAAGGGTAAATTCTGAACTACAAAAGGAGATGTGTTATGACGAGAGAACCCAATTTTGAGAGGCTCGTTACGGCGCTTCGCTGTGGTCAGCCCGATTATGTTCCACTCGTGGAACTCGGCATCGCAAAGAGTATTAAGGAGGTGTATATGGGGCGACCGGTCAATACGCTCAAAGATGAGATTGACTTTGCTGTGGCTGCCGGATACGATTATGTAAAACTCCAGCCCATAATTGATATGAATCCCGGCAAAATCAAAGGGGAAGGAGCACCCCGCACCACCAAGACCTCCGCAGGCGTTGACAGGGTCTGGGCTGCTGAACACGACGGCATAATCACTAACCGCGAGGAATTCGACCGCTATGTGTGGCCCAAAAAGGAGGACATCTCTTACGAGCGCTTCGAGGAGATTCGCCCGCTCTTGCCCGATGGTATGAAGGTCATCGGGCAATACGGCGATATCTTCACAATGGTGTGGGAGATGATGGGCTTCGAGAATTTCTCAATGGCGCTATATGACGACCCTGAACTCGTCGGGGTGATGCACGAAAAAATCGGCAACCTCGAACTCAGTATGTTTGAGACTATGGCGACCTTCGACATTGTCGGCGTGCTCTGGTATACGGATGATGTGGCTTATGCATCGGGGCTTCTGATGTCGCCCGATGCGCTCTGCAAATATTTCTTTCCCTGGCTGAGAAAAATAGGCGATGTCGCCAGAGAGCATAATCTACCCTTTATGTATCACTCGGACGGCGTGTTATGGGACGTATTCGATGACATCATTGCCGCAGGGGTGAACGCCGTGCATCCCATCGAGCCGAAGGCAATGGACATCGTCGAGGTAAAGAAGCGTTATGGTGGCACACTTTGCGTCATCGGAAATATTGACCTCGGATATACGCTGACGCGTGGCACGCCCGAAGAGACCGAAAAAGAGGTGAAGGAAAAACTCCGTACAGTGGCACCGGGAGGCGGATATTGCCTGGGTTCGAGCAATTCTATACCCGAGTATGTGAAACCCGAAAATTTCCGCGCAATGGTCGAGACCGCAAAAAAATATGGCAAGTATCCCATTAACGTCTGAGGAGGGCGGAATTTATGGCACTCACGGTTCTTGAACTTGAGGTCGCGAATTCTGCCAATCCCCAAAAAACTAAAAAGGTGGAATTACTGATTGACTCCGGTGCGATTTACTCCATCATCCCCTGCCCGTTGCTTAAAAAACCGGGCATTGAGCCAATCGCCGAGGAGGAATTCAGACTCGCAGATGGTGAAAAAATAATTCGTAAAAAGAGGATAGCACTATTCAAGTATCAGGGCAAAGTTGGCGGCTCTGATGTCATTTTGGGTGAAGAGGGAAACACCACGTTCTTGGGCGCATTTACGCTTGAATCTCTATGACTGGCATTAGACCCTATCAAACGAGAGTTAAAACCGTTACCGATGATGCTTGTTTAATGCAACGTATGTATCTCCAAAACGGTTACGCAGAAGGAAAATCTCACATAGTTGCGGATATTACGCGAACTCCCAAATATATCATTGCGGATGTCTCACAGAGGAAGAAAGGAAAAGCCCCTCCGGAACGGGGCGTTCCGATGTGAGAGGGGCTTTCTGGGGAAATAGTTTTGCACAGGGTAGTGTTTAATAGAGCAATATCGGTGCCAGTTAACCCGTGCCACCCAAATCTGCTGTAACTCGTGTAGTGTCAACATCTCACAAGTGAGCCTCCGGTCGGCTGATTTTTAATTATGTAAACTTTCTTTACATCCCCCCGAAATAATTGTGCAATCCACATCCGACCGATGGCGCGCCTTCGGCGTAAAGGCGAAATTCAAGGATGGTGTCCTCAATGTAACTCTTCCCCTCGCTGAAGAGGCAAAGCCATGGCAAATCTTTGCGTTCATTCACGTCACTCGCGCATAATCTTCATCTTTGGCTTCTTGACCATAATAATAGCCGCCATTGAGAAAAAATGGGCACCTTATATCTCTTGCAACAAGCATTTTGTGTTTTACACTTCCTTATTTTCTCAACTTGAGAAATGAAGTGGGAGATAAGGAAATTATCAGTCGCCGTCAACTTTCACAGATTTTTGGGGTTGAAATCGAAAGCAAGGTTAGTTTATACATAATTGAATAGTTGATAAGTCAGAGTCCGTTTTTCGAGGGAAGGGGTTTTTTTGGATTCTGAACCTCCCGAACGAAGCATTCTCCGTTCATTTATTGTTATCTTTGCGCCGGTTGTGTTGCTTCTTTGCATTTCTGCCATAGCCTCAGCGGGCGATGTTGGGAATCTCACCGGGCAGATAAAAAGCAACTCACAAGGAGTCCTCTGGGTCTTACTTGCAATTTTTCTCGCCCTCTCGGCATTTTTTTCGGGCAGTGAGACTGCACTTTTCTCCCTTGACCGTATTCGCCGGACTCGTCTTGAAAACGAACGCCCTCGCGGATACCACTATATCCATACCCTGCTCGGCTCTCCGCGAATCACACTCTCATCCATCTTGTTCCTGAACCGCTTTGCCAATATTGCTGCGACGCTTTGCGCCGGGGCACTCTCTAAAAGTTATCTTGCCGGTTCTCCCATAGTCAGTTTCCTTATCGGTGCACTCACCGTTACATTACTCATATTGATTCTGGGCGAGATTATGCCCAAGACACTCGCCATCGAACGCACGGAAACCTTTGCCATCCTCTGCGCCCCGTTACTTCTCTTTTTCACGCGCATAATTACACCGATGCGGGCAATTATTGACCTTTTTACGGCATTTGTCCTTCGCCTGCTCGGTCTGCCAGTTACGCGCAATGCCGATGCCGCCTCCGATGAGGACCTCAAAATGATGCTGATGTCGGGCGAGTTTGACGGGCTTATAGAAGAAGATGAGCGCGAAATGATTGATGGCGTATTTGAGTTCGGCGAGAGAACCGTTGAAGAAGTTATGACGCCGCGCACCGAGCTCGAGGCTTACGCCCATAATCTGTCGCAGGGTGAATTGCTCCACGCCGTTCGCAAAGGCAACCACAGCCGCGTCCTGATTTACGAGGAAGATATTGACCACATTGCGGGCGTCCTGCACATAAAGGAACTCCTGCTGAATCCAAGGAGACATTATGCCGACCTCATCCGCAAGCCATATTTCGTCCCGCCGAAAAAGGGGTTGACCGAACTCTTGCGCGAGATGCAGCGCTCCCGCTCACACCTGACTATCGTGGTTGATGAATTCGGCGGCACCGCTGGCGTGGTTACCCTGAACGACCTCCT
>CAZGKP010000290.1:0-4452 GCA_964526215.1 uncultured Candidatus Sumerlaeota bacterium
GCCCCCCAGATTATCCTTAAAGACAATTGTGAGATTCTTCTGCTCGTATATTACCTTCACCGGAGAACCGAAATATTCCGAGCCGTAATATTCCGTTGCCGAAAAGGAAGTCCACTCCCTTTCTATTTTGACCAGCGACGCTATTCCTCCCATCAGGTAGGCACCATCAACTCGGACCCGTTCCCCACAAGAAGACATAATACCAGCATTTACAACCAGAATTACGCATAAAGCCATTTTCATTATTTTCATCTCTTTAACCTCCTCCAGTATAGATATTTTCTACATCCATTAAACGAACTATATCTTTGACGTTTCTTTTAATTATTTTGATGACAACTATAACCGGCTCGCAAGTGAAATTATTCGTTTTATTCGCCCTCATCGGAGAAAATCCCTTGCTTTTACTTCGATGCACCGCAATATAAAACCCAAATTAGGGGAGGCGGTAAAAGTGAAAAAGATTCATTTTTTGTCTATTGGTTGTCTTGTTTTACTAATGGCAAATGCTTTTGCGGGCAATGGTGTGTATGATGCTTCACTGGCAGAATGGGTAAATCTCTTGCCCGCTGTGCCCCAAGTCGGGCAGAGCGCATCATTCACCGCAAAGATGAATCCGAAATTCCGGGGAGAGAAGGTGTGGGCGGTATTTCGCTCCCATACGGAAACGCTCTCGCTTCCTCTTTTTGATGACGGCTCGCACAAAGACGGTGCACCGAACGATGGCGTGTTTGGATGCACATTCCCCACTCAAAAAAATGCCGCCCTCTGGTATTGCATAATCGCTTGCGGTGAGAATCAGAAAAACCTGCGCTATGGAACCCCAAAGGCATTCATTGTGACGGAGAACGCAACAGAGTATCGCACCCTGTGGGTGGATTCGTGGAATGATGGCTTTCTGACGAGAGCACAGGCGGAAAAATTGGTTGAGACCGCTCGCAGTGCAAACATCAATGCCCTCATTGTCGAGGTGCGCAAGACCGGTGATGCCTATTACGATTCTGCCTATGAGCCGCACGCATCAAATATCGAAGACCCTGCTTTCGACCCGCTGAAATGCATCATTGACCTCGCCCACGATACATCCGGCGGAAAGAGGCGCATCGAGGTTCACGCCTGGATTGTTGCTTTCCGCATCTATAAGGGCAGCCTCAAACACGGAATGCCTAAATCTCCCCACATACTTGGCAAACACCCCGAATGGGCTTCTGTGAACGCAAAGGGTGAAAACATCGGGGAAAAGGGCACGATTTATCTCGACCCGGGCGCCCCGGCAGTCTCCGATTATACGATTGATGTCTGCCTCGACATCGTGAAGAAATACGACGTTGACGGCATCAACTTTGACTACATCCGTTATCCCGGTGGTGGATGGGGATACAACCCGATTGCCCTTGAGCGCTTCCATAAACTCTATCCTGCCGCGGCGGACACGGAGCGCCCTTCGCCGGGAGATACCCTGTGGTGCGAATTCAAGCGCAATCAGGTCACAAATTTCCTGCGCAAGGTTTATGTCAAACTCATCGCCGAAAAACCTTCCCTCAAGGTTTCGGTATGCACAATCGGCTGGGGCGATATCCCCGATGGCAATTTCAAAGAAACCGGCACATATAGGGCGGGCATCCAGGACTGGGAGAACTGGCATCACCTCCATATCCTCGATGTGAATTTCCGGATGGGCTACAAGCGCCAGCATATACCAAAATATAAAAAGCAATTTAACAACTGGACACACTTCACGCTGCGGCACCAATCTCTTCGCATCTCGCCGGTCGGCATCGGTAGTTACCTGAACACCATAAGCGGAACGCTGGAGCAAATTAAGATTGCGCGCAAGCTCGGGGCATCCGGTCTTGTCTTCTTCAGCTATGCCAGCACCAACGGCGAAAAATTGCCGGCAGATAAATTTTTCAAAACCCTTAAAAAGCGGGCATTTCAAGAATGGTTAGACGTCCCTCCCCTCGCCTGGAAGATTGCAAACCCAAATGGCATAATCGCTGGAAGCGTTTATGGAAAGGGGAAACCACTGGATGGTGCGGAGGTTTCGCTACCTGAAATTCATCTCGCTACAAAGACAGACGGCACCGGTTTTTACGCATTCATAGATGTCCCGCCAGGTAAACACAAAATAGCGTTACGCGGCAGAACAGTCGGGGAAACAGAAGTCCGCGCCGGGGTTATCTCCACTTTCAACATCCCGCAGAAATAACTCGAGCAGTCTTCATGATTCACCACGGCGAATCTTCAATCTCCAGAAAGGGTGAAAAATAGTTTTTAATTACTGGGGACACGGGATTTTTTTTCTTCCCCGTGCTCCCAGTGTTCCCCGTGGTTTATATTCTCAGAGTAGTTTTTTAGCCCCGGAGGTCACGGAGAGCACGGAGTTTTTTCTTTCTCTATCTCTTTTCCGAGTCTTCCGTGTCTCCATAGTAAATAAATTCTCGGAGCAGGGTGCCTGATTGCACAGATGCTACTTTTCCTCCCATTATTTGTGATATTTGTCGTGGCGGCAATTGGATGGGGGCTTTTTGCGTTATGGATAAGTGGGCTGGCAAGGCGGATGCCCGACCGACTTCATTGCCTCCTTTATGCCAGCATTATGGGCGTGCTTATATGCGGCGACCTTATCCTCCTTGCGGGACTTATTGGCAAACTGGGAAGCGGCGTTCTGGGGGCGATATTCTTTGCAGGGATTGCCGCTGGCGCTCTTGCACTCAAATGCATCAAAATAGACGTTGCAAACATTCAGACCCAATCGCCCCGCCCCATCCACTTCCGCATCCTTTTCTTACTATGCGCACCGTTTGTCCTCCTTTTTTTCCTCTATGACCTTGTGCCGGATACATCGGGTGATGCATTCCTTTATCACATAACAGTGCCGAATTATTATGCGCTCGAGGGAAAAATCGCCGCCGTCTCCATCAGCTTCTGTTACAACTATCCGCTTCAGATAGAGATGTTTTATCTTGCCGCAATCAGGTTTGGTGAGGAACAGGCGGGCGTAGTGATGAATCTTTTCCTTGCGCTTGTGACCTGCGTGGGACTTTATCTTGCGGGACGCCAACTCGGCTCACCTTTTACGGGGCTGGTGGCAGTATTTTTATTCATCTCAATGCCGCTCACTCTGCGATGGGTGCCGACATCTCTCGTTGACCTCTCGGCAGGGACATTTCTGATAGGGGCACTCGTTGCGCTTTTGCACTGGCAGAGAACGCACGAAGATGTATGGCTTTTTCTTGCGGGGATTTCAGCGGGCGGAGCGGTTGCGGTAAAGCTCATAATAGTCTCGGTATCACTCGGCATTTTCCCGCTGGCGATTGCTGCGGCATCACTCTTGGAAAAAAACCCGCACCGTCGAATCAGCCCCTTGAAAAACTTACTCATCTATGCAAGTGGTGCCATCTTGCCGCTCCTTCCCTGGATGTTCAAAAACGCACTGCTTATCCATAATCCATTTTTTCCATTTTTTTTAAGGGAATTTCCTACGCGCCCCGACCTTATCCCATCGGCGCTCACGCTCCACATAATGCACGGAGTTCCACCTATCGGCAGTGCGTATGGGTGGGCGAAAAGAGCGAGGGGGATTATGCCACTTCTCACCTGGGGCGGCAACTGGGCGCTGATATTTGCGATGACAATCATCCCGCCATTTTTCATCGCATCGCTTCTAAAAAGAAAGCTGCGGTTTTTCTGGGGCATACAATTCCTGCTTTTGCTATTCGTATTGCATTACGGGTCAAATGCACAGGTGCGTTGGTTTCAGGGGATTTTCGCCATTTTTCTTGTGGCACTTGCAATTGCAACAACGCTGACAATACGACAACATCCATTTTTGCGGATGCCCCTTATTTATAGTGGCATTATATTTTTCCTCCTCCTTTCGGCAAGGATGTATTACTTAAGGCTGAGCGAAACAGGGCTTTATCCCTGGACGGGGCTATCTAAAAAAACACTTATGAGATATATTGCCGAGCAACCGCGTTTTGCACAGGCGGAATTCCTTAATTCGAATGTCCCTCCAAGAGGTAAGGTTTTTCTTTACAGTGGTGAGATACTGTCGCCGGGGCGATGGCTGAAGCGGCGTTTTGTTCAGGCAGGCGATAGATGGTTTGATTTATGGACGGCACAGAACGCAAGTGCAGATACAATTTTGCGAGACCTCAGGAGAATGGATGTAACACATCTTGCAGCTTCCGAACTTATCAGAAACCCAATATTCCTGCGCTTAAAAAACCGTTATCTAAAAAAACTCGCCTGTGGAGAAGGCTATATTCTTTACAAAATAGTCGGCGTAAATGAAGGTGAGCCGTAATCGGGTAAGGAATAAAAAAACATCCAGAGCGAAATCCCCCCCTCATCCACAATTTTCAGGAGGCTCAAAAAAAGTTGGGGTTGGTTCATTTTTTTGTTGACACTGACGACATAAACGTCATATACGACAAAACGGACAAT
>CAZGKP010000291.1:0-4413 GCA_964526215.1 uncultured Candidatus Sumerlaeota bacterium
CGGCGATTGACGTCTTTTTTGATGGCAAGAACTTTGAGCATTTCAAATCCCCGCATATAGACACCCGCCACACACATGGCACCGGTTGCACACTCTCATCGGCAATCGCCGCCTATATTGCATTGGGGAAACCTGTTCGTGAGGCGGTGCGCCTCGCAAAACAGTATGTAACCGAGGCAATACGCCTCGCCCGACCACTGGGGCACGGCATTGGACCCGTGAATCACCTTGCCTCCGGCAAGGACTCCCACAGAGGTTCGCTCACGTAAACCCCCAGGTTTCTTGTATCAGCCCCCCCATAATCGAGCGGGCAAAATGTGCGGTCGGTCTCAATCCGCAGTCGGAGGGTCTTGCCCGTATAACGGGCAAGGTCGAATCGCACACGCCTTACCACCTTCGGGGCGAGGAATCTAAGCTGCTCTATTGCAATCCTATTCCCCTTATTATCAGACAGCGTGAGTGAAACTGATAGAGGCTTTTGGGCAAGGTCGGGATTGGCTGCGAGGATTTCCAACGCAAGTGTTGGCGAGCTCACACGAATATCACATAAGGCGCAGCGGGTATCTGTCCAGCGAAAGCGATGCCCGGCAGCGGTCTCCCACTTTGAGAAACCAATCCCTTCCGAACCGAGCGGGCGACACCGGAGTGTCCTTTGAACTATGCAATAACGGGGCGTTTTGTCCTTTAGCCAGGTAACTATATCCATCGTTCGGACCGGACGGCTCACGCGAAAACGGATGCGCAGATGTCCGTAATGCCCGGACGGAATCCGTGCGGCAATTTTATGATACTCGTGGTCTCGTATTGAAATTGATGCCGCGGGTTCCCCATTCACAGTCATATCAACACGCACAGGGTTTGTCTTAACGTCCGGGTGAAGAACCGTCACCTGCGCCTCGATTACGGCACTGTAACAATCAATGCGAAATTCATCCCAGGGGTCAACCCAGCTGTCTAGATACCTCTCTTTGTCCGCGGTGAATCTATGCCAGTGAAAGAGGTCCCGTGCAGTCGGGCAGAATGCGAGGATTATGAGTAGAAAAGCAACGAAAGCCGCCAGGGCGATTTTGTTGCCTCGCCTCTTCAACGGACAATAATCCTCCACAACTCCCCGCCCTGCAATTACGGTCATTGCCAGGGTGAACCACAACAAAAGCCCCACAATGCGGACATAAAACATATATTGCGCAAGACCATAGACCGCAAAGCCCACAAGCGAGACAAATGATGCCGCCGCAAGTGTGTGCCGGAATGAAGCGTTCCTTGTCCGCTTAAGGGTTATCGCTGCCATACGAAACGCCATTCCAATAAGAATTAGAAATACCAAAAGGGCAAACGGTCCCCGCTCCACCAGGATATGGAGATATGTGCTGTGTGCCGTAACCTTGTCCGAATCATAATAAGGATGCCCCAGTGGAAAGTTTGTCCGGTGGTAATAGTAATAATTGCCTGCACCAATTCCCAGAAGTGGCTTTTTTCTGTAAAGCAATATCGCCTGGTCCCATATCCGTGTGCGGTCTTCGGCGAAGAAGATTTTGCGCAAACGGGAAGCCAGATGTGTCTGGGCGGTGCGGTGAGAGGTTACCAGGAATGTAAATCCCGCCCCTGCTATGAATAACATAACAAGAACAGTCGCAAGGACACGCGGGCGGGATAGATACATAAAAAGTCTCCGTCTCCCCAGAACCAATAACACAAGGACAGACGCCGCAAATGAAATCCATCCCGCACGCTGATAAGTGAACACAATCGCATAAACAATCATAAGAATAAGGATGATGTCCCACTTGCCCGGTTTGCGCCTCGCCACAAAGAAGGACGCCAGATAGTAAGGCGCGAGCAGGACAATATATTCCGCAAACCACCCGGAGTGCCAGAAGAGTCCCATCAATCTCCGGTAGCCAAAGCGCTGAATGTCGCGGTTCAGCGGGCGGATAAAGGTCAAATCAATGACGTTATGGAAATCGAGTATCCCCAGAGTGATGGCGAGGAAAAAACCTGAAAGCGCACAAAAGGCGACCTTTCGCAGGTGAGCCTCCTGTGATACGTTGTTTATTATGTAAAAGAAAAAGAGGATTGAGATAAACAGATCGAGCGTCAGGCGAACAGACCAGAAAAAATCCACCGCATAGGCCGTGTAAATCCGCCGCATAAATTCACCGGCGCTCACCGCCGAGAAATACGCCTTTCCAAATTCGTGCCGGAGTGGGAAGATTGAAATCAGCGTAACCAGGAAAAATAGCCATATCCATACGGCATAAGATGTGCATTTAATACGCGGATTCTTTGCGAAAATCAAAGGCACCAACCAGCGCAAAAGTAATAGCAACACAAGCTCGTCAATAAAGAAGAGACTATACTTTCCCCCCGGATTATTGCCGAAAAAAGGCAGCAGAAATACAAGGACGTAAAGTGCGTAATTAGGCTTGAAGAGCGCAATCAGGGCAAGAAGGCTGAAGAAATAAATCACCGCAAAGTTGGAGAAATTGAGGAGGGCGCAAACAAGCGTAAATAGAAATAAACATAATGCCCCCAGCACAATGCGAAATATGAGCCGGGAACGCGCGGCAACGGGGTGAATTTTAGGTCCGGTCGAATCCAAAAGAGTTAAAGCCCCCTGATACGAAATGGCGCGTAATATAAAATAAACTCCAGATGTTTCGGGAAAAAGTCAAGGATAGAAGAAACCGCGGATTTTGCCCCCCAAGATATACACGGAGACTTTGCCTGTGTGAGAGATATTTTTTTTCCTTGCCTGTGTGGAGCGAATTTCTTATCATTTTTTTCGTCATTTAGAACACACAGTAGGGATATTTTTTATTTTATGAAAGTTGCCTCAACCGGCTGGAAGATTATAATTCCAATTTTTTTGTTATCCGCCGTTTGTCTCGTATCAGGGTGGAATATGGCGGCGGGGATTGCGCTCCTTGTGGGGCTTTACGTCCTTTATTTTTTCCGCGACCCGGAGCGTGTCCCTCCGGATGTCCCGGGGGCGCTTGTGAGTCCCGCAGATGGCAAGGTAGATACTGTGGAGGTGGTAGATTACGCCGATTTTCCCGGCGGCAGGGCGATTAAAGTGGGGATATTCCTCTCAATTTTCGACGTTCACATAAACCGTGCCCCCTGCGAGGGGCGTATTGTGGATACGAAATACATACCCGGCAAATTCCTCAATGCAATGAGCAAAAAATCGTCAAGCGCTAACGAGAGCAATTTGATTGCATTTGAGACAGATGCGGGACCTGTTTTTGTAAAACAGATTGCCGGTATGATAGCCCGACGCATCATCTGTCCATTGCGAAGGGGAAACTTCGTAAAGCGGGGACAACGCATCGGCTTAATCTGTTTTGGTTCCCGCACGGAGGCGTTTTTCCCCACTGAGACCGAACTTAAGGTGAAGCCGGGTATGCGGGTTATGGGCGGTAGCACTATTCTGGGAATTCTTGCTACCCCGGATCGTGGCAATGGGCATAATTGATTCCGAAAAGGGAATGTCCAATGCGAAAAGTCTATTTACTGCCCAATTTATTTACGACGGCGAGTCTTTTTTGTGGTCTCCTCTCAATCATACATATATACGGTGGTGAATACGACCTTGCGTGCTGGCTGATTTTAGTTGCTGCATTTTTAGATTGGCTGGATGGCAGGATTGCACGTTTCACCCGAACGCAGAGTTCCTTCGGGGTCAATTATGATTCACTTGCAGACCTGGTGGCATTTGGTGTGGCGCCGGCTATGCTCATATTCACACAGGTCCAGTCTGCTTCTGGCGGAGGGATGAATCGTATCGCCGTAGGTGTTTCTGTCCTTTACGCCATCTGTGGTGCATTAAGGCTGGCGCGATTCAATGTCCAGGTTTCCGCTGAAGAGAAAAAGGCGTTTACGGGTTTACCCATACCAGCTGCAGCGGGTGCGGTTGTTGCCACCTTTCTATTATTATGGCGGGTGGGGGCAGTGGGGGAAGGCGAGGGAACATTCATCCTCCGAATCATCCCGATCCCCTTTGTTATCCTCTCCTATCTTATGGTGAGTAACCTGCACTATCCGAGCCTTAAGAATATGGATTTCGAGAGACGGAAACCCTTTGATTATCTCGTGTCGGTCGCCATTATTGTTTGCTTTATCGTGGTTATGTGGCAGATGCGAACCTTCCTGATTTTCTTCGGTTTCTGGAGTTACGTCCTTTCGGGAATCCTCGGGCGAATGGTTGAGGTTCACAGGGACCATCGTCGTGCTGTAGCCGAGATTTCCGGAGGGGAGTAAATCCCCCGCATTGCAGCAGTTCAGGCACTTAAAAATGCTCCCGGTGTAATGTATTCTTGACAGGACTAAATATTATATTCTCTGTATCTCTGTGCCTTTGCGTGGGAAATCTCGACAAATCGTATGATAGAATAGACTTGTTGCATGATA
>CAZGKP010000292.1:0-4322 GCA_964526215.1 uncultured Candidatus Sumerlaeota bacterium
GGAACTTCTCAAACGGCAGATACCAGTCGCGGTCCCAGTGAGTCTCGGAGACAACATAACAGATAATTTTCTTTCCCGGCATCGGATTGCCCTTTCTGTGAAAAAATGACTATACATTTACAAACGAAGTGGCAAACGCTTATGGGGGAGAAAACCAGAAAGTCAAGAAGGGTTTTGATGTTTTCGGAAAAAAGGGTCCTCGTGGCTCTGCTGGATTGAAGAAGCAATATTTTGGGTTCCTTAAGAAACGAGAGGATAGAGCATATATCAATGATGGTGCATATTCTGTGAGTTTGTATCCTCGGATGCGCCGGATGATTTTATCCCGAAGCAGAGATGGACGTTCTGGGTTGTTATGCGGCAGACGTCCTCAAGGGGTAATTCCCTTAATGCCGATATTGCCTCGGCGATAAATCGCACATAAGCGGGCTCGTTCGGTCGCGCTCCCCGGTATGGATGTGGCGTGAGATATGGACTGTCGGTCTCTATCAATATCCGCTCAAGCGGAATCACCGATGCAATCTTGCGCAGAGCACCGGCATTCTTGAATGTGATCGTGCCCGTAAAAGCGATATAAAATCCCAGGTCTAAAATTCGCCGGGCATCTTCGCTATTGCCGGAAAAACAATGCACCACGCCCCTCGTTCCATTCGGGACTTCTGTTTCGAGGATTTCAATCAAATCGTCATAGGCGTTGCGACAATGAATCGCAACGGGTAGGTTCAGGTTTCGGGCAAGGGCGAGCTGCCGCCTGAAGACGTTACGCTGGACATCCCGCGGCGCGTAGTCAATCGTCCGGGGCACATAGTCAAGCCCAATCTCCCCGATTGCGCAAATGAGCTCGTCCACGGCAAGTTTTTCCAGCGCCGCTTCTGTTTTATCCGAGTACTGGCTTGCTTCATAAGGATGAATGCCCACCGCAGCGCGAATGAAATCTGGATAACGCCGTGCCTGCTTGAGTGCTTTCTGGCTCATCGGGAGCGTGTCACCGAGATTTATTACGCCCTCAACGCCCGCACTTCTGGCACGAGCAATGACTTCATCGAGTATGCCATCAAACGCCGCATCCGCGAGATGCGCATGTGAATCAAAGACCCGCTGGCGCAAAGGTTCGAGCGCTGTAACATCGAGGGGTTTCATTTTGCCCTATAACTCGCCTGATACAGTAAGAGTGCGCCCGCCACTGCGGCATTGAGCGATTCGACACCAGCCCGCATCGGTATGGAAACGCGCCGACTGATTTTCATTATCGCCAGAGGCAGACCGTATGCCTCCGAACCAACCATTATGCACATTGGCAGCTCGAATCGTGTCTTGCGCAGGGACGTGCCACCACGGGGTGTCGCCGCAAAAATCTTAATCCTATTCTTTTTTATGTTTGTGAGAAATTCATCTTCATCAATAGCTATAAGAGGGATATTCAGGATTGACCCCGCCGATGCGCGCACCACTTTTGGATTGTAAAATGATGTAGATGGCGGCAGCGTAATAACGGCGGTTGCATCAGCGGCATCGGCTGTGCGGATGAGTGTCCCCAGATTTCCGGGGTCCTGTATCCCGCAACAGCACAAGATAAAGGCACTGCGATAATGAAAAATCTCCTCGATGTCAAAGTGGAAAAATGAGAAAAGGGCGGCAATTCCCTGCGGGGCACGGACATCGGTGATTTTTTTGAAACAGGCAGCAGAGAGTTCGGTAATTGGAATCTTCCGCTTTTGTGCGGTCTCAATAATGCCAGTTGCTTCTTTTAAGAAATCACGGCACCAATACAGCATCTCGGGGCGTTGTCGGTTCTCAAGGATGGTCTTAACAGCCGCCGGACTCTCGATGAGAAATTTCTTCTCACGCTGGCGGAATGTCGCATTGCGCTGCAGCCGCCTGAGATATTTCACATTCGGGTTGTCGGGGCTGGTTATGTGCATAAAGGAGTTTCCAGGGTATTCAAATCAGGAACGGGGAAATAATATAAACAATTTACAGTAGTTAGCCTCAAAACGAAGAAGAACAACAAGTGAACACGCAACCTTCTGTAGTCGTATCGAAGCGGTATTATACGCTGTATTGAACGCTAACGACCAGGCTTAACCCCACCAATAGGCGAGTCAGCGGTAGCGAGTTGTTAGACACACTTCATTTATCTATGGCTTCGAGGGTAACAACTGGGCGCTATGCACTACCGCCAAAATGTCCACTTGATCTGGCTTCACGCGGTAAATAATCCGATATGGTTTCTCAATCACTTCGCGTATGTTATGTATCTCATACTCTGGTACCCTGCGTCCTGATAGAGGAAAAGCTGCAATCTGCTCTGAACGCCGAGTTAATCTATCAACCATTCGTTGAGCATACATAGGAGAATCTTGTGCAATATACTCGTAAATTGCCAATAGATGCTCTATTGCTGTGTTTGTCCAATGCACTCTCATTTCGACAATCCGAACTTAGCACGAACATCTTTTACATCAATAGTTAGACCAGCCTTGCTATCTTCAATGCCAGCTTCGATTGCCTGCCGAACATAGATTTTGTACATTAAGTCGTCCCATGTTGCATTATTTGGCAATTTCTCCAACAGATGATATGCTTCTTGTTTGACATTAGTAGTTTGCATTACTCTGACCCTCCTTTTACTAAATATAGGATATATGTGTCTAACGACTAAAATCACCTGCCGGTATGGAACGCCGGCGGAATAGTAGTCAGGTGAAGCGACGGGTTCGGTGAATTATTCATGGTAGCTTCAGTTTATGCGGTGTAACGAGATGAGAAGGATACATAGATGGATAGTAAAATAACTGTGGCTCTGGTTCGAAATAACCTGCGTTAATTTCGTCCTCATACAGATAGAGCAATAATGACAATAAACCAGCAAGCGAATTAATAATAAAGTGCTCCCCTTAAGCTGGACAACTTTTGTCCTATTTTAAGGTGGATTTTCACATAATTCCTGAATCAATTTCGATCCGCCTCTGGCGGGAACGATCAGTAAAATGTCCTGCTATTCCGCTCTCTTCTGTTACCTTAACATTTAATTGTCTTATATTTCTTTCCCTTCATCTTGGTCAATAATAAAATCAGTAGCCAGTCCGCCTTATGCGGACGAAATCGGTGGCTTAATGCCTATCCGAAAACCTTCGCAAAGATGGTTGCTGGTTTCACTCATTACGGGTTTTTGGATAGGCACTTATTAAAAATGACTTTTTACATACACGCACATAATAAGGTCTATCGGAGTCTGTGGTTGCTCATAATGGGGGTTCAAATGTCTTTCCCCCGTTTTTCCAGGGCGTGGATGAGGGTTGTGAGTGTTTCATTTACCGGCGTGGGAACGCCCGACTTCTTGCCGCGCATCACAATCGCTCCGTTGATGGCGTCAATTTCGGTTTGCTTGCCTTTGCGGATGTCCTGTAACATCGAGGGGTGATGTCTGGCTGTTGCGGGGATGAGGCGGTTGATGAGAACGGTGAAATAATCGGCACTTTTTTCCCAGAAGAGGGGTTTTTTTTCTGCTGTGGCAACGGCGAAACATTCATCAATAATCCTGCGCATCAAATTACGCGTCTCGGCATACTTCGCCAGATAACCATAAGAGACCTGAAGTAGCGTGCTCAAGGGATTCAGCGCGGCATTGTAGAGGACTTTTGCCCACAGGTATTTCCTGATTTCATCGGTGTATTTTGTGGGGATGCCGGAGGCGTTTATTGCCTGTGCGATAGATTTTACTTTTTGCGCGAGTGGAGATTGCCACGGCAAGCCGAGCATCACCTCTTCGGCATAGACGGTTACCTCGACTTTGCCGGGGCTATGAAACTCCACGCCAAAGATGACGCGCCCGCCGACTGTGTGCTCCCGCCCGACAGAATCGGCAATTGCTTCAACATTCCCCAAGCCATTCTGGAGGGAAACAACAATTGTTTCTTTGCCAACAAGATGTTTTATAGCCCGTGCCGCATCGGCGGTATCGTAGCTCTTTACCGAGATAAAAATGGCGTCAAAGGTTATGCCGGAAGGGATTTCTTCAACGCTGCGGACTGCATTTGGGATTGAGATGCGCCTCTTACCCCAGATGCCGGTTATGAGGAGTCCGTTTGTTTTGATTGCGTTGATATGCGCGGGGCGTCCGTTGAGCCATACAATGTGTCCGGCTTTGCATAGATACCCGCCGAAGACGCTCCCGATTGCCCCCGCCCCGTATATGAGGAATTTCATCCCGACTAACCCGCATCCAATACTACCACGCTGGCGGTGGTGGTCCCTCGATGAAGTTCTTTTCTTCCCGTGTGCCCATCAGTGCCTCATACACCTCATCAGAGAGACAAATC
>CAZGKP010000293.1:0-4313 GCA_964526215.1 uncultured Candidatus Sumerlaeota bacterium
TGAAATCAAAACTCACCGTGCAGCGGCTCCGGGTTGACTTGTGTAGGCGGAAGGGCGCTGTGGGTCTTTTGGGCAGCTCATCAAAAGGCACCGATGTTATGTCGAGGTGCTCAAAACCCTCGAGGCAAAGCCCCTCAAGCTCTCCGTGGCGGTATGGCACCACTTTGTAATTTCCATAATCTGACATCATTTAATACACGTAAGTTTCAGTTGGGCGCATCTTAACTTTGTCAAAGTATCGGGTTGAAATATAAGAAATAAAAAAACATTTGGGGGATAATCTTCCTGATGCGCCCGTTTCAGTTGGAAGATCCAACCATAGATAGAATATAGAGTATATGAGAATTTTTACACTTTTTCCGACGAAATCCTTGTAATCAAAATGGGGAAAAAGATTGCCCTCCGCCCAAAAGTATGTCAATACTCTTTCATCTTGAGTAATGAACACCAGAGTCAAAAAGAAATTACGGTATTGCCTTTTTTTCATAATCGCCGTTGCAGGATTTTTCCTCCTTGCGGAGGTGTTGGTGCGACTTCTCCTGCCACCGGTGCCTCGCATCTCTGCATTTGTTAAACCTCCCTCCCAAATAACCGGACGCAACGTCTCAATATTCAAAGCAGACCCTCAACTCTTCTGGCGTGCCAAAGGCGGAATGAAAAATACCACATGGGACTTTACACTTGTTTCTACCAATGAACTGGGGCTCCGCTATCCTCCCCTCGGGGAAAAGTCAAAGAATACCGTTCGCATCCTGTGCGTGGGGGATTCAATCACATTCGGGTATCGCGTCCTTCAAAAAAGTGCCTACCCGGCGATTCTGGAACGAGCACTTGCCTCAAATTTCCCTGAACGTAAATGGCAGGTCATTCCGCTCGCCTGCCCCGGTTATACCGCGTTTCAAGGCTATCTCTTTTTTAGAGAGATGCGCAAACGCCTCCAGCCCGATATCATAACCGTTCTATTCGGCTGGAATGATATGAGTCCGGAGCGTTATGCCGATGAGGTGGTATATCAGAGATTAAGGCGTTTCAAGGGAGTGAGGGGATTCTTATGGAAGAGTCGCCTTTATTCATTTCTGCGGAAGATGCTTTTGCCAGTTCGGGATGCCGCCGTGGGAAAACCCGGTGGAGTCCCACGTGTGGGCAAAGATGGGTTTGTCAAAAACTTTGCACGCATTCAGGGGCTGGCTTCAAAAAGCGGTGCACCCTGCGTGTTCATCCTTCCCATTTTTCAGGGCGCATCAAAGTATCGCAAAGAAAGTAAAGATTTTCCCGTATACCGTGAGGCACTATGCACCTTTGCAAAGAAGAATAACATCGCATTTGTTGACGTGCCATTTCTCACTGCACGCGGTTTTCCCGCAAACAAACAATACTTCGGCGAGCCACTTCATCCCACAGATACCGGGCATTACGTCCTTGCCCGTGAAATCTTCGCGACCCTGCTTTTCAAAGACAATCTACTACCGCTAAAAACCGAACGCCTGAAACAAGTCCGAAAACACTATCAAAGCTACCTTAAGCCTATCTCCCTTAAAGCAATTGATGAACCTGACAAGTCCGATGTAAAGACGCCATCTGCGCCAACCGGTGCGCTTGAACCGGTGACTCCCCTCTCGATGAGTGGGCGATTTGTCCCCGGTGCCTGGCGAGAACTCCACTATCGCCTCTCATTCAAATCTCCCCTGCTTGAACGTATCCCGGTGGAAAGGGTTGGTTTCAACTGGGAGGCGAATGGCCATAAACCGGTCTTGCCACCATTCAGCCTGCGCTGGGAGGGATACCTCAAGGCGGAGACCGAGAAACGTTATGATTTTTCCGTCGAGTATACGGGAGATGCCTGGCTCTTCATTGACGGCTATTGCATCATTGCACCGGTTAATCGAAGAGCCGGCAATATTTTAACAGGGTCGGTAAACTTAAAGAGAGGCTTTCACAAAGTTCGTTTCCAGCTCACCCACCGCGGCTATGAAAACACCTGCAAGGTCAACTTACACCTTTACCGCCGGAAGTAAAGAAGGCAAATTTTTCTTAATTTCTCGCTTGATGGCATTAGACAATTCGTAATTTACTTAACGAAGCTGAGGGGACAGACTTGCCTATGAAGCCAAATAGTTCTTGATGTATGCCCACCCCTCCTGCTATTCATATATCCATTTGAGTCAAAGAAAGAGTGACAAAATTCTTGACCTGATTTCGGAGACCGTGAGAAGATAAAACACATAGGTAACATATAATCGGCTTCATGGGCGAGTCTGCCCCCCCGCCCTCTGTTTGGGAACAAAGAATCGAAGAGCAATCCCCAAAAGAAAAAAATACTTGATATGGAGAAAAAGGATAAGATATACTTTGTTAATGTAAATCATCTCCATCAACAAATTCTGCTAAGGATACCTCAGCAATACCGTAATGGTAGTGCTGTGAGGGGAATGAAGAAAGAATGCAATTGACACCCGCACATATCTTTTATAATTCTTCGACAGAGCGAATGTCAGTGCGCGGGAGCAACAGGCAACCGAAGTTGCTTACGCAGCTCCGGTTTGCCTTATGTTCTCGTCATTACAATCGGCGAACTGAGCAAAAGTATTGCATGTGGGTCAAACGCTTTTGCTATTTTCATAACCTGTGGCATTCGGCTGAGAAGGACGCTTTGTAATCTACCTAAGAGAAAAGATATTTACGGGTCTTATATGGAAACCACATAATACCCCGAGATGAAATATTTGTGTTTTGTAACACTATGTTATTGCGATATTTATCATAAGAAAGTAATATATCTTAAAGGAGTTTCATACGGCTTATTTGCCAGATATAAGGTTCTTATGTAGAAACTATATAAACAATAGTTAGCGGCATGAGCCTATTCATTCACGTTCAAGGGAGGAAGGAAAATGCCAAAGTTCTGGATTGTTGGATCAACCGTATCAGGCCAGGATATGGTCGCCATATTCATAAAGCACGGGTTATGGTTTGGCGACAAAGATACAGCGCAAAACAAGATTGACCAGATAGCGGTTGGCGACAGAATCGCGCTTAAGAAGATGAAGGGTAGGGGCGCGACTGAAGTGGCAATCAAAGCCATTGGAGTTGTTGAGGAGATTGGTGAATACAATGCCCTCAACTTCAAAATCATCTACGTAAACTGGATTAGGACAGAGGGAAAGACCACACCGTTTTCTGGTCTGGGCGGGACCATCCGCGGCCCATTAGGCCAAAGCGAAGATATAGTATCAAGCATCTTCAATCTGTACTAATCGCTAATAAGGACCATTGAGCAGACAAGACCGATGGCAGGTCCTGATGGCTGAGATTTCTTTGAGTGCCAACTTATCCTCACGTTGGGCGGGAGCCGGTCTCGCTGCTCATTGGCGACGTTAGGCGCAACTCTCGGTAAGAAATGGGGTCAGACTACCGAAAGCGTTGAAAACTCATATTGACATAAATAGTTAATTGTTGCCCTATACTTCATCTATGACACGAGCGAAATGAATACGTCTCACTTTTCCCCTTTCCCTCTGAGGCCTATGGTCCGTATAACATCATTTCCCGAACGAATTTGTGGAAACAAAGAGCTAATGGAAAGAAGGATCATCAAATCAAAGTAGGGCGGTTATGGTATTAAGGCAATTGCACCTGTTCCAAAAAATAAAAATGGGGCGATAGCTGAGATTTCATCGCTTTCGGTAGTCTGACCCCAATCGTTGTGTAAGAATCCAAAGACAGGACAGATGACATACAAAGATTTTGGTCCTCATTAGGGGCGTTTTGATTATGAAAGGGAAAATAATAGTAGTATTTGGGGGGGCAATTATACTTATAGTACTTTTGTTATTGTATATTAATATTAATTGGAAGATACATTTCAGACCAGACCTACCCCAAAAAATCGTAGTTTTTCCAAGAGAAGTTTATAATCTGAGCTATAAAGAACCACTTCAAAGAATTAGACTTGGCAAAGAGGATATACTTGATTTTATGTTAGTGGGAGACTACTGTATTAATGTTTTCGGAAATCAAAAAGAAGGAATTAAATGGTATAAAAAAGGATACCAAAGGTACCTGGATAGTTTTTATATATTCAATTTAATTGAGCTATATGTTCAAATTGGCGATTATGCTAAAGCATCAAGGTATTATCGTAGAATATCAATTTATAGCAAAGAATCAATATCCCGGGAGGTATAAGTGTGTAACACAAATATTAGACCTGATAAAAATGGGTGATGAGGGGAGAGAAAAAGCACTATACTTGATAAAGATGGGCTATCCGGGGGTTATTAATTCCGATGAACCAATAGTTCATTCTTATTTCC
>CAZGKP010000294.1:0-4312 GCA_964526215.1 uncultured Candidatus Sumerlaeota bacterium
TCGCATCGGCGAAAATGGACGGTGCCTATGCGCTGGAGATAGCTATCCCCTGGGAAAACCTCACAAAAGAGACGATAAAGCCCGGCAGGGTATTGGGGTTTGAGGCAACACTCGACGACATTGATTCAGGCGATTACGAACACAGGCAGCTCATCTGGCGAGGCGGTGCAAACAACTGGCGAGACCCATCGTTATTTTCCCATCTGGTTCTGGTGGAATATCCGCAGCAGCCATTTTAATCCCTGAGTTCAAACGGTGACTCTCCCAAAACAAAAAACAATTCGCCACCGATGAACGCCGATTTGCGCCGATCTTTTTATCTGTGCCCATTCGGTGGTTATATATTCTGAATTTTCGGAGCGGCGTTTACGATGTGAATGATTGTGCCGCTCCATATATCAAGCGGGTTTTTTCTTTGCCTTCTTGCCGAACTCGGGGGCGAGCGGGATTAAAAAGATGGTGATTAAACCGGGGATTGTGCAGAATAAGACAAATATGAAGAAATGCTCGTAACCTAAAAGCATCTGAATTGTGCCGCTCAACATCATCGGAATCATCATCCCCAGTGCCATAAGTCCGGTAGTTATGGCAAAGTGCGATGTCTTGTATTTCCCCACTGCAATATAAATCATATAAAGCATATAGGCGGTGAATCCAATCCCGTAGCCGAATTGCTCTATGCCTACACAGATGTTGATGGTCAAAAGGTCATCAGGTCTGACCTGTGAGAGATAGACATAAGCAATATCGGGGAGGTTTATGGCAGCCCACATCCAGAATATCCATTTTTTAAGTCCACCCGTTGCCGCCAGCCAGCCACCCAGAATCCCACCAATTGTAAGACAGGCGAAACCGACCGTACCATATACAATTCCGACTTCCTGCGTAGTTAGAGCTAACCCTCCCTTCTCTGCCTTTTCTATCAGAAAAATGGGTGCCATCTTTGTAAGCTGCCCCTCACCGAGGCGATAGAGCAACAGAAAGGCAATCATTGCAGCTATGCCCTTTTTCTGGAAAAAAGAGATGAACATATTGTAGAAGGGAACACCGCTATTCGCCGATGTGTAGTGGAAGCCCCTGTCGGCGAGGGCACGGGTGGGTTTGAATTTGAGAAAGAGAAAAATGATTATGACGATGACGGCGTAATTAGTCAGCTTCAGGAGTATGGGCATCTGTTTTTTATTTGTCAGGATTTTCACAAGTGTGCCTTCTTTGTTGCCGGATGCTTCGGAAGGTCTTGCGCCTGCTTCCTCCGCGTCAGATTTTTCCTTAATGACGGGGGCTTTTTTCTCGCCAGGTTTTTCTCCCGTTATTTTTGCCACCACTTTGTCCTTTGCCGATTCCAGGATTGCGCGATTGCCCTTATAGAGTCCAATACAGAAAATGGCAGGGACGCCGAACGTAACGATGAGCCAGAAAACGGGCTGAAATATAATGGGGCGTTTTTCAACAACAGACTTATCGGCTATTGGGCGCGGCAGGATGAAGTTGTGATATGAAAAGAAAAGAACGAACAGGACACAACTGAAGGCAAAAACCAGACCCCAGCTGAGCGGGATATTACCCGCCGTTGCCCAGAAGGTTGCTTCTATGGGAGTCTTTACATTCTGGTGCGTTGATATAATCGCCGAAGTGGGTTTATCCCAGTTGGCTGTGGTGAACTCAAAATGCCCACCTTCCTTCAGTTTTATACCTTTGTGTCCTTTTCGATAACCGAAGTTCACCACAACGGTTTTATTATTTTCGGGAGGTTTCGCAAGGCGGATAAAGACCGGGCGTTCTCCACCGCCGTAGGGGATTTCTAGCTCGAAGGGCGTGACAATAACACGTTGCTCACCGGCGAGAGGTTCAGCAGTGGGCGGCACATACTCGGTTGGTGAAGCCTCACTATCTGCCGGGACTGCCATTACCTTCACATAAACCGGAGGCAAACCCGTATGGCTCTCAAAATACCCGGCGAGCCATACCAGACCTCCCATACAGAATATCATTGCAAAGCGGTAAAAGGTGCTTCGAATCCCGACGAACCAGGCTTGTTGGTGCTTTGTGAGACCGAGCATATAAAAGCCGTCGCAGGCGATGTCGTGAGTTGCTGAGGCAAATGCCATTGCCATAAAGGCAATCATAGTAATTGTGAAGAATTGAGAAGAACGAATCCCGACCGCAACTACCGCAAAGCAGAGCGCTCCCGCCAGCTGCATCCATATCACCCATCTGCGTTTCGTCCAGTAAATGTCAACGAGCGGTCCCCAGAATGGCTTTATGACCCAGGGTAGGCTGATGAGCCCCGTCCAGAAAGCAATCTTATCATTGGAGATGCCCATCCGTTTATACATAAGACTGGAAATAATCATTGCCAGCATATAGGGGATGCCTTCAGCGAAGTAAGCCGTTCCCACCCACGCCCAGGGGGTTATTCTTTTACCGCGAGTATCCATCATCCCCTCGTGGACACTCTTAACCTCTTCTTCGGTTTCCGCAGTGCTGGTTTCAGGGGTTTTGTTCTCCTCCATCACGTCTCTCCTCGTGATTTTGTAAATTTCACATCAAAATGCTGATACCGTATGAGGGGCATTTAGTATCGTCAACCGATTTTTTGCCTTCATTGGGAATAGCGCAGGGGCATTCAGACCTGCGTTGTTGAGATAGCAGAGGAGTTCTGGGGAGAGACAAAGCACAAGTGCATAAGTGCACAAGGGCACAGCGATGCGAGTAATAATTCTTTTCAGATTTATTTGTTGATGAGCGTGATAAGGTCGGCGATGTCGAGGCGGGTGTCGGCGTTCTGGTCGAGGAGGCGGCGTTCGGCGGATGATGTGGCGCGACGTCCAAGAAGGATTTCTTTTATGATGGCTTGGTGTTCTGGCGCAGTGGTTACAATGGTATAACAGAGAGAGGCGGGTTTGCCGTCAGGACGCAGATCTCCTGCGGGAGAACCGTAAAAAGGCGGTTCCATTGTTGTGCGGAAGAGGAAGCAGAGCGCCCCTGCGTCGTGAAAAACTCCATATTCACCGGGCGCGGGGGGATGGTCTATCTGTGGCATGATTTGCCAGGAGCCATAAGCGCGGTCTGAATTTTTTCCGGTATCAGCGATGGGCACGCCGATTGGTTCAACCGGCCGCGCAACACATAAACGCAAACTTTGCGTTGATGAACATATTCTATCGGTCATTTCTTTTGTATAAGAGATAGAGACAAGGGTGCCGGTAGTTTGTGCGGCGTGCACATCGGGTGGACGGTCAGTTTTAATCTCCCATAGAACCGGTGCTGCCCAAATCCCAGACGTGGGATAATCTCGCGCAAAATCCGGCGCGCTGCCGTCCTCAGTTTTCACGACGATAATGCGAGACCATTTTGTAGAAGAGGTAAATGCGCAATCAACTCCGGTATCCCCCCAGGTGCGAGGTTCGCAGCCTTCTTGCATCACATTCCGCCGACTATAAGTCTGCGTCGTGGCATCATCTTCCAGAGCCCAGAGCTGGAGTACGAATTTGCCCGGGTGTAGTGCTCGTAACAAAGTTACATGACCATGCGCGGTATCATATACGATTTGTGGGCGATAAGAGGATGGGATAGACCCCACACGGTCTGTTAGATTTGTCCATCGTTTCCCATCATATTCCCACGTTTCGCCGAGTATGTGCACTAAGACAACAACACCTCTTGCTTCGTCGTAAACCATTCGCTGCATCCTTTTAGGCGGATGTGGTTCAGGAACATCCAGGCGGAGCGTCCAGGTTGTGCCGTCCCATTCACGGAGGCGGCTGTCGCCATAATCCATTGAGTAGTCGTAATACATAGAAGTATCCCAGCCCCAGTCACCTTCTCCATATTTCACCACGACATTTCGGCGTTCGTCCCACACCATAGGCGCAGCCGACCAATCATTTTTCCAATACATATCGTAATCTTTTATAGAATTATTTTCATAACACATAAGGTGAGAATCGGAACATCTCAAGAAAAGTGTTTCACAATTATTAATTGCCCACAGGAATTTACCCGCCTTTAAGTCAATAGTAGTGTAGTTAATTGGAGAATCAATGTGAAATATCGGGTCGCTTTTCAGTTTGCATATTAATTAGTTGATATTCTTTATGACTATCGGACCTTTTTCACTAACTCCTGCACCAAAAGGAATAACCCATCCTTTGGTTTCGTCAAAAAGCGTTGCGGAATTCAGCAAAGGAAAACCAGAATAGCAATTAAAGTTTCCATTGAAACTCTTTTCTTCCCATTCACCTTGAACGTACCTATATATACATAATCTTCTGCAGGCATCTATTGTTATTTTATATATGGTGTCTTCGAC
>CAZGKP010000295.1:0-4279 GCA_964526215.1 uncultured Candidatus Sumerlaeota bacterium
GACGCTTTCTTCTGGGGAGAAAAAGTTGCCGGATTTGTCTTTTAAGAAGATGAGTTAAAGTATCAGGCAATTCCCCGGTAGGTTCTGGGCCTTTTTCTGAAGTTCGGGCATATCCATATCTACCAGAAAAACGAATGCAACCGGATAATTGTTTCTTTGAATAACTTTATGCACTTGTTTGGCAATTGTCATTCCCGTCGTGGTTCTATCATGAATCACATAGACTTTTCTGGTCCCGGGATGGAGTTTGAGGGCGATGTCCAGTGTCTTTTTTATGTCAAGCTCTTCCACTACTCCTGTAAAGAAGTCTTTATGTCCCTTCAGCAAGGAATCTTTGAAACCATTAACCCCGCAGAAAACCACCGGTATCTTGGGAAAAATCTCGTCGTGATGTTCGAGAGTGAAATAAAAAGCGCTCTCATCGCAGGCGATGACCACATCAAATTTTCGGTTCTGGAATTTGAGTTTGTAAATTTTATACAATTGCTCTAAGTAGGATTTGTCCGTGTAATGCTTGGTGTCCATATATTCAAAATTCAGGTCAATATTATGCCCGTTATTTTGCAGCACAGATTTAATCCCCTTCATAATACCGTCCAACCAGGCGTAGCCCTGGTGGTAGGAATTAAGCACGAGGACGTGCTTTTGCGAGGCTCCGTGAGCATTCGGCGGAAAAAAGAATAACCCGCTAAAGCACAGGACTATAGTGGGCATAAGAATGGCTCGTAATCTTAACATTTTCCATTTACGGCGTGATGTGTTAAATTTTCTCATAATTCCTGGATTGAGGATGCTGCGTTTCTCTCGAAATGATGAAAATGTATTTATGGGCAAAGGGTATAATTCTGTGAGATTTGTGAAATTACTTGACCTCTCGGTCACGCATAAACTCTGTGTCTGCTTGTGTAGCGTCAGAATCCGACCGAGGCGGACTGATGAAATTTCTTTTTGTATGAATCTCCTTCATTGTTTTTCGACTTTTTGTATTTAGTAGGCATCGGTGACGTCAAGAAAATTGTGAACTCTTACAAACCAGGCGGCATCTTTTATGCCTGACTTTTTCCTTGAGTTTCTGTTCTTACACATTATAGGTAGCAGTGCCTTTTTCTTTGAGAATGAAAAGGGATGTCAGGATTTTTTTTGGGGAAGCGAAAATCGAAATGAAAATACCTGATATGCTCCGGGAGGAATGGGAGCTCATTACGTCCGGTGCGGTGGATGTTATTCCTGAGGATAAACTCCTTGAGAAGCTCCAGAAGTCGCACAAGAGCGGGGTTCCGCTTCGCATTAAGTATGGCGCCGACCCGTCCGCACCTGACATACACCTTGGTCATACCGTCCCAATCCGTAAGCTGAAGCAGTTCCAGGAGCTCGGTCATCAGGTGGTTTTTTTAATAGGCGATTTTACTGCGCGCATAGGCGACCCGACCGGTAAATCCGATACCAGAAAGCGCCTCTCCGCCGAAGAAGTCGCTGCGAATGCAAAGACTTACCTCGACCAGATTTTCAAGATTCTTGACCCCGATAAAACCGAGGTTGTCTATAACTCCACCTGGTTCGAGGAGATGAATTTCACGAAGGTAGTTGAGCTGGCGGCAAAATATACGGTTGCGCGTATGCTGGAGCGGGATGACTTTAAGAAGCGCTTTACGGGTGAACGCCCGATCTTCATTCACGAGTTCCTTTATCCCCTCGCCCAGGGGTGGGATTCTGTGGAGGTGCGCTCGGATGTGGAGATTGGCGGGACTGACCAGAAATTCAATTGCCTCGTTGCGCGGGAAATTCAGCGTGAGTTCGGTCAGGAGCCTCAGTGCGTCTTAACGTTCCCACTTCTCGTTGGCACAGATGGCAAAAATAAGATGAGTAAATCCCTCGGTAACTACGTTGGTATTACCGAATCCCCGCGCGAGATCTTCGGGAAAATAATGAGCATCCCCGATGACCTGATGGGCGATTATTTCCGCCTTACACTCGGTTATGGGGAAGGAGAAGTAACAAGGTTATTGAGTGATGTTGCAAAAGACAGGGTTCATCCCCGTGACCTCAAGGCACGACTGGGGCGCGAACTTGTTACGCTCTATCATAATGCCGCCGCTGCCCGCAATGCCGAGGAGGAATTTAATCGTGTCTTCCGGCAGAAGGAACTCCCCGATGAGATTGAGGTAAAGACCCTCTTCGGAGGGGAAGGTGGGATGCAGATTGTGAACGCCCTGACGCAAGCGGGTCTTGCTGCTTCTGGTCGTGAGGCACGCAGATTGATTGCAGGCGGGGGTGTGATGATTGATGGCGCGCGGGTCACGACCCCCGACTTTATTCTGGGGCAAGGTGAACATATGCTGAAAATCGGTAAACGCCGTTTCTTGAAAGTTGAGTTGAGATAGTATGGGGGTTGGGCGTTGGGAATGAGATGCTATGATGCTATATAGTTTCAACGGAGACCGGGACGAATGATGGAATCATAACTTGGAGGCGCCCGATTTGTCCTTCAACTTCGTTTTGGAGTCTAATTTTTAAGAGGTGTGAAGTATGTTAAAGCAACTCCGCTCCAGAAAGACAATGAAGCGTATTATGAAGATTACGCTCATTCTGGTAATACCTTCTTTTATGGTGTTATATGGATGGTCGTCAATGAGCCGTGGTCCGCGTGAAAGCCGATGGTATTTCATCAAGATAAAGGAGGGTCCCCTTCAAATCCTGCGGTGGGACAATGTCTCGGAAGGTGAGATGAAGGCAGCAAAGGATGCCTTGATTCGAGAATACCAGTCTACACTGGGCATTCGGGATTTACGGATGGCTGACCTGATAGAGAAACTGGTCACGCCTGCCGCCCTTGCTACGGAGGCGATAGACAATCGTGTGCTTCTGAAACTCGCCAGAAAAAAACATCTCAGGGCGACTCTTTCCGAATTGAAAGCCCTAATTGAACAGATGTATCCGCAGGACCCACGGCGGGCTTTGAAATACCTTATGCGTATCCAGAACTATAGCGACGAGGCTGCATTTACGCGTGCCCAGCTTTATCGGATGACGCTGAATAAGGCTCGCTTCCTGTTTGCCTGTCAGGCAAAGGCCTCCCTGTTTGAGCTCTGGCAGGAATACCTTATCTCGAATGAAAAAATCCGTCTCACCTACGTCCTGTTCCCCGCAAAAGATTATGAGGATAAGGTTCAGCTTTCTGAAGATGAAATCGTCAAATACTTTGATGGGCATAAAGAGGAATATCGCATCCCGAATCAGGTGAGATACGAATATGTCGCCGTAAATAAAAACACACTTATTGATGATGCCCTGACGACCGATTCGGAAGTGCGTGCATATTATGACAAACACAGGGAGACCGAGTTCAAGGTCGAAAGACAGGTTCGGGTGCGGCAGATTATGCTCTCAATTCCCCCCAATGCAACCGAGGAAGATGTAAAACGGCTGGAGGACCGTATTGGCGACATATATACATCGGCGACTGCGCCGGGGGCAAACTTTGCCGCACTTGCAGACCACTTTTCGGATGACCCCGCCAATATACGACCCGAAATAGGACCTGATGGCAAACCCACCGGGAAGGAAATTAAAAAAGGTGGACTGGTGGCTTCATACTGGTCTGAGAAGACTGCCCAGAAGTCACCTTATGGAAAAACAATCGTTGAGACAGCATTGGAAATAAAGACAGGGCAGATATCTCCACCCATCAAAGGAGAGCACGGCTTCCATATCCTGAAAATCGAGGAGATAAGACCCGAACATATCATCCCTTATGAGGATGCCCGCACACAGGCAGAATACGACGTCAAAAAGGAAAAGGGCGAGAAGGTATTTGGGGGAAAAAGAAAAATTCTCTATGAGAAATTCGACCAGACAACCACCCTCTCTGGCCTCGCCACCCAACTCGGAATAACCCTGAAAGTAACCAACCTTGTGAATGAAGATACAACATACTTCCACGGCGTAGGCAATCTCAGCAAATTCCGCGATACCCTTATGAACCTCAAGGTGGGTGAACGTAGCGACCTCTTTGAGACCCCTACCCTCCTCGCCGTCTTCAATGTGAAAGAAAGAATCCCCTCTCATATCCCGGAATTTGAAGAAGTAAAAAAGCGTGTTGAGCAGGATACAACATTCACAAAGGCATTGAAACTGGCAAAGGAAGAAGCAGGCGTATTCCTTAAGATATCTCCTTCGCCTGAAAAAATGGAGGCAGAGGCAAAAAAGAAAGGCTATGAAGTCAAGAGCACCGAGCCATTTGCGCGGATGACTCCCCCCGCAGACATAGCATCTATCGAGA